>JBEIEO010000117.1:0-9013 GCA_040382895.1 Halobacteriovoraceae bacterium
AAGCAAGGCAGACACCAGGATGCCCAGAAATTAAGCAGGATAATCGGCTCTTGGACATTCTTGAGTTCGACGCTCGTACTTTTAGTCGTTGTTAATTTAAGGCCTTGGAAAGCCGTCTCGTAAACGGAGTACTTTTGTTTATCTTGGTCGACTTGTTCGGCGTTAAGATCAAAAGTGTCCCATAGGATTTGAGTGGAAAGAAATCCACTAAATGCCATAATAAAGATAAGAAGAGGTATATATTTTTTCATTGGTAAGGACGCCCAAAATTGAGCTTATTCTAGCCCAACTTTCAAAGTTTATGAAGGTCTGGCACAGACTACCTCACTTCCGTAAGGTCCTCAATCATAAGGGTCAAACCCTGGTGGAATTTGTGCTGCTGCTGGCAGTTATTTCCATGCTTTCTTATGGTTTCGTATCCATCATGAACCGGAATATCGGAGCTTATTGGGAGCACTGTGTGAACCTCATTCTCCATGATGAAGCCGGGCCGAAAACTGCTAAAATTGATTAGATAAAATTCATACAAGGATGTTGCATGAACTTCGTACTGGCCATTGACCAGGGTACCACTGGGTCCACTTCATTACTCATAGACACCAAAACGTTTATGGTAGTCGACAAAGAAAAAGTTGATTATCGCCAGATCTATCCAAAGCCCGCATGGGTTGAACATGATCTGGAAGATATCTGGAACTCAGTTGCGACCTCAATCAGCAATCTTTTGAAAAGATCAAAGACAAACACCAAAGACATCATTGCAATCGGTATTACTAATCAGCGCGAGACAACATGTGCCTATGACAAACAAGGAAAGCCTCTTCATCATGCAATTGTGTGGCAAGATCGCAGAACCGCTCAATACTGTGAGGAAAAGAGCGAGCATTATAATAAAATCTGTAAAACAAAAACAGGCCTTCCTTTGGATCCGTATTTTTCCGGAACTAAGATGCGGTGGTTATTAGATAATGTACCCGCTGTTAAAATTGCCCAAGATCGTGGGGAACTTTTAATGTCTACCGTTGATACATTCCTGCTCTATCGACTCACCAGTGCTAAAAGCTATGCCACGGAAGCTTCCAATGCTTCGCGCACTATGCTGATGAATCTTGAAACTTTCAATTGGGACAACGATCTTCTGAATTTCTTTGGAATTGATCGAAAGGTTCTTCCTGAAATTAAAGAATCATTCACTAACTTCGGAACAACTCAAGGTTGTGGTTTTTTACCGGATGGGATTCCCATTCTTTCTATCTTGGGCGATCAGCAAGCTGCACTGTTTGGTCAAGCCTGCGTTCGCGTGGGTGATTTAAAATGTACCTATGGAACCGGAGCATTCCTATTGCTTAATATTGGTGAAAAAATCACCCACTCCCAAACTGGATTGCTAACAACAGCCGCTTACTCTTTTCGAGGAAAAAAAATCTATGCACTGGAAGGTGCAGCCTACATAGCAGGAGCTGCAGTTCAATGGCTGAGAGACAATCTGAAATGCATTAAATCCTCACCTGAAGTTGAGATCCTTGCCAGCGAAGTAAAAGATCTCTCGCAGATGGAACACGTTCTTTTCATGCCATTTTTTACAGGAATTGGAACGCCTTATTGGAACTCTGAGGCAAAGGCTGCCATTCTGGGCTTAACTCGCGGAACCAATAACGGTCATATCGCTCGTGCGTGCCTAGAAGGCATTGCTTTATCGGTAAATGACTCTGTCTCAAGTTTCAAAAAAGACTTCGCTCAACTCAATGACATTCGTGTTGATGGTGGAGCTGCGGCTAATGACCTTCTGATGCAAATTCAGGCAAACTTCTCTCAAAAGAGTATCTTGCGACCTCAGGTAATTGATACCACTGCTTATGGCGTGGCCATGGGGGCCATGGTCGGAAAAGGTGAGATCGACGTTGAGGATTTGAGTAAGCATTGGAAACTTGCTCAAGAATTCAAACAAGAGTCCAATTCGTATTATCCAAAGAAAAAAGAACTTTGGGATTCTTCAATTAAAAAACTTTTTTTGTGATTACTTGAACAACAGGTCTTTCAATTCCGCAGCTCGGCTTATTCCTAATAAGTCGAGCTTGTATTTTCCTTTTAGATCTTCAGCCGCTCGTTTCGACGTAATCACTCGTTTGTAATTCATCTGGGCAATTTCTTTAAGTCGCATTTCCATCATGGGGACCGAGCGGACTTCACCCGTCAAACCAACTTCGCCTAAAAAGATCGTTTCGTTAGGAATGGCGCTCGCGTAATAAGAACTCAAGAGTGATGCGATTACCGAAAGATCATTTTCCCGGGTCGTAAGTTTCATCCCGCCCACCACGTTCACATAGATATCATTATAAGAAAGAGGTATGCCGATATATTTATCGATTACAGCGACTAACAAGGCGACGCGGTTTGAGTCTAGGCCTTGAGTGGTTCTTCGCCCTACTGCGAACTTGTTTTCCACCACCAGTGCCTGAATTTCCACAAATAATGAGCGTGAACCTTCCAGGATGCAAGTTAAGGATCGGCCATAGGAACCAGGCAGGGATTGTTCCAGGAAATACTGAGAAGGATTTTTGATCTCCACCAGCCCTTTTTCTTGCATCTCAAAGATACCCACTTCATTAGTGTTACCAAAACGATTTTTCATCACTCTCAGCATGCGGTACTGACCAAGTTGATCACCTTCGAAGTAAATCACCGTATCAACCATATGCTCAAGAATCTTTGGTCCAGCGATCTGGCCCTCTTTTGTGACGTGCCCAATGATAAAACAAGTGAGGTTATAAGCTTTGGCATAATTCATTAATTCGTATGTAACCTCACGAATCTGAGTCAGAGTTCCGGCAGCCGAATCAACCTGATTTGAGTGAGTGGTCTGGATAGAATCCAAAACTAAAAATTTTGGTTTTAAATTCTTCACTTCTTCCAGCACTCGCTGCCAATTAGTTTCGTTGAAAATATAAAAGTTTGAGTTACTCACACCTAAACGTTTTGAACGGCCTGCCACTTGTGATTCTGATTCCTCACCTGAGACGTATAGAATCCGCTCATTTTTATACTCATTCAGAAGTTTTCCACAGACCTCCATCAAAAGTGTGGATTTTCCAATTCCGGGCTCACCACCGATAAGGGTTAGAGAACCAATTGTAACCCCGCCCCCCATAACCCGATCAAATTCGCCGATACTGGTTCGATGACGTTCAACAGTTTCATGCTCAACTTGGTCGATGGTTTTTGGTTTGCTCTCTCGGCCCAAAGTCGACTTGGGAGCTGCCTTGCTGGGCTTAATTTGTTCTTCTTCGGAAAATGAGTTCCATTGTTGGCAATCAGGACATTTTCCCAACCATTTTGCTGATTGGTATCCACATTCCTGACAGGTAAAAGTTGTTTTAATTTTTGCCATGGATTATCCCTCGATCATTTTTAGCAGTTTGGCTTCTGACACTATCGGAATACCTTGATCCTTGGCTTTCACAAATTTACTTGATGAGCTATCTGTTTCATTAGTGATGAGATAACTCGTGTTTTTTGAAACAGAGCTAACCATCACACCGCCATTTTGCTTAATTAGTTTTTCAAACTCACCACGCGGCATACTTAATTCACCAGTTATGCAAAATTTCATACCTTGAAGAGGGCCTTCACCTGAAGCTAGTTCATCGGCTTTAGCCTTTACTCCAAGGCTAATCAATTCTTTGATTAATCTTTCTTTGCGATGTAGAGAATCCAGGAATGCTTGGGAGGATTTTTCTGCAAAGCCTTCAATACTTTTCATTTTCTCTAAATCCAAAGAGAGAATCTTTTCTAGAGTATTGTATCCTTGGGCAATTATCTTCTCACTTTTAGCTACAGACACACCTTCCACCCCAATGGCAGAGATGAACTGTGCCAGAGTTTGATCTTTGGTCTTTTGAATATTCTCAAACATCTTTGTTGCAAGCTTGTCTTTGACTTTCTCCAACAATAAGAAATCATCCACATTTAGACGATAGAGATCAGGGATATCTTCAACTAAACCTTTCCCCATCATCTCATCCAAACGCTTATCCGAAACATCTTCGATGCCAGCCTTTTGAATGTAATTGAGAATCCCTTCTTTTACTTTTGCTGGACACTTTTCATTCTCACAATAGAGCCAAATGTCCTGCATCGTAAGTTTTGAAGAACAGCTAGGACAATTTTTAGGGTAGGTAAACTGTCCTTTGGATTTTTCTACGATCCCTAGAAATTTTGGGATGACCTCACCGGATCGGATAATCTCAATTTTATCTCCGGCCTTAAGTTCAAAGTTTTGAACCATCCCGAAATTATGCAAAGTAACTCGACCAATCATTGCTCCTGAGAGCTCAACTGGCTCAACCAAAGCAACTGGAGTCAGAACACCATTGCGCGAGACGCCCCACTCAATCGAGTTGATAGTAGTCGTCTTTGTGTCACCGGCAAATTTGAAAGCAATTTTATAGCGAGGGTGGTGGGAAGTTTCCCCTAGTTCAGCGTGGAGTTTTAGGTCATCATAAACGAAGACAAGACCATCGATTAGATAATCACCTTTCACCATGAATTCTTTGGCTTCCTGGATCTTTTTCTCAACGTCCTTTTTATTTTTATGAATTTCATATTCAGGCATCACAAAGCCATTGCGCTGAAGTTGATCCAGCTTTTCATGTTCTTTTTTATATTTTTCGTCGCTAATAAGATCAAAAGCTTTAAAGCTCAGATAACTAGCCAGATGGATGTTTTCTTTTCTGCCTAGAAGACCGGCAACAATATTTCGCTGAGAGCTTGGTTTTTCCAGGCCTATTTTCTCCATCTCTTTTGAAATCTGGAAAAAATTCATTTCGGTACAGTAAATCTCGCCGCGTACTTCGATCTCTTCTTGATTAGGAATCGCTTTGGGAATATCCGGAATGAACATTGCCTTTTTAGTGATGTTCTCCCCAAACGACCCATCCCCACGGGTTTTTGCCATCGCTAGGTGGCCATCCTTATAAATCAGCGAGCAACTGGACCCGTCGATTTTTAAAACACTGATTACGTCCTCTTTTCCGATCCACTTTATGAGGGCTTTTTCATCGTAAGTTTTATCCAACGAAAGCATTTTTTTCTGGTGAGCAACTTTCAGGTTGTTATCTACCTGCATATGGCCCACAAGTTTGAGCACGGGATTTTCTTTATCGATTTTTTTTAGTTCATCTTCCAGCTTGTCGTAAGCTTCATCTGAGATTTCAGCCTTACCGCGGTAATAGAGTTCTTTATGGTGGAGAATGAGCCGTTCCAGCTCCTGGATTCTTTGTGTTTTCATCGTGCTTCATTATAAACTTCCAGAGGGAAGGTGCAAAGTCTCTAGAAGTTAAACGAAGCACCAAGTTTTAACCTAAGATTTTCATGATAAGAAATTTCTTTAAATTCTGAGTCAAATTTTGCTTTTCCGGCCAAAGTTCCAATGGCGGCATCGATGCTCATGCGTGGGGTGTATTGATATTTACCACCCACTTCAAGATCAAGCAGTGAAACGCTATCCGAACCACCAAAAATATTGTCCTCCTCAGCGTATGAAGGAAATGGCATGAAATCAGCCCGAACATTGAAGCGATACTCACGATTAATAGGAATGTTGGCGGACACACCTAGAAGTATTCCGGAAATAGTACCTTTTCCGAACCCATCATTGCCGGAATAATCCATATCAAATACATAATTAGCAAAACCACCATAAATATCAATCTGAGGACCATAGAAAAATCCGATCGGAAGATATTTGTAACCGCCGGTTAACTTAAAAACTCCGAAACTTGTATTTACCGGATCTTTTTCCACACTGCCTGAGGATTCATTTAGTTTTCCAATCGACCGCGCCAGTTCAAAAGCCGCAAAGTATTGGCGCGTGATCCAACCTTCAGCTCTAAAGTCAAAGCCATACATATTACCTGCAACACGTTTTGAACCAGTTGGAGTATTTGTATCGACACTAGAGCTTGCAGCAAAAAGTCCCAAAGAAACGATCCCTAACTTACCTGGCTCTTCTTCTTTTTTTTCTTCCAGATTGTTATCCGTAAATTCATCCTGTCGAAATGGATCCAAGCGTACCCAATCGCCAGCTTCAAGTTTTTTATCAGCTTTATAGACTTTGACCATTCCCAGGGCCTGATTTTCAGAAATATTAAAAACCTTACCCTCAGCCAAAACATCCGTTTCCCAGTCCACAATTTTTTTGAGTAATGGATGCAGTTTCTTTTTTACCGGACGTTTGACGACAAAAGTTTGACCTACATGGATCGGATAGCCTTTGCCAACATCCAGAGTTAGCTGATCTCCCAGTATTCCGTTTATTTTTGCATCGTAAGGAATCATCTTGGAATACATGTCCAACCAGTTCTTGATGGTCTGAGAAATGATGGTGATGTCATCAGTATTGAGCAAAGTCTTTTCGCTGAAGAACATGTCTTCGCCATTCTCGCCATAGACCTCCATCTGAACTTCGACACCATTAATCTCATTAACCAGACCAACTCTTACCAGTGAGCCCACCTGTAATTTGTCTGCGACAGTTTTTAATACATCTTTGGATTTCAGAAATTGAGGAAGATTTTCACGATAACGGCTGAAAACACTTATTAGCCCGGAATTGGAAACGTAAGTACACCAGTTGCTTTTTTTCAAATCTATCTCTACATCTTCAAAAACCTTGTAACCAATGGCACCACCCACACTGTCGGTAATAGGAAGCAAAGTACAGCGACGCATAGATGATTGCGCGAAAGCCAATCCTGGTAGAAGTAGAATGAAAAGAAGAATTAATTTCATAGAAACTTCGGCAACTCTGGAGGCTCGACAAATCTCGTGGCTTCCGATTTTTTCTCATAGAGATCAACTAACATGCGAAGCTCATTATTCTCTTCTCGCAGCTGACGAAGTTGAGTCTTGAGTAATTCGTTCTCAAGTTTTATTCTCAGAGTTTCTTCTTCTTCCTTAAGCTTTACTCGATCAGAGCTCGCCACATAAATAAAGTACTTTCCGTCTTCTTCTTTATGTTTCAGGATGTTATTCTTGATGTGGCGTCTGATAGTAGAGATCGACACCTTTTTATAAAGAGAATAGTCGGTAATGGATAACCAAACCCCATCCGTGGTATGCATTCATCCTCCTATGGATTAATCTTTATGATAGAGAATCCGATGAATAAGAGCAAAAACAAATATAAAGTTGAGTAATGAAGTCAGTTGATTTGAACGATCTTAAAAATAAGAAAATTGCCTTGGTCCTATCCGGGGGCGTGGTCAAAGCAGCGGCTTGGCATCTTGGCGTGACTCATGCTCTGGAAGAATTAGGCTTTTATCTCAAGAGTAATAAAAACTCATCACCCTCTCAGGCACTCAACCCCCGCAGCTTAGAAATTGGAACATACGTGGGATCCAGTGCGGGGGCCATGATTTGTGTTTACCTTGCCGCAGGCTACACTCCTCAGGATATCATCCAGGCGACTTTGGGAATCAAGGGTTCAAAAATCCGAGGCATTACCTATAAAGATATGTTCACGATAAAGCGTCCAGAACTTAAAGCTCCCAAGAGTGGACTTTATCATCCACTGGAAGGCTTTCCTACCTTCTTTAAGAATCTTATTCGGCCGGTAGTTTCACTGCCTGGCTTTTTCTCCACTGAAGGTGTGCGAAACTATCTCCTGGAGAATGTGATCGAGAAAGATAACTTCGAAGACTTTGTTGCAGATCTTTTTATCGTTGCCACTCAGCTAGACCACTCCCGCAAGGTGATTTTTTCAAAATATAATTATCCGAATCCGTCTCATGACTCAACCTCAGTCTATTATACTGGGACCAATGTTTCTGCAGCAGCTGCTGCCAGCATGAGTGTTCCACCCTTTTATACGCCCTATCCGATCAAAAACCCCATCACCAAACAGGTCGATTATTACATCGATGGTGAAATCCGTGAGACTCTCTCTACCCATGTAGCTGAAGACAATGGCTGCGAAGTTATTATCAGCTCCTGGACGCATACACCTTATCACTTCCATGATGAAGTGGGCTCGCTTATAAATTACGGTCTACCTCCTATTGCCATTCAATCAATTTATCTCATGATCCAAAAAAAGATCATCGCTCATAGAGCTGAGAGGGCGAAAGCCGTTGATATCATGGACACCGTCAACGACTACATGAAAAAAGAGAAATTCTCTCAAACTCATCGTAGAGAAATCATGGCGCTGCTTCAGCGCAAACTAAACATCAATCCTAAAGTGAGATTGATCGATATCTACCCAGATCATCACGATTATAAACTTTTCTTCGCTAACTCGTTTTCACTCAACTCAAAAGTCTCGGCACATGCAGTGGAAGCTGGTTATAAACGAACCATGCAAATTCTGAGTCCTCGATGATAGTCAAATATGCTCTATTGGTTCTGGCCACCCTTTGGTTGGTGACCGCTTCTGATCCACATTTTGGAACTGAATTAACCTGGACCCGACTTCCGAAGGCTAAAATGGATGATGTCCGGGAACTACCCTGGATGTTTCAAGATTCTTTTCGAAAATATATCTTGGATGAAGATGATCTCGTGGCTGATACATTTGAGGTTTCGCCCTATTTTTATCCTTCTGTAAACTTCTGGTTCATGATTTATACCCTGTTTGAGTCAAGCTATGTGGTGATTCATGATAAGGAGAACATGAATCTTATCTATAAGGTGCTAGACTTCTCTTCACTTCACTCGAAAGGTTTATCAAAAAACGTTCTTTATGTTTTGCAAAACAAACTCTCACAGGAAAAACTGGATGAATTCAGAGAGGACTTGAAGTATCTCTCACATAATCCCTTTAGCATTGAACCACGCGCTAAAAGTCTTTACCGTATTTTGCAAAATTCCGGTCTTACCATTCCAATAAAAAAATCCCAACGCTCAGCTTTCTTTAATAAGCTTCGAACCACGATTCGCACACAAACAGGGCAAAAGGATTTTATACGTAGCGGAATCGTGAGATCACTACCCTACAAAACTTTCATTCATAAAT
>JBEIEO010000118.1:0-9003 GCA_040382895.1 Halobacteriovoraceae bacterium
CACTCTTAATGTGCTCAATCGGCATGCTCTTCGCCCATTCTTTGTGATATTCAAAACGCGGATCCTGGCGGATCTTGGTTTTTAGTAATGGTGAGTAATCTTTTGCTAGCTCGCTGGAGAAAATGGCATACCACTGGTATAGATCATCAAGGTTATTCGATTCATAATACCCCAGAAGATCCAATCCTTTTTCAGTCAGAATTCTTTTGAGTGAGTAGAGATTGAGTTGATTCAGGGATTCCTTTTTTGCCGTTTGATAAAAAAAGCGTTCACTCGTCTTGATGTAAAAATCAAGCAAGCGATCTGTTGATTTTTCTTCCATGTTCTCCAAAGCGGCATAAACTTCATCTAATACGAGACCTTGATAAACACCCTCGCGTGATCCACCTTGATCCAGAACGTTTAACCAATTTGAGAGATCTTCATCTTTGGCATCTGTTTTACGTGTCACAAGGAATAACTCCTGAATAAATCCATAGTCAAACTGACGACGACGATCTGGAGGTAACTTATCAAACTCAGTCGGTCCTTTAGATTTTTTTAAATACCCAGTAACGTCGGTGGCTTTCTTGATCTGTTTAGGGATTTCCGGAAGTTTGATTTCCGGCTCTGGAGGTTGTGGTACCGTGCCAAAAATCTTTTCGCTCCAGCTTGTTCCCGCAATGGAAGTCACTATCTCTCGTGCTTTACTTTTCCAGGTCGGTTCAAGAGGTGCTTGTGGCCCTTGTGCCAGTGTTGCCAGTGAGATGAATAGACTGAGCATCAAAGTCAGATGTTTCACGTTAACTCCTTAAATATACAATCTATCTTAGCGCATTTACCGTGCCTAAGTACTAGGCGATTATTGCCCCGATAGTGAGGAGCCTATGGATCGTCTAAAATTAAGTGATGAGGTTCAAGACATGCTTAGTCGTATATTTGGGAAAAAAATAAGAGTTGAAGATGATGTCATCGTGAATGCGGTAGTCACTCAAACGGCTGCCATGATTAATGATTTGCACCGTCAGATCGATCTACGATTTAAGGAACTTTCAGCACAAGTAAAAGAAGTCGAGCTTGGTCTGGCCCAGATGGAAACAAAACTGTTAACTAAAGATCTTAAAGACAAGCAAGCCTACGGTTTGCTCCACTACAAATTACATGAAGCTAAGAGCAATAAGCTGCAGGATGAAATCTCCGATCTAGAATTGCAATTGAATCTCAAGAAGACTATTTTAAAAGATCAGTAAGTCTTAATCACAACTGTGAAAAATCATTTCATTTAACGCAGTTTTTCCACCGAGATAAGCTTCCAGATCCCATACTCGTGGCTCATTCCAATTTGAATCAAGCACCAACACTTTCTTTCTACCATTTAGAGTAAATGCGGCAGATGCAACAATGGCATGACCTCCAGCATTCCTCTCCCCCACTTTTCTGGGAATCCATAAACGCGAATCCATTTCAACTTTCGTTTCAAAATCTTGCAGTTCTATATCCGAAGTCACCATCTTGGATCCAATGAAAAACTCGATGATGACTGATTTGCCCGCCATGGTGTGCTTGTAGATGTAATCGATGGCTTTGGCTGAATTTTCAAAAACTTTCTCCCGGCATTTGAAGCCGAAGCGATCTCCAAAATTTTTCATAACCGGTTTGATACTAAAGGAGCGCCCCATATAGTAGCGAGTGATCGATTCTTCCAGAAGCTTCATCCGGGAATGCTCTTTACTCATAACTGTCATCAACTCACCATTACCTGCAAGACCAACAGCTGCAGTTTGCAGCCAGAAATGATAAAGGGCATAAGCGGCACAGGTTTCACCGGCCTGATCGATGGTGCTAATGAGATTTTGCATCCGGCTCTTGGCAACTGAGGGTGACCGTACGCTTTTACTATCAATCATGAAAATGCGGGTATCTTTCTCATCCAAAAAAAGTAACTCTTCTCCGTATTGAGGATGTCCAATCATTTTCCCCATGAAGACAGCATCATGAGTTTCATTACGCTGAACGAATTCTAGCTTTACCCTGGATCCCACTCCCAACTCGAAATTGTCACTTTTATTAGCAGCAACGATGCGAAGTTTGATCTCTTCTGCAAGGGCAGAATGAATAACAAATAAAAAGAGTAAAACTCCAAGTTTCATAAAAGCCTTTTTAGTTATAGAGATCTTCCAGATTGAACCCTAGAGAAATTCGGGCCTGGTAACTATCCTCACCCGCATTTTTATCGTTGATCTTTTTAAGCTGATCTTTCAACCACGGATCATTAGGATTAAGTTCGATGGCACGCTTCAAGGCTTCTTCAGCTTCTTCGTATCGATTCTGTCGCCATAAAGACCATCCAAGTATTTCATGCATTTTAGATGAATCGCTCTGATTGAGAATTTCCCTGGCAAAATGTTCCACATTCCCAGGTTCTAATCCTGTTTCTACAGCCAATTTGAGGCCCAGCATTTCAGGATCTTGCCAAATATTTGAGTCTACTTTTTGCTCCACTGACATTTTTACAGCAGCTAAATCTTCATTGCCATCCAGTGCTGAAATAATAGTAGAGGCTGCAAAAAGTTTTTGAAAAGATGGTTGATTAGGCTCAATAGTGAGAAGTTTTTCAGAATGCTTTACCAGCTGTTTAAAATCCGGAGTTTCACCAGCAAACTCCTTGAGGATCAGATCTGCCAGGATATCTCTATCCTCTGAATCCTGGATACTCTGAGTTCTTAAAATGGCTCTCAAAAAAACAGTATGACGAGCACATTCTTCTTGCTCAAAACTATCAAAACAAAAGGCTCGAACATCTGCGATTCGATTTTGAGCGACTTCATCCTCACACTCATCCAATGCACTAAACTCAAGACTTTCACGCCACCCTTCGGGTGATTCATTGAAGTCGATTTCTTCAAGCTGAGCGGTTAGCGTTGAACAGCCATTGGTTACTGCTGATTCGTTAGGTATGTTTGTGGTTTTTGACCTGGCCCCAAAAAAGAGTTTTCGGGAGCCAGATGCTGAGATCGGTGATTGAGATAAAAGTTTATTTTGGCCTTTATCAGACACAAACAAATAAACAGAAGTTGTAAAAAGCAGAATCCCTAAAAGAAGGGAGACCTTTTTCATTTTTATGCCGTGATGATTCTTCCAACTAAATCATAATCGAGCACATCCGTGATTTCGACTTTAACGATATCGCCAGCTTTGGCAAAACCGTCATTGATAATAACTTTTCCATCAATATCAGGAGCCTGACCAGAGTGACGTCCCTGAAGCAATAATTCAGTTTCTTCGTGCTGACCTTCAACTAGAACATCGATAATTTTACCTAAGTATTCCTGATTCAATTCACGAGCGATTTCTTTCTGAGCTTCATAAAGCTGCTCAAAGCGCTCATCGATCACTTCTTGAGGAACTTTATTCTTCAAACGAACGGCTGGAGTCCCCTCTTCATCCGAGTATTTAAACACACCCAAATGATTAAAACGTGCTTTCTTAATTCCATTTAAAAGGGCCTGAAAATCTTCTTCTGTCTCACCCGGAAACCCTACGATAATAGATGTGCGAAGGACGATTCCTGGAATTTTTGAACGTAGAGTATCGATTTTTTGATGGATCAATTCTTCAGTTGCACGACGATTCATACGCTTCAGGACGCCATCAGCAAAGTGTTGAACCGGCATATCCAGGTACTTGGTGATTTTTTTAGAACTTGCCATGAGATCCATGACGTCTTCAGTAAGATCATCAGGATAGAAATAGAATACTCGTACCCAATCAATGCCTTCGACTTTCTCTAAGCGTGAAAGCAATTCGTAAATCATCGGGTTTTTACCGTCTTTCTTTCCGCCGCCTTCAAGATCAACTCCGTAATCAGAGAAGTCCTGAGAGATCAGATTCAATTCTCTTACACCGGTTTTTGCCAGAGCTTCCGCTTCTGCAACCAGGGAATCGATTGTACGTGAACGTAATTTTCCACGCAGAGTTGGAATGATACAGAAGGTACAATTGCGGTTACAGCCTTCAGAGATCTTTAACCAGGCCATATAAAAGGGAGAAGTATTTAATCGAGGATCAAATTCTGTATGGATGAATTTAGGAATCTCAACAAAAGATTTCTTTTCAAGCTTTCCATCTTCCATCGCTTTAAGCAGAGGAACAATCTTATGGTACTCACCAGTGCCGATGAACATATCGATTTCCGGCATTTCTGCTTCAAGCTCACCTGCGTATCGCTGGGCCATACAACCTGACATCACAAGTGCCTGGCATTTGCCGTCCTCTTTATAAGTCGCTAGATCTAGAACAGTCTCAATGGATTCAACTTTAGCAGCTTCAACGAAGGAACATGTATTAACAATAATGACCTCAGCATCTTCGGGGGCGGTGGCAATTTTGAAACCATCCAACTTAAGATGACCTAGCATCACTTGTGAATCGACTAAATTTTTTGAGCACCCCAGAGAGGTAAAATAGAGAGATTTCTCTTGGAATTTTTTTGGCTCGAGATTCATACCCACACCTACAAATTTAAAAGCTTTTTGAATGGCAAGTTCTAGAGGATAGAGAGAGAAAAGTCTAGGTAAGCACCTGTCACCTAGTGGCCGACTCTGTAAAAAAGACATGAACTCACGAAAACATGCACCGCAGCACAAGTTTTTTCACTCTTCATTACAACCAAAAAGGGCCCATTTAGGGGTCAAGATCCGCAGTTTCTTTTTTACCGAAGCCCTAGTCTATTGGTTTTTTTCCATTATCCTTGCAGCACTGGAATTCTGTGACTGGTAAGCGGTTTGCTGTCGGGGCAAAACTGCTCCGATAAAACAGGCAAGTTCGTTCAGGTATCACGAGGTACTTGAGTCGTAATATCATGAGAAAAGAATGGGCTACATAAGAAAAGGTTTCGCTAAAATAAAGAGCATTTTGCCGAAAGTGAAGAAATTCATCTTCTGGTCGACGTGCTGTTTCTTTGTGCTTAGTTTGCTCTTAGTCGTCGTGCTGAAGTGGTTTCCGGTTTACGTCACCCCACTAGTAATGATTCGCTCCGGGGAATATGCCTTGGCCGGCAAATGGGTCTCAGTTCAAAAAGACTGGGTATCCCTGGATGAGATTTCTCCGCACCTAAGAAAAGCCGTGATCGCATCAGAAGATCCCAAATTTCTTTCTCACTCAGGCTTTGATTTCGAAGCAATCGCTCGTGCCATTGATGCGAACAAACGTCGCAAAATTAAAATGGGCGCTTCCACTATCTCTCAGCAAACTGCTAAGAACGTTTTTCTTTATCCATCACGTACCTATATCAGAAAAGGACTTGAAGCCTACTTCACTGTCTTAATTGAAAAGATTTGGGATAAACGAAGAATTCTAGAAGTGTACTTAAACGTGATTGAGCTGGGCCCAGGAATTTACGGTGCGGAAGCAGCGGCTCAGTATTATTACAATAAGCCTGCTCGGAATCTCTCATTAGGTGAAGCTCAACTCTTCGCTGCCATTCTTCCAAATCCACGTCGCTGGAATCCGAAGAAGCCTACGAATTTTGTTCTAAGAAGAAGAAACTTTATCCGCAGAAACATTGCGCTTCTGGGACATTCTTACTTCAAGCCTACTCTTTAAGATAAAAACAACCGACGGATTTTTTATTACGAAGTGATGCATTCAGCACCATGAAAGCGACTTCCACGCCATTACGTAAACCTATTAATTCATCGTGTAGGCGGGCGTTTTTGTAGAACTTGGATATTTCATCCTGTAGCTCCATAAACATGGCACGTGCTCGCGCCAGACGATTAGGAGATCGGGAAAGGCCTACGTAGTTCCACATGGTTTGTTTGAGAGTTAGCTGATCCTGTGCAATCAGAGCGAGATCAACATCTTCCTGGGCCTGAGTCCAGTCTTTGATTCGACTTGGCTCGTAGTCTGTCATGGAACTGAGATTATTCATGATATCCTCAGCTGCAATATATCCCCACGTAAGGCCTTCAAGCAGGGATGTCGAAGCTAAACGATTGGCCCCATGAAGACCCGTGCAAGCGACTTCACCCACAGCATATAATCGCTTGAGGTTTGTTCGCCCTTTAAGATCTGTTTTCACGCCGCCGCAAGTATAGTGAGCAGCAGGAACTACCGGAATTGGTTCCTTGGCCATATCGACTTTATTTTCCAGACAGTAGGCGTGGATAGTCGGGAAACGGTTTTTGAGATAAGACTCATTTTTATGAGTAATGTCGAGATAAACGCAGTCTTCTTTTTCAGCAATCATCTCTTCCAGAATTGCACGGGCCACGATATCACGCGGGGCCAGCTCAGCGTCTTCGTGGAAGTTTTTCATAAAAGCTTCACCGCGAGCATTGATCAAACGTCCACCCTCTCCACGGACGGCTTCTGAGATAAGAAAGCGACGATGAGAGGAGCGGTTATAAAATGTCGTCGGATGAAACTGAATAAATTCCATGTTGGTCACATAAGCGCCTGCGCGATAGGCCATGGCGTGACCATCTCCGCGAGCCCCTTCCGCATTGGAATGGTGAAGATAAAGGGCACCAATTCCACCAGTCGCAAGGATGGTCGTCTTGGCGAGAACTTTTCTCACCCAGTTATTTTCCTGATCAAAAATGTAGGCTCCAAGCACCTGATTCTCTTCATAGCGCTGAGTGATGTCTACACCATGGTGATTAGGAGTAATCAAATCAATCGCGGTATGACTCGTAAGGAAGCGAACATTCGGAAAAACTTTTGAATCATTAAGATAGTTTAGCAAAGAGATCTGGATAGCTTTTCCAGTCATGTCGCCATTGTAGATAATGCGATCCCGTGAATGGGCAGCTTCCTTTGTGAAAAGCAACTCACCTTCGGCGTCTTTCGCAAAGTCCGTATGGGTTTTATGAATCAAAACTTCATCTATGATTTCAGCAGAACGTGTGGAAAGGATTTTGGCAGCTTCGGCATTGGAAGTGAAAGATGAAGCTTTCAGAATGTCTTTCATCAAGTCTTCCTGATCATTCAGATCCTTTGGACTATAAATGATTCCACCCTGGGCCCAGAATGTATTAGTGATTTCAGGACGCTTTTCTCTGGTAACAATTGTGACGTTTAATTTTTTCTCTGCCAGCTTGATCGCAGCAGAAAGACCGGCGATGCCAGATCCGATGATAAGTACATCTGTGTTAAAGTCTTTCATGCGGTTTAAACTTTAGAGAGATATCCACTCTCGGTGCTGAGTAAATCAAAGAGCCTAAGCTGATGGCATCCACACCTTCGATCAGGTATTGGTCCAGGTTATCCAGCTTAATGCCACCGGAAACTTCATAGGTCATACCACTCTTTTTGAGAGTCGCAGCCTTGCGGATATCATCCGGTGAAAAATTGTCCAGCATCAAATGAGTTAGACCCAATTTGATAGCTTCCTGGATTTCATCCTGGCCATGGATCTCAGCAATGATATTGTTGTAGAAGTTGCCCTGAGCGAAGAAAAACTTATAGGCTCCGGTCAATCCGCCCATACAGGATTTGTGATTGTCTTTGATCATCCAGGCATCCGTCTGACCCAGTCGATGGTTAAATCCACCGCCGATTCTTACAGCATATTTTTCCAGTGATCGAAGTCCGGGAGTGGTTTTTCTGGTGTCGAGAAGTTTGATGTTTTTTGCAGAAGCTTTCTTTACATGAGTATTGGTCCAAGTTGCAACCGAGCTGGCATGTTGAAGCAGGTTTAGCGCAAGTCTTTCAGCGGTGAGTGCTACGTTGAAGGCAACAGCTTGTGGGAACTCGATAACTTCGCCAGCTTCGAAAGTGCGACCATCCCAGTTTCTCAAGAACTCAAACTTATCACTTGTCTCACCTAGGGCAATAAAGGTTGCCGCAAAATAATCAGCTCCGGCGAGCACCAGAGGAGATTTTATTTTTAGATACATTTTCACTTCGCTATCAGGTAGATGGCGGGTGTAATGGTGGTTTCGAGTTAAATCATCTTCTTCGAGCCACTGTTTAATTTGCGGAACAAGGCTCTTTAAAGCAAAGTCATTCATGCTCGGGTAAGTATCGTTTTTCGCCTAATGAGGCAAGGAAATCTCATTCTGCACAGTTTCACAGAGCCTGTATAATCGGCTATTTAAACTCCTTAACCTTGGCCCTGACATTGCGAAACCATGCTTCATGAAACTTTCATGGACTAGCTTTATCCTGGTGACCTCTGTCCTTCTCATGGCCATTCTCAAAACTCATGAGCTTCGTCAGTTCAGGCCCTACTTTAAAGCGGAACCGGCGATTAAGCTGGACTCATTTGCAAAGGCCAAAACACATGTTTCCAAAGAAGAATTGGATCTTCTGGAATTATGGGAATCGATGCTGACGGGCAGAACTGCTCCTGTCGCGAGATGGATAAAAGAGAAATACAAAAGCTTAGGCTTAAATCACTTATTCACGCCGTCCGGGTTTCATCTTTCAGCCGTGCTCTTGCCGCTGATGAAGTTAATCAAAAGTGATCGCTGGCAACTTCTGATTTTGTTGATTCTTACGTTGGGGATTTTCACTCTCTCTGGCCAAGGGGCACTCAAACGTATGGCCCTAATTAAACTACAACAACGCTGGCTCGATCAGAAGAGCGGATTTCTGCTGGCATTGCTAATGGATATGCTTTTTGGATCCTTTTTCAACTCTCCACTGAGTTTTACTTATAGCTTTTTATTCTTAGGCTTAATTTATTCGGGGAAAAGCTGGTTATTTTTATGGTTCTTTTTTGCTCAGGCCCTGATTGCCTACTTTCAGGGAGAATTGATTTCTCCACTAATCCTGATCTTCTCACCCATGCTTAACCTTATCTTCGCCTTATCACTTCCGTTATTAGTGCTTCTGGCTTTTCCGTTGTGGGATTGGCAGCTCTCCTTGGGTCTAAAACTTTTAGCAGTACTTAATGCTTTGGTTGTACACTCCGCAGAAATGAGTACATGGTTGCCACCCTTGTGTCCCAATCTAGGTGTGATCGTCTTGTTATTTCTCATTATTAAAAAGCAAAAGCACTGGTTACCTATGGGCCTG
>JBEIEO010000119.1:0-8722 GCA_040382895.1 Halobacteriovoraceae bacterium
AAAGTTTTCTACCAGGGGAACTTCGCCACATTCAAACTCCACCATTAATCTTGCAACTTCAGTCAAAGATGTATCCGGAGTTGTACAGGCCACTTCGGTTGTCATAATATCTTTAATGGTTTGCATAAACACTCCTTCGGAAAAGTTAGTTATTAATCCTTCCTCTCCTTCAAAACAATGCAAGCCAAGTGCCCTTGAAGAAGTCTGGCCTTTCACTTCTTTTAGTAAGTAAAATGAGAAGAATGAAAAAATGGCTTAAACCAAAATATCTTATTAACTTAGTTCTTATAATCTCAATAGGAACGATTCTCATTCCCAGAGTTCTAGACAACTTTAAAAGCGAAGGGACAAAGCTTGAAACCGGCAGCTACCGGATGCTTTCACCCGGGCAGACTGAACTAGAAATCAAATTTCCGACACCAGCGAAAAAATACCTCACTATTTTCTGGGCTACCTGGTGTGGGCCTTGCAAGGTAGAAATGAATCGCTACCATTCTTCTGTGGAGTCTGGAAAATTTAAGGGCGAGGATGTTATAGCGGTCAATCCTTTTGAGGATGATTCGGTGGTGATGAATTTTCTTAAGCAACACCCCTATCCGTTTACCTTTATTGAAGGCAAGCACTTAAGCTCGCTACTTAATATAGAGGTTACTCCTACCACCCTCCTGATCGAGAATTCCACAGTGATTAGCCGAAGTAGTGGAATGAGTGTTATTGGAATCTGGAAAGCGGAATCATTTCTGAAATAAAGAGCACTAAGGATTTATTTGAGGCAACTCAAAGACAAAAGCACATCCCTTAGAAAGTGTCTCCAGATAGATCTTGCCTTGGTGTTGTTCAACGATTCACACACCGATTTTATGCCCGCAGGATAAATGATAGGGAGTAGATTTCAAGAGCGTAACAATAGACGATGTTAGTTGATCAGGTTATGCTTTTTTGTATCATCAAGGAGATCATTCATGAGTCAGGATACCCAGCAAAATGGTTTACTCTACCGATTTCTCGCTCAGGTGGAACGGGCCGGGAATGCTCTGCCTCATCCGGCGATCATGTTTTTATTTCTCGCCTTATTTGTGGTGGGCCTCTCAGGGCTGGTGAGTGCGCTGGGTCTGGAAGCTCTTCATCCGGTGACGGGAGAAGTGCTTAGACCTGTAAACCTTTTTTCAGCCGCAGGTCTTCGTTACGTGATCACTGAGATGGTCAAAAGCTTTACGGGTTTTGCACCTTTAGGCACAGTTCTGGTGGCGATGCTGGGTTTTTCTATCGCTGAAAAGAGTGGACTCTTATCAACTCTGCTAAAACTTTTGGTCATGAAATCACCACGAGCTCTACTGGTACCAGCCGTTTTATTCGCAGGAGTTCTCTCCCATACCGGTGGAGATATCGGATATGTTCTTCTTATACCTTTAGCTGCTTTAACATTTCATAGCGCAGGTTTAAATCCTCTGGCAGGTTTGGCGATCTGTTTTGCCGGAGTGTCCGGAGGCTTCGCAGCGAACCTTCTTCTTTCTACGGCCGATCCTTTGCTCTCGGGCATTTCGCAAGAAGCCGCCCGGATCCTGGACAAGGCGTACATCGTCACCCCTGTATCTAACTGGTATTTTATGGCGACATCTTCCTTGTTAATAGTAGGTATAGGAACTTTGATTGCTAATAAAATCACCATCCCTTTTTTAGGGGAATACAAAGGTGATCTGCCTCGCACTGAACTTAAAGAACTCACATCGTTTGAAAAACGGGGACTCCTCTATGCAGCTTTTGTGGCCTTGGGCTTAGTGCTTTTTCTGGTGGCGGGCCTGGTGCCTGAAGAGGGCTACCTGCGTGATCCGGCATCTCCAGATGTGCTTCACTCAGCTGCTCTTAAGGGTGTCGTGGCCATTATCTTTTTATTCGGAGCTTTGCCTGGCATGATCTATGGCTTTACCTCGAAAAACTTTAAATCCCAGAATGATGTCCTAAATGCCATGCAAGAGGCGATGGTAACAATGGCACCCTATTTAGTGCTGGTGTTTTTTGCTTCACAATTCATTACATTATTTAACCACTCAAATCTGGGACTGATCATGGCGGTAAAAGGATCAGCGTCACTTAAAGAACTGGGACTTGGACCTGTTCCCCTCATGCTGGGCTTTATACTACTGACAGTTTTATTAGATTTGGTTATAGGGAGTGCTTCTGCCAAATGGGCGCTCATGGCACCAATTTTTGTACCGATGTTTATGTTATTGGGAATTTCCCCTGAGCTTTCTCAAGCTTCTTACCGGATTGCTGATTCTGTAGTGAACATTATTTCTCCGTTAATGTCCTACTTTCCACTGATTTTATCTTTTGCCATCAAGTATGATCCTAAAGCTCGGGTGGGAACAGTTATTGCGTTAATGCTTCCCTATTCCATTGGTTTTTTAATTTTCTGGTCAATCATGCTGTTTGTTTGGATGAGTTTTGAATTACCGCTGGGACCTGGTGCGATACTAAAATACGTGACCCCTTAGGTTTTATGAGTAAATTCACAACGAGGTATCAGCTGAATTAATTTCTGATTAAGTCCCAGGGTTCCCTGGGACTTAATCATTTACTAAACCTTCTGCAGAATTGCGCTTCCTCTCACCAACTGATCTAAAATTTCAGGCATTCACCGGTCGGAGTGTATTCGATTCCACCCGGAAGTTCCAGAACACGTTTTAATTCAGATTTGATGGAGCTCTTGACCTGTTTCCCAGAGAGAAACAAAAATATCGGCTCAAAACAAGCATCCACTGCTTTCCAAGCCACTTGATCAGGACTGATGGTGAATCGTCCAAAACTGACTGATGTTGGCCAGGTATGCTGAGTGTATATGGTATAGATAAGTTCAGAACAAACAATCTCACGCTCGGTCTCAACGTTGAAGTTAAAGTCGTAAGGTTTTCCCACTTGCTGGAAGGCCCGCAAGAGGTGCTGAACTCTTACTTCATCATTCATCTCAGGAGCGGCCAGCGCCCCCAGATCATCGATATCCATAAAATGCTCCAGCGTGTTGAGCGTGACACCAGGAATTCTCAAGGCCTCAAGCACTGACTCTCCTTTTTTAATTCTCTCCGCATGGCGTGCAACATCAGGATGAGTTAAAAAAGGGATAATTTTTTCATTATGAATGATGGAGAGCTGGCTAAGTTCCTCATAGCTTCCCAGCCAAAGGGCAGCATGTCCGAAATGGCCTGGGATAAAACTATCAGTCAGTCGAAACGGTGTTTTTTCAAGGAGAATATCTAAAGGACGAAGCTGAGCTTTCAAAGCCTTCATACGTTCAGGATTCTGAGCGAGGGTTTTCAGCATGCCACTCCTGGTTTGTACCAAACCAGCGGTATTTCCAAAGAGCTTACTCAATGCTCCGACCAGAAGATTGAGACTTTCAAAAAAATGTGATTGACCTAACTGAGCCGAGGTGAAAATCGCGCGCTTCACCCGAAAATCCATGTCGTCCAAAAGCATTCGCTGAGCGACGAAAGATTTAGAAAGATACTGATCAAAGAGTTTATCGTCATCGGAGAGTACCACAGGACCACGAACTTTCCTTTCAGCCTCCAGGAACTTCATGGCATGGGTAGTGCGATTCCAAAGACTTTCATTCATGGCCAATGCATATGTCTTTTCTAAAACCGGTCCTTCCTCCTTCAAATCATACTGAAGGATAGAGCGCAGTTTTTTTGCCCGAGCAAGAATGTCGGTGAGTCGAAAAAAGCTATCGTAAACTAAAAGTGTGGTAGTAAGGCCTTCACGAGATCTATGCATAAATGCTGCCGACTGAGGGTCAAGATGATTGAGCTCAATTTTAAGGTATGCTTCAAATTTTAACGTACTGGTGTTAAAGCGCTTTTTCTGAGTGACGGAAAACGAAGACCCCATCTCCAATTCAAAGGGCATGTCGACTTCCAGCTTAGAAACCGGCACGATTCCATCAAAAGCAATTTTCCTCCATTCTTCCAGATTTTTTAAAACATTTTTTAATTGAATCAAACCAGCTGCACTGAATGGTCGCTCACAGGTTTTGTCTAAACCAATCTCACAAGGGTGTTTAGAAAGAAATTCCAAGAGCTTCTCATTTGCCTTTAAACCCTGTTCAAAGAAGTCAGCTGATTTTGACTGACTCCATGAGGAAAAGGGAATGATACCAATGATGATGAGAAGAATAATTTTCATCCCACAAGTTTGGCATGACAAACAGGGCTTTGGCCCCCTTACAAAGTCTAACAATGTCAGTTTGAATCTGCTATGATGGATTAATGCACATAAAGAATCTCCATCGTGATCGATACGATCTTCAAGCTTTGATTAAGGCCGTGCCTGAGCTAGGAAAATATCTTACTAAAAATCCCTCACATCAAGACACCATCGATTTTTCCCAAAAAGACGCAGTGAAACTGCTCAATAGAGCGCTTCTGAAACACCACTACGGAATAAACTTTTGGGATGTGCCGGATGAATTTCTCTGCCCACCGATTCCGGGTAGAGCAGATTATATACATCATCTCGCAGATCTTTTAGGAGATACTAAACCTCGTAGAGGACTGGATATTGGAACCGGTGCAACCTGCATCTATCCCCTATTGGGACATGCGCTTTACCAATGGACTTTTAAAGCAACGGAATTTAATCCCAAGGCCCTAGAACATGCTCAAAAGGTGATTCAAGAAAATCATCTTACAGCTGCCATCGAACTTGTAAGACAAAAAAATCAGCAGCATATTTTCCAAGGGGTCCTGACACCAGAAGATCGCTTTGATTTTACCATGTGCAATCCACCTTTCCATGCTTGCGCCGCCGAAGCCAAAGCGGCCAATGAACGTAAATGGAAAAAGCTTGGAAAAAAATCCCAGGGACTCAACTTTGGCGGCCAAAGCACTGAACTATGGTGCCAAGGTGGAGAGAGATCCTTTATCTTAAAAATGATTGAGGAAAGCCTCATGTTTAAAAACCAATGTCTTTGGTTTACGACACTGGTATCAAAAGAAGAGACACTCCTGTCCCTTACGGTTTCTCTCAAAAAGGCTCAGGCCAGGAAAATTCAAGTCGTAGAGATGGGACAAGGGCAAAAACGTAGCCGGTTTCTGGCCTGGAGTTTTACTTTTTAATTTGGATTTTTTTGATTTCCAGTTCTTCAAAAGTGGTTTTTAGATCTGTCACCCTGCTAAATTCAAGTTCAGGATAAGAAAGTAAAACAATTTCTAAAGTGGTATATACTTTTGATCCTTCACCCAGGTGACCACCAACAGTAAGACCTTGAGAATCTGAGACACTGATGTGGAGATGACTTCCACTGGTGGACCCCAACGTACCATTTAAAGAGACGACCTCTTTAAAGCCATCAAGCTTGTGCATTTCTTTCTGATTGGCAAATCTAAGAGCAGTGGTTTTCAAGCTGCCCACTGCCGAAACAACAGAAGCGGCCTTGATATTGTTATCTTGCACATACTTCATCAAAACTAATTTTGGGTCCTCTCCAGGGATGAGCCTTAGGACATGTGCCAGGGGTGGACTTGTCATCAGTTTAGTATCTGCCGCCATGAGGAGTTGGGGGCTTATCAACAACAAAACAAACAACAAAATACGGTTGATCATCTGGTCATTGTAATCGGGACAGAGACGACAGACAAGAGCCTCGCCTTTTTGTGATTGAAGATTTATCATGAGATAAATCAATATGAGTATGACAACCACCCTTTATCGCTTCCAGATCGACCTCTCTGACATAGAACGTGGTGTTTATGCTCCACTTGATTTTCGAGCGGCCCAGCATCCTTCTGAACATCTTCCCTATCTTCTGACCCGAGTGCTTGCCTACATTCATAACTACCAGGAAGGCCTGGCATTCTCTGCTACCGGCCTGCATGATCCGGACGCTCCGGCCATAAGTATCCCGGAAGTTCATGGAGGTTTTATACTGGTGATTGAAATTGGAAGCCCGACGGCGAAAAAACTCCATAAGGCCACTAAGACATCTAAAGCAGTTAAAGTATATACTTATAAAAATCCTGAGACTCTTCTGCGCGATCTGCGAGATGAAAAAGTTCATCGCGTAGAAGATATTGAATTCTACTCTTTTGACCAGAAGTTCCTGGACGAACTGGCCTCCCTGCTCAAGCGAGACAACCGCTGGAGTGTTCTGTTCAACGACGGCAGAATCACCATTCAATCCGGAGAGGTCTCTGTCGCAGGAGAGCTCCATTCCCACCCATACTAACGGATTGCATCGCCTGACATCCGGGTTTGGCAGGTATTTTAATTAACTCAATTTACAAAATGGCGATGTACAGAATTACTCAAGAAAAATAGAATCCTTCTATGTACAAACTTCGCCCCTATCAGCAGGAAGCTGTTGATAACACTGTGAGATATTTTCAGAAGAAACGTGAACCGGCCGTGATCGTACTTCCTACAGGTGCGGGTAAAAGTTTGGTTATCGCGGAATTGGCCAAAATTGCCAAAGGTCGAGTGTTGGTTCTGGCCCACGTCAAAGAACTGGTGGAACAGAACTACCAGAAATACTCAAGCTACGGGCTGGAAGCAGGAATCTTCTCGGCCAGTCTGGGAAAAAAAGACTGGGATCAAAAGGCGATCTTTGGAAGTGTTCAATCCGTAGCGCGAGCACCAGATGATTTTTTTAATGGATTTTCACTTCTGGTGATTGATGAATGCCACAGAGTTGCTGAAGAAGGGGCCACACAGTATCAGGAAGTCATCCAAAAGCTGCGAACACGAAATCCCCAATTATGCATCCTCGGTCTTACGGCAACTCCTTATCGTTTGGGAATGGGATGGATCTATGAGTACTCTCATACTGGTGAAATCAAGACGGAACAAAATCGCTTTTTTAAGCAATGTGTTTATGAGCTCCCATTGAGCTACATGATCAAAAACAAATTTCTCACTTCACCAGTAAAAGTCGATATCCCCGTCACCTGCTATGACTTCTCAGAGCTGACAGAGAAGAATCGGATGTACACGCTGGCCGAAGTTGAAGAGCTGTTAAAAAATCAAAAGCGCCTCACTCCCCTCATCGTGAAGAACATCATCGACATCACTGAGCGTTTCAAACGCCAGGGGGTGATGATCTTTAGCGCTAGCGTAAAGCACGCCGAAGAGATCATGGAATACCTACCCACCTCCGAAGCACGTCTGGTGGTTGGTGATACAGAAATTGGAGATCGGGATGAAATCGTCGAGGACTTTAAGCAAAAAAAATTTAAATACCTGGTAAATGTCTCAGTTCTCACCACCGGTTTTGATGCTCCTCATGTGGACGTGGTGGCGATCTTAAGACCCACGGAATCCAATAGTCTCTACCAGCAAATAGTAGGCCGCGGTCTAAGGCTTGATCCGGGAAAAACAGATTGCTTTATTCTCGACTATACGGGAATGGGACATGATATTTACACTCCTGAGATAAGTGATAAAAAACCGGGTAAAGAATCGGTTGCAGTACAAATTCCATGTCCTCAATGTGGATTTGAAAACACTTTTTGGGGACTAGTAGATTTTGATGGACAAGTACTGGAGCACTTTGGGAGAAAGTGTCGGGGTGCCACGCAAGATGTAGGAACTCTTCACATTCACCCCTGTGGCTTTCGTTTCAGGTATAAACTCTGTCATGCCTGCGGTAGTGAAAATGATGTCACAGCCCGGGAGTGTGATAAGTGCCAGGCGATATTGATTGATGCTGATTCAAAACTCAAGCAGGCTAAACTTTCCAAAAATGCTCACGTGCTTACCCCCGAAAAGGTCTCTTTTGAAGAGCGACTGGATAAGAACTCCAATCCCTATCTGGAAGTTCGTTATTATGACTGTGACGCTCAATACGTAAGTGAGGCCCATTTTTTCAACCATCCCTCGTCCATAAAGAAGTTCCAGATAAACTTTCTGCGATCTCACCTCAAGCGCCCCGAACTGACCATTGAGATAAAAACGCCTAAGGATGTCCTGAAATATCAAAATCAGCTCCGTCTGCCTTCTTTTGTCATAGCGCGGAAGCAGGAAAAGTATTGGAAAATTACCGAAAAGGTTTTCTCTGAAGAGCTTTTGAAGTAACGATTTTAAAATGCGTTTTAAGGAGATTCCCATGAAATTCCCATTGGCCATCCTCTTAGGTCTGATGCTTTCTTTCGACACTCGGGCTTTCATGGTTTCAGAAACTGTTTATGTGGAAGCTCCAACCGACACGGACAATGATGGGAAGCTTGATCGTATTTTTGTCTCCATCGACCGTCCCTCTTCCGATAAAAAACTTTCAACAATTTTTTCTATCTCTCCCTACGCACTGGGTGGCAATAATGGTCCCATGCATGATGTAGATGTAGAGCTTCTGCCTCAGGATGCTAAGAGCTTCAGGAATTTTTTTCATGAGCACAAAACTCTTAAGGACTACCAGGCAACGCTTTTTATCCAGGCCCCAAGATACGCTCAGCTTCGCGCCCACAGCGTGGGCACTGGCAGATCCACGGGCTGCCCTACGGTAGGAGATATGTCAGAAACATTGGCAGCGAAAGCTGTGATCGATTGGTTAAATGGTCGTGCCAAGGCATTTTATGAGAACGGCAAAGAAGCTCGTGCCGACTGGGCCAATGGTTTTGTGGGAATGACCGGAACTTCTTATGATGGAACACTACCTATAATGGTGGCCACAACAGGTGTGGAAGGGCTTAAGGCGATCGTTCCGATCGCGGCCATCAGTAACTGGTATGAT
>JBEIEO010000120.1:0-8706 GCA_040382895.1 Halobacteriovoraceae bacterium
AAGTTTTAAAGACCAATATCTTCTGGTGCAGGATCAGTTAGGGCAGTGGGTTGCCGATACCCGAGGCTTAGAATTTGTAGATCTGAATTCCATTCAATCAAAGTACCCTTCCAGAACCTTTTTACAAAAAGATGTCGTCAAGATTTTTCATAAGAATGAGCTTCCCGAAATGCTTCATCCGTATCTTCAGCAGCGCCGTCAGGATGGCCTTTGGCGCAAACTCTATCTTTACCCTGAATTGCTGGCGGAAACTCCTGAAGGAAGCTTCATAAAACTTGTCTAGGACTTTAGAGTCTAGGTAGAATTTATACTCAAACGGAGTCCCTATGAAGTTGTTGTTTATATTATCGTTATCCTTACTCGTTTCCTGTAGTCTTGGTGTCACCCAAACTGGCGGAGATCGTAGCTATGTTTATGATCTCGCACAAGATTACTCACAAGAAGATCTTCAGGAACTTTCTCCTCAGGTCATAACGACTCTAAAGCGTGATCCCATTAAAGGAACCCTGGAGGATCTCTTTTCTAAGAAACAACCGCCACTTAAACGAATTGGGATTCTGGTTTTTGAAACGATCATTCAACCGGCCCGTGACGGGCTTTCTAAGCAGGACAAGATTTATCTTTCGGCTTCAGGAAAACAACTTCTGACGGAAAAACTTCTTTCTATGTGGGAACAAAGCCTTCCGCTTTTAGGGCCTGAAATCGAGTTCGTTCCTACTTCAAAGATTAAAAAATCCAAGACGCTTAAGACTTATGGTTCAACTGTTGTGGATCATGTGAATGCAAAACGTGATGCCATTATGCCTGATGACATCTTCTTTATTCCTCTTGGTAAAGAAATCAGCATGTACACCACCCTAAATTCACGCGGCATGAGAGATTTGTCTCTTGCTTTGGTCCCGGCTTCGGAACTCATACAGGGACCAAAGTACTCCGAGCATATGAAACATGCTGTAAATGATCTGGCCAAAGAGCTCAAGCTTGATGCCGTCCTCGTTGTCATGTCTGAGATTAAGTGGAACTCTGCTCATATTGACAAGCACTCTGGAGAGATTTTTCCGGAAGAAGCGAAGATCAGCTTGAAGGCTACCACAGCTGTTCCACTTACAAGCTATCGGCAGAGGCTGGAGGCTTTGGGAGAGAAGCGTGATCATCCTTCCATTTCAGTTTCATATCGCGCCTATGAAAGTACGTTAAAAATCCCAATTGAGATTACCATCCCTGAAGAGCAGATGACTTTTGAGCACATTGAGAAAGCTTTGTTGAACCCAGTGCTTAAGACGTATAACGATATGACTCAGATGATGGAGTTGCAAATTATTCAGGATCTTAAGAAAACACACTAATGGAAACAGCTCAGTTTAACCGTCGAGTTAAATTCATTCTTAAATTTGGCCGTGCTCTCCATACAGTGGGATCACCAGCTCATACTCTGGAAGGAACTCTTCAGGATATGTGCCAGTTGCTCAACATTAAGGGAAATATTGTTTCTCTACCAACTGCGATTCTTTCTACTTTTGAATCCGAAAGTGAGGCCGTGACCAAGGTTGAGCGCGTGACACCCATGGGAGTAAACCTTGGAAAGCTTACAAAGGTTGATCTTGTTTCCCGCGAAGTGATTCATGGTCGCATGTCCTATGAAGAGGGAAGTGATTCCCTGGATAAAATTCTGACTGAACCAGATCCTTATGGACGACGGATTCGTGTCCTTTGCTTTCTCCTTTCTTCGGCGGGATTTATGGTTCTCTTCGGCGGAAGCTGGGGAGATTTCCTAGGTGCTTCGATCATGGGTTTTCTGATCGGGCTTTTTTCACTTCTTCAACCAGCGCAAACTATCGGCATAATCGCTCAGCTTTTCGAAGCGATCGTTGCTATCGTGGCAGCCTTTGCGACCTACATTCTGGCAAAAATCTTTCCTGGTTTGAACGTAGGTATCGTTATTCTTTCAAGCCTCATAATTTTTATGCCTGGTTTGATAATCACCATCGCTATCGCTGAGATTGCGACCCAGAACCTCACTTCCGGAACATCCAAGCTTATGGGAGGGATCATGATTCTTCTCAAGCTAACCTTCGGTGTTTTTATCGGTGCCAAGATAGCTTCTTACTTCAAACTTCCCAGCATGAATGTGGAATTTCATAAAATTCCTGATTGGATCACGATTGTCACCTTACCTATCACTGCCCTTATGGCCACTGTGATTTTCAAAGCTCAGCGATCAGACTGGAAGTGGGTTATGATCGCAGGAATGTATGGTTATGGCTGCTCTAAGATGGCCACACATCATCTTGGACCCGAAATGGGAATTCTGATGGGTGGGTTTTGCGTGGGTGCCATGAGCAACATCTTTGCTCGTTTGATGGATCGACCATCTTCGCTTTTTCAATATCCCGGTATCATCTTGCTGGTTCCAGGATCTATGGGGTATCGCTCATTCTCTTTCTTATTTGAAAGAGATGTAGTGGGTGGACTCGGGATCGCTTTTGGGATGATCTCCATGGCCATGGCCTTAGTGGTTGGAGTTTTTCTGGGGAACCTCTTAGTGAAACCCCGCAGAAGTCTATAACTCAGGTATTTATCCCACCATATTAACTCCATAACAGTAACCTTTTGACCCTTAATTGGGGCCAAAATGTAAGAGATGTTGTGCAGCATTTGTTGCCCCTACGGTGCAGTGGCATACATATTTGCCGACTTGCTGCGGTTCTCACTGCCGGGGCATACTGGTAGTAAGATTTGCATTGAAAGTTTATGTGCAGGACTCCCTTAGGAAGAGAGAGTCGGACTTTAGCCAAGGATGGTGCTCAATGACAAAAACTATTTTCATCGTCAGTCTCCTTCTGCTTTTAGTTAGCTGTCAGCCTCCACAACAAGGCTGTGACTCAAGCTCCATAGATAAACCTATTTCAACTCTGGCCCAGGAAGAAAAACCACTTAATACAGAAGACGAGTGTCCAATTCCGGATGAACCAATACCAGATGGGCCTACTGGTGAAGTTCCTCATGAAGCTTCTTTATTTGAAGCGGATGTTGTGCTCAATAAGTTTGATCAGGTTGATGAAGAGAAAGTGATGAAAGCGATTTCGATCATCAAAGAAGTTATCCGCTCTCAGGAATTCAAAGATCGCGTGATCAATTTCACCTACAATGGCAAAAAACAATTCGTGGACAACGAGGGTCTTACCAACGCTGAAATCTATCAGAAGTTGTTAGATGCCTCAGAAGATCTCCGACCAGGAGTTGATCATCAGATGGATCTTGAGCTTGAGTTGTACTACTCCTCTCGCAACACTGTTGGCTACACTTATCCTTCAGGCCTCAAGATCTGGATGAACACCAAATACTTCGACGTCTACACGCCTGCAGAAGTCGCTGGTAATGTCTTTCACGAGTGGACGCACAAGCTTGGCTTCGGCCATGACTCGAGGTACTCAGTGAGCCGCGATTCCTCAGTGCCTTATGCTCTTGGCTACATTTTGGAAGAGTTAGGAAAAAAATTCGAATAACCTCAAGGGAAGCTGTAGGCTTCCCTTTTCTTTTTCTTAAGAAATTAAAACAACACATTGTTCTTATTCGAGACGTCTAGAGTTCAGTATTTTTCTTTGCTAGTTTGCCTCCCAAGCATTTTGCTAAGGAGAGACATATGCGTTTGCTATTACTAGCTTTTCTTTCAGTTCTTGTATCCTGCGGTCAAAATTCATCTTCTTCCGGAGATAAACCGGAGAGACAAGAAGAGTATTATAGTGAAGTGAGAGAAGTTGATCTTTTAGATGTGGCCATGGACGTGCCGGTTGAAACCAGTGGTAGCTCTATTGTCTTTGGCCAATCTTTTTCTCAAGCAGCTAACGGTGTTCGCAGTAATTGTAGTTTAGCAGTCACACCAGGTGAGGCCTACAGCTTTCGCTTGGATGACAACAGTCTGATGATTCAGACTTCAACTGGTGAAAAGATGAACCTGAAGCGTGTGAGTGGTGATCGTGGATCTATCGTTGGTAGCTGGGCCGGTAAAATCAGAATAGGAGATCAATTGATCGCTCGTCGTCTGACGTTTGTATCGCAGAATCGTCTGATCATGAGAACTCATTGCGAGAGTTAAGATGAAACAAAAAGCCCCGCCATTGCGGGGCTTTAATATGACCCAAATCTACTTCGCCAGCGAAGTTAGCGAGCGACAATTAATTCAAATTCTCAATCACCGTGGCCACACCCTGACCGAGTCCAATACACATCGTGGCCAGACCATACTTTTTATTGTTCTCACGTAGCTGATGGGCAAGAGATCCCGTGATTCTTGCACCTGAACATCCGAGTGGGTGCCCCAAAGCAATTGCACCACCATTCAGATTTACTTTTTTATCCATCACATCCAGTAGACCCAGATCTTTCAGAACGGGAATCGATTGAGCAGCAAAGGCTTCATTCAATTCGATGATGTCCATTTGATCCATAGAAAGTCCTGCTCGCTGAAGAGCTTTCTTCGACGACGCGACCGGGCCATAACCCATAATTGATGGTTCACATCCAGTTGAAGCAATCGCAAGAATGCGGGCCAAAGGTTTTAGTCCCAGAGCTTTCGCACGTTCTTCACTCATGACGATTACACTGGAGGCGCCATCAGAAAGAGCAGAGGAGTTACCAGCTGTTACAGTTCCACCCTTTGGATCAAACACTGGAGCTAGTTTAGAAAGAGTTTCTACCGAAGTTTCCGGACGAACCACTTCATCCACAGTAATCATTCCAGGTATGCCCATCTCATCGTGACCATAAGTTGGGACGATTTCGTTTTTAAAGCGGCCTTTAAGAGTCGCTTCGTGCGCTTTCGCGTGAGAGCGAGCTGCGAATTCATCCTGCTGGGTGCGGGATACTCCGTGCATGCGCGCCAGTAGTTCAGCGGTTAAACCCATGGAGCCCGCACCTTTTGAAGTGGTCTTTGCCAGAGCAGGGTTAAAATCCACTCCATAGGTCATTGGCACGTGACCCATGTGTTCGACACCACCGCAGAGATAAAAGTCACCTTGGGCTGCCCAGATGCCTTGGGTGGCCATGTGGATAGCGGTCATGGATGAACCACACAGACGGTTCACCGTTTGAGCGGAAACAGTTTTAGGGATATCAGTTAGTAGAGCCGCGTTTCTTCCGATGTTATAGCACTGCTCAAGGGTTTGCTGAACACATCCCCAGATAATGTCTTCGATCTCACCTGGATCAAGCTTCGGGTTACGCTTAAGGATCTCGCGCATCAGGTGAGCGGATAATTCTTCAGCGCGCACGTTCCGGTAAGCACCGGCCTTGGATTTGGCCATGGGAGTTCTTACGGCATCAACGATTACTGCATTTTTCATATGTACCTCTTAATAATAAGTTTTGTTCTCTAAGGCCAGAGACTTCATGTACGGAGTGAACTCATAGAGTTTTCCGAGCTCAGTATATTTCTTGGAAGCTTCTTCCAGGTTTTTGAGTCCCACTGAGTCTGCATACTTTAAAGCACCAGCGCGGAATGGAGGAAAACCAAGACCAAGCAAGAGTCCCATATCAACTTCCACTGGAGATTCTACAATTTTATCCTCGAGACAGCGTGAAGCTTCTATGATCATCGGAAGCATCATACGCTCGATTATCTGCTCATCGGTGATTTCAATCTGGTGTTTTACATTTGGCTTGATGATCTCGTAGACCGCCGGGTTGACTTTCTTTACTGGTTTACCTTTCTTATCCACTTCGTATTCATAGAAGCCCAGACCATTTTTTTGGCCAAAGCGCTTCTGCTCATACATGGTTTCAAGCACCGTTTTATTTTTAAAGCCCATGCGGTCAGGGAAGGCAGTTGCCATGATGCTTGATGCGTGGAAGCCGGTATCAATTCCTACGACGTCTAGGAGGTAAGCTGGACCCATCGGCCAGCCAAATTTTTCCATCACTTTATCGATGCGCTGGAAATCTACACCATCTTCAATCATGAAAATAAAACCATTGAAGTATGGGAAGAGAATGCGGTTCACAAGGAAGCCGGCGCAGTCATTCACCACGATCGGAGTTTTCCCCATTTGGTTGGCGTAGTTCACAGCTCGAGCAATCGTCTCTTCAGAAGTTTTCGCCCCACGGATGATTTCCACTAAAGGCATGCGGTGAACCGGATTAAAGAAGTGCATCCCGCAGAATTTTTCCGGACGGCTCAAACCTTCGGCCAGTTTGGTAATCGAGATAGTTGATGTATTGGATGCCAGAATAGTATCCGGTGAAGTGTTTTTCTCCACATCGGCCAGAACGGCTTTTTTGACTTTCTCATTTTCTACAACTGCTTCAACAACAAACTGGGTGTTGCCAAAATCCGCGTAAGAAAGAGTCGGAGTAATGGAGGCCAGAACCTTGGCCATCTTTTCCGGACCCATTTTTTTTCTTTCCACTTCTTTGAGCATAATTTTTGAAGCTTCACTCATTCCAAGTTCCAGCTGCTCCGGTTTGATGTCTTTCATCAATACACCCACACCCATAGAGGCTGACTGATAAGCAATCCCGCCACCCATGATGCCGGCACCGAGAACAGCACCGAATTGAGTTGGCTTGGCATCTTTGGTGACTTTCTTAGAAACTTTTTTCAGGTATTGATCACCCAGGAAGACTTGAACTAAACATTCAGCGGTTTTCGTTTTCGCGCAAATTGCAAATGTTTCATGCTCAAGCTTCAAAGCACCTGCGCGATCCAAACGTGCTGCTTTCTGCATGGTTTCTACCGCTTTCACCGGAGCCGGGTAGTTGGGGCCTGCCAGAGCTGCTACAAAACCTTTTGATCCATCAAAGCTCATCATGGATTCAATTTTATCTAATTTAAGTGGCGCTTTTTTCTGCTCCACTCGGGCTTTCCAATTTAATTCTCCTGAGATGGCGCGCTCAAGTAATTTAAGGCCTGCTTCTTCCAGTTTGGCCTCTTCGATGATCCCATCGATGGCACCGAACTTCAGGGCCTCTTCGGCTTTATAGTGTTTAGCACCTGTTACCCATTCGATAGCGTGATCGGCACCAATCATTCGTGGAAGTCGAACAGTTCCACCCCAACCTGGGATGATGCCGAGTTTTGTTTCTGGTAGTCCCATGGCCGCCTTGGGAGAAGCAAGACGGTAATCCATGGTTAGAGCAATTTCACAACCGCCGCCAAGAGCGAAGCCATTCACCAAAGCGACTTTCGGATAAGGAAGATCTTCATAGCCGTTAAAGACATCGTTAATGCTCGCGATCCAGTTCACCATTTCTGTTTCTGATTTTTTAAAGTGTCCCAGAAACTCAGTGACATCAGCGCCGAAGACGAATCCACCCGGCTTGCCGGATGTGAAGATTAAGCCGCGCGCCGTTTGTTTTTTAATCACTTCCAGTGTTTCGCCGAGTTCTTTCAGTGCCAGAGCATTAAAGACGTTAGCCGATTGATCTTTCAGATCAAACACCACTTTGAGAATGTTGTTCGGAAGCATTTCCAGACGGAAAGCTTGTCCTTGATAAAGCATATAAACTCCTTAGAGAGAAAATAAAAATATTGTACTCTTTTCAGAGAGAAAAATAAGGAGATTTGAGTTTGAGAAAGTTAGTTGAGTATTGTCTTAGAGATACTGCGCTAAATCTTTTTTAATTGCTTCAGGTGTGTCGGTTGGGGCGTAACGTTTCACCACCTCGCCCTGACGGTTGACTAGAAACTTGGTGAAGTTCCATTTGATCGCTTCACTGCCCAAGAGACCTGGTTTAGCCGATTTTAAATAACGATAAAGAGGATGTGCATCGGACCCATTAACATCGATTTTTTCAAACAGAGGAAATTTCACATCGTAAGTGATGGAGCAAAAATTTTTGATTTCCTCAGCATCACCCGGTTCTTGTTTACCGAATTGATTGCAAGGAAAACCCATCACCTGGACTTCGCCTTTAAACTCTTCAAACAGGGCCTCTAGTCCCTTGTACTGAGGAGTAAAGCCGCATTTTGAAGCAACATTTACAATGAGCAAGACCTTTCCTTTGTATTGGGCAAGGGAGATCTCGCTACCGTTAATGTCTTTGACCTTAAAATCGTAAATATTGTTGCTCATTGCATAACTCCAGGCTTGTTAAAGCTTAAGCCTTTGCTTAGGATTTGGAAAGTTTCATCAAGGGTGTGTCTAATGGAAAATTTCGAATTTTATAATCCGACCAAAATTGTTTTCGGCAAGGGTGAAATCGCTAAGCTGACTCATCTTTTAAGCGCCCAAAAAGTTCTGCTGCTTTACGGTACCGGTAGCATCAAAACTAATGGCGTTTATGATCAGGTAATCAGTGCCCTGAAAGGTAAAAAACTTTTTGAAGTCTCTGGCGTTCAGGCGAACCCGACTTATGAGAAAGCCATGGAAGCAGTGAACCTTATCCGCAAAGAGGGGATCGAATTTATCCTCGCCATCGGTGGTGGCTCCGTTTTAGATTCTGCAAAATTCATTTCACTGGCGGTACCTTATCAGGGTGAAGCCTGGGACATTCTCACCAATCGTGAGCTGGCACTTACAACTGCAGTTCCATTTGGCTCAGTCCTGACTCTTCCGGCCACTGGCTCCGAGATGAATTGTTTTTTTGTGATCTCTCGCGGAGAGGACAAACTTTCTGCCGGACACCCTCTGGTGTATCCAAACTTTTCAATCCTCGATCCTTTGACCACCATGAGTCTCAGCGATCGCCAGGTTGGAAACGGCATCGTGG
>JBEIEO010000121.1:0-8704 GCA_040382895.1 Halobacteriovoraceae bacterium
ATCTTCATGACTTTGCAGATTAACGGTTAGTCCACTCTTCCCAGGAATCTTTAATCCTATCCAGGAAATTCTTAGGCTCTTCTTTAAGTAAATTGAAGATCGAGAGCTTCATTTCATTTTCCAGGGAACTTAGAGTTTCGGCCGAAAGTGCTGTGGCCGGAATCTTGGCTTTAAGGAGAAGTAGTTCGTCTTCTTTATTTTTGATATGAGCTTCAAACTCAGGGTGAGTTCTGACGAAAGCTTCGAATTCAGCTTTTTCATCCGGTGAAAGAGAGCCATCAAGATAAGAGATAATTTTTTTCTGATACGAAAGGTAGGACCGTTCGCTCTGAGTTTTTTCCATCATGGTTGAACTCCGCGGTTAATATCATTTAATAAAAGGAATCTGCCGTTGTGAAGTTTTTCAATTACTTCATAACGAGGCAGTCCGGTCATGTCTTCAATCTCTTCCACTGTAAATTGAAAATCATAACGAAGGCTGATAACTAATCTGACTTTTGGTTCAAGAGAATAGAAGGCGCTGAAGTCTTCTGGGAGGTTGCGCTTCATCTGATCGTTAAGCTGAGTGGCACGACGAACACCGATCTCACTCATGTAACGGATAAAACCTTTGAAGTAATATCGACGCTGAACCTGAAGATCTTTCTTTGAAAGCTCTTCAAAGTCTTTTGCCCCTAAAATGTGTTTTTTTTCTTTAATCAGGTAAGCATTGATGGAATCAATCACCAACTGTTCGGACTGTAGATCATCGGGCAGAAGATTGTAGGCCAAACGATAGAGCTTATCCGTAAGAGGCTGAACCAGACTGAAAAAATCCTTTCTTTTCATAGGAACCCATTTTATCCATGTCGGACGGGGGCCTACAAGGGCCTTGAATCTATCAATTCCTGTCAGTTCCTTAAGAAATTTCAAGGATTTAGGGTAAAGACTGGTATGCCTTATCAAGTTTTTCAGCCTAACTTCCGAATAGTCCAAGGAGATAGACTTAGTACGGATTATTTTTCCGTGATGAAGGTTAAGTATGAACAAGCGTTTTCTATTCATTCTTATGATGTTTTTCAGTCTTATTCTGGCCGGATGTCAGGAGAAATCAACATCAAGAAAAAGCAGCTCCTCGAATGCCTTGAACTGTAGTGGCAACAACTACTACACGCTTCCCGGGTGCGTGGGATACTGCCAATACAATCCAACTTCTACTTCCTGTACCGCCGGAAATAACCCTTCCTGTTCAGGTCAGGCTTACTGGCAAACTCCGGGATGTGCTGGTTACTGCCAATATAATCCAAGTGCTCAGGCCTGTGGAGGAAGTGGCGGAACAACCGGAACCACAACGGGCGGAAGTACCACTGGCGGAACCACCGGCACAGTTAATAACTGTCTCGTAAGCCCTTATAGCTTTCAGTGTTACTGTCAAACTTTTCCAATGGGGACAGGTTGTGCAGGTACAGGTGTTGGCGTACTGCCTAGTCCTGGCTGGGGAAATAAGTACCATATCTCTCCTCCAGATAGCTCGTCATCGACATGCGGTACCTACAATCCTTCCGGGGTCACTCAAGCATATGAAACAAGAAAAGGAACAATAACTGTTGGTGGAGGACAGTGGTACAATCCTGCTCAGCCCTCTAATCTTGTTCCTAGTACTAATTCATCCACTTTAAGAACTGCCAGTGCTGCGAAGACATTTTTAATTACTGATAGTATGCTTAAAATTAGATTTAAGGTAAGACCTGAGCCTGAGACTCAGAATACAGGAGACAATATTTGTGACAGGTCTGATGCTCCTCAATCATGGCTACCAGGATATCATAAACTTAAATTTAACGTTTCTTTAGTAGGGACAAGATCTAATAATACGACGACAGAAGAAGCACTTGGAATTATAACGACATCTGTGAATTCATGTAGCAACTCAATTGATCTTTCAAATTACGCAGGGATGTATCCCAATGGTATGTATCTCAAGATTACAAATGTTATGGCCAATAAAGGTTGCAGTTCTTGGAACTGGCAGTCCGGTTTCTCGGCATGCAACAATTGGGTAACTGTAAGAACATCAGAATGTTGGACCACGGACATCGAAGTGGCAGCAGATGGTACTAAGACTTTTGATTAATCATATCGATCACTACGTCCGCAAGATTCTTCTTGTGGGCGTAGCTGACCTCGACCAATAATCCCGGACAAGTAATATTCACCTCAGAAACTGCATCGCCTAAGATGTCAAAGGCGACCCAATCGACTCCAAACTGGAGCAATTCCTGGGTAATCTCCTCGCAGCGTTTACGGGATAAATCTGATAAGGGCTCCGGCCGGAAGGTCGCTCCCTGGGCGATATTCGAAAGGAATTCGCCCTCTTTGGGCATCTTAAGGATGGTTCCGATTTCCTTGCCCTGAAAGTAGAGAGAACGAATTTCTCCCCGGGTCACGGCCTCAATAAAGGGCTGAACGATAACAGGACCATTCAGTTCGTTAACCTTTTCCATGAAGCGTTCTTCCCAACCTGTAACGGGCCACTTCTCCACACCAATACCACTATAAAGATCCAGCGGTTTAAGGATAAGAGCTTCGGGTTTAGGATTGAGCTGATGAACAAACTGAGCAGCAAGCTTCACATTTGAGCCAACAAAACTCGGTGTTGAGCCATGTTTGCGATAGGCATAGAGTTTCTCATTGAAAAGCATAATCCCGCGTGGATGATTCAAAACCTGAATCCCCTGCTGCGCCAGATGGTCCAGCATCCAGAGAATTCGCAGATAGCGGCTGTCAAAAGGCGGGTCAAGACGCATGTGAATCATGTCCTGAGAATTTAGCTCTATGACTTTTGATCCCGTAGTCTCGAAGCTGGCAAGATAGATACCATCTTCTTTGGTTTCACCTTTAAAAGTATGAACGGTGAGCTTCTGAGTCCCCTGATTGTGAATGGCAAAATCGCTCTCAAAGAAAACATACGTTTCAATCCCCCTCTTCTGCATGGCCAGCGCCAGCATCAAAGATGAATCTTTTTTTATGTTCAAGCGATCCAGAGGATCAATCAGCAGCAAGTGGCGCTTGGGTCCCATTAGTCACCTTCATTTTAAGGAAATCTGTGAAGCTGTCGATCTTATCTTGTTTCTTGAAAATTTTATGTTCCGTTTTCAACCATGCAAGAAACTCTTTAAGATCTTTCTTTTGTTCTTTTTTAAGTTGTTCCAAAAAGTCCTGCTCCTCTTCGTAGGTAAGAAAAGCGGCAAAGCTCGCCTGATTCCAATTATCTTTTAGCTCACAATCTTTTTCATCTAACTGGAGTTTGAGACAAAGACTTTTCAGATCGGGCTTGAAAACCTCTGTCACAAATCGCTCGGTGAGTTCATCGGCTTTCTCATTCGTTAAAAATCCTCCGAGTTTTTTAAACTCTGTTTGCAGGATAGCGATGAGTTCCACCACTCGTTTATCGATCTGAGTTTCTTTTTCCTGTTCTTCCAGGTAGGTCTTTAGCTCTGGACGATCTTTAAAATACTCCTGCAGCAATTCTTTTCCATATAGGTTCGCGAGGTTTTCATTCAGGTCCACTTCATCCTTAATGAAGAAAATGGTGTGAAACAATTCATGAAAAACCAACTCCGCAAGTTCAACATCATCGTATTCAAAAAAAGACGAGAGAATGCGGTCTTCAAGATAGCCTAAAGTTGAATAGGCATAAACCGGCCGAATCCAGGTCACGAGGTTTTCATCCTCCTCAAGATCCTTTGCAAAGTCCTTGGCAGAGTCGAGGCTAAAAAAACCGATATAGGGAAATTCCCCCATGATAGGAAACTCAAATTTGTGCGCCTTGATCTTTGTATGCTTACTTGCCACAACCAGGTAGGTCACCGCTTTATCATCGAGCATTGTGGTCTTGGAATAGATGTCTGTGGCTTTGGAACTAAAGTAGTGATAAAAAAACTTTTTGTATTCTTCTACCAGTAGGATTTTTCGTTTGAAAGTCTGAGAGACTTTGGGATCCTTTAAAACTTCATCGTTTTTCTTTCCCCGCCATTGAATCCGGGCCTGCCCCATACCCTGCTCGGACAGGTAGCCAATGAGTGAACAACCACTGAGCATAATCAGAGTCAGAATAATAAGCACCAGAGAAACGAATCTTTTCATGCTCCTTATTCTAACTCAAAGAAGTAGAAGTTCCAGCCTCAACATACTTGAGTATTTTTGATATCAGGCGTTTTTGCGAGTCACCACAAAGGCACCCACACTTCCAAGGATCAAGGTAACAGCGATTTTCACTGCCAAAAAGATTTTAGGATTTATCCAGATGATTAGAAACGATAGCAAGATCATACTGGCGCAAAGAACTTTGGCGCGAGGGCGGATGACACGATTATGCTGCCAGTCTCTTATCGCTGGTCCGGCAAAGGGCAGGCCCATAACCCAGGCATGGAAGCGCGGTGAGCACTTAGAGAAAAGAAATGCCGAAAGAATCAGAAACGGTGTGGTGGGAAGGATCGGTAGAAAGATACCGATCACTCCCAAAACAAAACTTATCCAGGCAAAAATGAAAAAGATAATTTTCACTGAGGGTTTTTACCCAGATCACGAAGGAGTTTTCCTTGCGTCGAAAGAGCAGTTGATGAGGTAATCTCCACATCCACCCAGTGCCACATGTACTCTTGTCCCTCAGTTGCCGGCTCAAAATGGACAATACGATTACATGAAGATCGGCCTTGCCATTTCTGAACACCCTTGGAGATGTTTTTACCATCCACCAGCACTCGATAGGTTTTCCCCACCATCCCCTGGCGAATTTCTGCCTGAATTTTTAACTGTAGATCCATCACTTCTCTAAGGCGTCGACCTCGAATATCGTCAGTCAGAGCATCGTTCATGCGCGCAGCTTTTGTCCCTTTTCGGGAAGAATAGGCATAAGCGTAGATGTTATCAAATTGAGCAGCCTTCAAAAGTTCCAGAGTGGCCTGGTGTTCCTCTTCCGTTTCATTTGGAAAACCGGCGATAATATCTGAAGTGATAACCATCTCAGGATTGGCCTTGCGCATTTTTTCCAGCAGAGTCAGGTAATGCTCAACCGTGTATTCACGAAGCATGCGCTGAAGAACTGTATTCGAACCACTTTGCACTGGAAGGTGTAAATGATTGGCAAGTTTTTTAGATGAGCGGTGAGCTTCTACCAGATCATCAGTTACGTCGTAAGGATGAGAGGTGGTATAGCGAAGCAGGTGCAAACCATCAACTTTCTCCAGCTCCATGATGAGCTGGCCGAGTGATTCGCCGTTATCTTTCCCGAAGGAGTTTACGTTTTGCCCCAGAAGCATCACTTCCTGAATGCCGGAATATTCCACCAATCGCTTAACATCCGTCACGACTTCGTTGAGACGACGGGATTTTTCACGGCCTCGAGTAAAAGGAACAATACAGTAAGAGCAGAATTTATCGCAGCCTTTGATGATGTTCACAAAAGCTTGCGGAGTACCTTGAGTGATTTTGGTTTCAATGGAGTAATTCTCAGATCGATCCCATGCCGTCACGGTGAACTTTTTCTCACCGGCGTAAGCGCGGTAAACCATCTCACCAATATTATCGATTACGTCAGTTCCGAAAGCGAAATCCAGCTGCTTATATTTGGCCACCAGATCTTTACCTTCCGTCTGAGCGATACATCCACCAGCGGCGACGATGACGTTCTTCTTAAGACCAGTTTCCGGGTCAATATCCGGGTTCGTCTTTAGTTTTTTTGTTTCACCCAGATGGGAATAAAATTTCTGGTTGGCCAGATCCCGAACGGCACAGGTGTTGAAAATCACCAGATCGGCTTCGGTTTGCTCATCGGTTTTGGTGAAATTCATGCCCGAGAGATGAGACATGATTCTTTCGGAGTCATGATAGTTCATCTGACAGCCGTAAGTTTTCATCCAAACTTTGCGTGGGGGAAATTCGAGCTCGCCTACTTTAACAGTAGACTGTTGATTAGATTCCATAGGGCCCTCAAAACATTAGTTATTCAGTCTAAGACTGAAGGCTGGTAAATTTATGGCGCAATATAGCATTGCCCGATGCGGCAAATCAAATGATTTCGAACTGAATCGCCAGATAAAAGCACAAGTTGAAGAGTAAAGGCATGAAGATGGGGGCCAGGACTGAGTGGAAACGGAGCAAAGATTGACCGCAAATAACCCCTAGAACGAAAGTGTAGAATACCTGGAAGCCAATGAAGGGCACATACTCCACTGGAAGAACCATCAGTCCTACCAAATGAGAGAAAGCAAAAATCGAAGCCACCAACATGGAAGTGACGCGCTTGCCACCCATATTAGCGATCAGAACTCGCTGAAAAGTTTGACGGAAAACTAGCTCTTCCAGAAGAGGAGCAAATAACAACAGATGCCACTCAAGGTTATTCACCAGACGGAATGGTATCTCAATATCCATGTACCAGATGGCGGCAATTGCACCTGCTGCCAAGGCCAGGACTTCTCCGATGACTTTGAAAGTATTTTTATTAATGTTCCAGCGAAATTTCCATGGCAGTCGAAAGAAAAAAGACACACCAAGAGCGAAAAGCAAGTCAAAGACGTAAGAAAACGAAATAGTCGATGGGATTTTCTGCCAAGGCAGACCCCAGGAAAAGGCGAAATAAACGATGGTCAGAACAAAAAAGCTAATCAACTAATTTCTCCAACGGTAGCGATTCGATGCACTAGCTTAACTATTTCATCATAGATTTGTGGTTTTGTAACTTTGATAATTTGCTGAAATGAAGGAGTTTTCGCTCCGCCATGACCCAGATTCTTATCATCGAAAATCGCTATCTGAAGGGAAAAATCTGGCTGAAAGTAACAGAAGATATCAAGATTAAAGGCCATGATTCGCAAAACGTTCTGACCGGATGATGGCTCCTGACCTGAAAATAGAGCTGCGGTCAGTATGAGTTCCGGTCGCCCTTGCATGCTATCTAATGCCCGCATCAAAGTGCCAAAGCTCGCCTGAATCCATTGCAAGGCCCGGGCCTCATTCTGAAAGTCCAAAGTCGTGGCTCCACTCACGGGTGTCAGCAAAAACTCATGATTACTTTCCAGGCTGTATTTCAAAGTCGAATGAACGAAAAGATTCATCAATTCTTTAAGATCAATTTGCGCTGGAGTCACCCGACGTTTCCGTATTAATTTTTGATTCCGGAAGAACTGAAGTTCATTATGCTGTAAGCGTGACCATTCAATACTACTGACAGATGTCCCATGGACCTCGACTGTCCAAAGTCGCTCAGAAGGATCTTTGAGATCAAAGTTCCAGCTCACAACTCTCCAATGAGAGTTCAGTGGAGAAAACTCAAGAAATATGTCTCTTGGATCTTTGCCGAAAAAATCAAACCAGCTCATTTTAAAACTTTGCCTAAACTGTACTCATGAAACCCAGGTGCTTCATGGTCAGGATGATAGCCTTCGATGGTATAACCTTGCTTGAGTTTGATGTGCACCATCGCATGGTTAAAATAGTAAATGGTAGTCATTACTTTTTTGATACCAATATTTTTACATTCATCTTCGATGGCCTGAGAAAGTAAGGCACCTAACCCCTGACCCCGGAACTCATTAAACACGGTGGTTTTTATCGTTTCAGCTAAAGTGGGCGTTTTGAGAGTATAACCACTCACTCCGATCTGTTTACCTTGATAGAAAGCCCGAAAATAAATCACTCCGCCTGCCATCACCTTTTCCAGTGTGGGAGGCCAGGGTGATCGGGCGTAATATTCTTTTCCGATGGCCACAATCTCCGAGGCTTCAGAAGGATTCTTTAAATCGTAAGGAATAAGTTTTATTTTATCCATGATGAGTCTCAAAATATTTCAGGATTTCTTGAGCATCAGAGGAAGAGTAAATAAGCTTTCGATCCGCTTCTTTGACCAGTCCCTGGGCTACACAATGGTCCAGAAACTTAAGCAGATGATCAAAAAAACCATTAATATTCATAAGGGCGATGGGTTTCGCATGTAGGCCTAGCTGACGCCAGGTTGTAATTTCAAACAACTCATCAAGTGTCCCCATGCCGCCAGGAAAAATTAAAAAGGCATCAGACATTTTGTACATCAGTTGCTTTCGCTCATGCATATCTTTGACCACGACAAGATCCGTTAATCCACCGTGGGCAATTTCTTTTTTCATCAGATGCTGAGGGATGATACCTGTGACTCTTCCCCCTTGATTGATCAATTCATTGGCCAGAGTTCCCATCACTCCGATGGCAGCTCCTCCGTATACGAGTTCAATATTTCTTTTATGAAAGTCGTCCATAAGTTTTTTGGCTTCTGATTCGACCTGAGAATCATTGCTGGAGTTGGCCCCACAAAAGATGCAGATTTTTTTCACGACTTTTTTCTCCCAATCTTTATTTTCAAATAAATCATCTCGGCCACCATAAATCCACCGAAGGCGATGTAGAATCCGCCGGTTTTCCAGAATAGCCATACAGAAGTGGAATCAAAGATCGCCACTTTGGCCATGAAGGCTGCGAAGACTAAAAGGAACAAGGTCATATGCCATTCCATTGTTTTATAAATGGAATCCGGTAGTGGTGCTGCTTGCCCCATGTCTTTGATCATATCCAGCATCAGGGAATGACCCTGCAACTTTTTAAAGATAAGAAAACTCGCAATACCTACACCAGTGAAGGTTGGTTGCAATTTAAACCACACACCTTCTTTAGCAAAAAGAGAGATGCCCCC
>JBEIEO010000122.1:0-8347 GCA_040382895.1 Halobacteriovoraceae bacterium
GCTCTGACCGGCAGCATTCAGGCCCGTTACACCGATGTTAAATGAAGATAGAATACTCATAACTGTCCCTCCTAGACTCCAGGTGAGGGGTTCTGAGCACGACAGGCCCACAACCATTGGCTTCCAGAAAAGGACCGGCCAACCTCAACCAAATTGTTAATAACTATACTCCTCTGCTACTCCTAAGCAGAATCACATCATAAATATCGTTGAATCAATCTTCGTAAAGACATTCTCATTCATGCTGTTTTTATCCACCGCTGTCACCACTGTATTCTTATCGACATCGACGACATAAGCTGCCTTCTGAGTGATCACCAGCGAATCATGTCCGCCTTTGGTACGTAACTTACTAATCGCTTCTTTAAGCTTCATGTACTCATTTCCATCAAGCTCTATATTTCGCTCCTGCAATCGTTTCATTGCATGAGTTGAAACATTTACATCTGCTCCCAGATCTTTCGCACCAACTTGTGGCTGACGAAGATCCTGCTGAGATAACTGGTCGACTAGACCTTTAAACTCGCTCTTCTGGCCCGGTTTAAGGGCATTTGTTTCTTGTACCTTCTGGGTATCAGAAGGAAGCGAAGAAACATTTGGAATCAAGAACGAATTCACCTTACTCATTAATCGTAAATCCCTGCACCCTCAGTGTAAGCATTCGCTGCTTGCGCCGGAGTCGTTGTGTTCTTTGATTGTACCATCGGGGCATCGTGTCCCGACAAGCCGGAATTTAATGCCTGTGCTGCATTATTGTTAAAATTTTGTAGAGAACCATGCGCTCCCACACCTTGATGAGTTTGTGTTTCAGCAGTATGAAAACTTGCAACATCTCGCAGATAAACTTTTTGTCCATTTACTGTCAGAACAGGTTCACCCTGATCAAATGTAACAGATTGAACAATACCAGTTGCTTCGGTACGGGCACCTATTTCTTCACCCATGTCAGTCCAAGCTTTCACCTGAACTGTGTATTTACCTTTTACCGCAGGTGTTCCATCCAGAGCAACGCCATCCCAAGTTACTTGGTGTGAGCCCTCAGATAAACCTTCTCTCCAGATTTCTCCGGCGATATTGTTTTTTGAATCGAGGATTCGAACTAATACTTTTGAAGCATGGCCATCGAGTTTAAACAACACATCACCTTCAGCACCACTTTCTTTCAGATCAAGTGATGAACCGGTCGTGACAACTTTCTTACCAACAAAAGAAGCAGCGTAGAACTTGTCCTGGATGCCTTGAGTTTTATTGGTTTCATCAAACTTTTTATTCAAATTAGTAAGCTGCTCAAGCTGCGAGAACTGAGCAAGCTCACCAGTGAACTTACTCTGATCCATCGGATTCATCGGATCCTGATTCTGAAGCTGGAAGGTAAGAAGCTTCATGAACTCATCTTTACCCATTTGGTTGTGTGGGCCTTCTTTAAAGAGTTCATTCTTGGGTTTGTAACCCGTGGCTTTATTGATAAGAGCTTCACGCTGTTGCGCCTCACTCATACCTTTGCCGGCCAGTGACTTTGGAGCCATCTGGACCTGACGATACTGCATTTCCTGATTAGTGACCGGGCGTCCGATTTCAGGCATTAGGCTGCTTCCTTATCTTTAAGAAGGTTCCATAAATCCTGTCGGCGCTCTTGTTCGTGTCGACGCTGATTTTGTTCAGAGCCGAATTGACGATCTTGAGCTGAGCCACGTCCTGATTGCCCACCGAAATCAAAATCACTCTTCGCTGTCTGTGATGGAGTTTCCACTTTCAAATCAGAGATATTAAGACCAGTGCTGGTCAGGTGAGAGAATAGATCTTTTGAATTTGTCTGGAAGAAATTCTTCCCGTCAATTGAGTGAGTACCGATGTTGATGGCAATCGCATCTGAGCCGGCAGCAACTCGATTAACCGTAATATCGATCATGCCCAGTTGCTCATGGTTCACACGCATGTTCACAGTCGGCTCTTTTGAAGCCTTCGCCTGAACGATGTAATCCGTAATCTGATTCATGATTTGATTTGAATTCTCAGTTTTGATGTTCGACATGTTGAATGTCTTGACCGATGCCGTCGCTTCGTTGGCCTGGGCATTTGAACCCATATCGATCTGAGAACTTAAAATGAACTGTTGAGAATTGATACCGGAATTTGCTCCACCAGATGCTTCACCGGTAGAACCGCCAAGCTCGTTAATTGTCTGAGTAGAATTCAAACCGTGCTCTAAGCCGGCTTTCTGCATCGAAGCTTTTGGATTCAGTCCGTAAGCGTGAGCATTATTCAGATGCTTTTTAGCAGCAAGATTTTTCTGCGCTAGAAAGTCTTCCATATTCATCAGCTGCGGATCGATTTCTGAAGAAGCCATATCCAGAGATGGTGAGCGACCATTTTGAACTTGTGGAGTTTTCAGCAGTGCCTGAGCAATTTCGGGATCAACCGGCATTTCACCGTTTGCGATCTGAAGAATTTGTTCATTGGTTAATTGATCAACGCCAGTTGTCTTCGGTTGAACAATTTTTTCCACGCCTTGAGTAAGAGCTGGATCAAAGATTTTGGGATTGATACCTTCGGCTGATCCGGCTTCTGCACCAGGAACATTGATAAGTTTAGATGGAACTTCCATCATCAGCTCAGGACTAACCTGAACTGCACCCTGCTCCGCCGCCGAAAGCTCGTTAGCGAAATCTGCCCCTTCAAGAGCAGTTTCAGCATCAACGGCTGCGCCTTCAGCTGCAGCTTTTCCCTTAGCTCCTGAGAGAGCTTTTGGTTCGATGGATTTGTTTGTTAATGCCTGAAGCATTTCATTCCTTATGGAGTGGTCCTACGAAACATTCTCACATAACTCGGGGTCTAAAATGAAGCCGGGCAATATGTTCCAAAAAAACTTTAGACCTTTCTTTTTGGTAGGCAAATTTTGCCGATTTAGGGAGCTACTTAGAGGAATTCCGACCCAAAGCGAAGCCTTTGTAGTCTTCTTTGACGTTTTTGGCGAGCTTGAACATATTCTCTTTTAAGGGTTGAACGCTTTGAAAGTCTAATGCAGGTGAAGTGCTGAGCTGCTCGAGGTGCTTAAAAATTTTCTGACTTTCTAACAATTGAATCTCTGCCAGTAGATTAAGCTGCAGCATATTATCACGAGCATTTTTAAGCAGTGGTTGTGCCAATGCATCCATCTGTTTTACCTGAGTCTGTATTTCCGTTTTGGCCATGGCCTCTTGTGAAAACTTTTGGAGTTGTGCTACGTCATCTGCAGACGCCTGGTTAGAATTAAGCCGTTTTATCAATCCAGATACGTCACCACCAGACTGTTGAAATAGCTGGGTGACTTCTTTATCAAGCAGCTGATTGAGACTTTTTTGGGCTTCCAGAAATTTCACTCCGTCAGCTTTCTCCTGGGCATTAACGAGTACGATCTGAGTTTGTCGCCCAAGTTTATCAGCAAAACTTAAATTGAGACTTCCGTCATTTCGCTGAATGACTCCAATTTTCGCCGCGATTGACTTTTGGGTCTTCAGTTCATCCAGAGCAACCAACATATCCTGCGTGACCGATTTGGTGCTTTGGCTCACGACTTTAAACATCTGATTCGATTCAGTGATTTGTTGCAACAATTGCTGAGTACTATTCAGGTTGGTAAAATCATTTCGATTTAGCGCTTGTCCTAAGCTCTGAAGGTCCGTTGAGAAAGTGTAAAGTTCCTCTGAAGACATATAGGAGTCATAAACTTTTTCACTATTGAGAAGATTTCCATTCTGGGAGGCATGAAACTGAACGTGAAATATTGAATCATCTCCAGTGATGCGTTTATTTGCAAACATGGAGTGACGGGATTCATGTTTACTCACAGAATTGAAATAGTCATCCAGCATACTAAAGCCTTGCTGGGGTCCCATCTCAATGCGCTTTACAGAAGGCATGAAGAAACCCGCTGACCTATTCTCGGCGTTGTCTTTAAGACTCAGAGTCACTTCGTTTAAGCCAAATTTATTTTTAATCCGGCGATAAAATTCAAATGCCTTTGCATCAGTCGGGCTTGCCTTGAAATCAAGCTTCAGAACCAAGGCGCCATCCTGACCTTTGATCAGTTCGGAAGGAATACCCTGGCCTTGATAGATATCGTGCATTTTTTGTAGATAGTCATCATTGAGAATCGTGATCTCGCCTCTGATCCTGGCAAAGCTAGTCTCAATTTGTTGTATTTCTTTCATCACTTCCGGGGTCTTTGCGCTGTTTTGCAAACTCATGAGTCGATAGCGCATTTCCTGAAGCTCTCCCCCTTTTTTGTAGGCGTCCTGAAGGTTGGACACAAGAGGTTTAAGTTCTGCTTCTTTCAGGGCCTGGAGCTTACTGAATTTGGTAACAGATGGCCGTGGATTAAGCAGGTCTAAAATGGTGACAAGACAGTTTCTTGGCCCGGCATGAGAAGAAAGAGGAAGCAGAGCTATAAAAGCTGTAAAGACAAGCATTAGTGGGGTATCGGATTTTAAGGGGAAGAACTTGAGAGAAAAGCTCAGGAGTAAGGACGTTTAATTATAAGGCAGCTGTAGAGGCTTAGATCTTCTTCATCTGTAGATATTGCTTCTGAAGCTTGGCAGACACTTCTTTATCCATGAAGTTGAAAATCTTAGAGGCTTTTTTAGCATCAATCTGCTGAAGAATCTGTACCGCTATTTCTGAGTCCTGAACAGAAAGAACAGAAGCAGCTTTTTCTGGCTTCATGTTAGAGATCATTTCCACGACCTGACCAATTCGTGCCTTACTGTCTTCGTTGTTTCTTTCAACGCAACCGATGAAGCTTTTCTGCTTTTCTGCCAGCTCAGCATAGCGTTTGGCAATATCGGCTTCAGATACCTTCAACGAATCCTGCTGTTTTATTAACTCCAGCTCTCTTAAGCGAAGTTTTTCTTCCTTATCGAGAAGTTCTTTCGTTAGTTCTGAGACAGATTTATTTTTAACAGTATCAACTTTCTTTTTAACTTCTTCATTCACTTTTTTAATGAATTCTTCTTCGGTATAGGTCTTTTTTGGCGCTTGGGCCAAGGCTATCGTTGTGAGAAAAGTAAAAAAGAGAAATGTTTTCATACTAAGCCTTTCGCTCTTTGTGCTGTAACCAGTTCTGAGTCTGCTCCTCAACCTTCTGGTCAATTTCCTTATTCAGGGCTTTACGATATTCATTATAATCTTTTTCCTTGAGGTTTTCGATGACTTTGAGTTCACCTTTAAGGGTTGCAAGTTCCTGCTTCTTGGCCTCGATGAGCTCTTCCTGCTTTTTCTTATCTCTAAGGAGTAATTCGATGTTACGCTCTTTAGCTGCTACCAGCATAGGGAAAGCCTGAACCTGGTCACCTCTGATCCCGTTTTTCATCGCGCTTTCCTGAATCTTATAATAGTTATCAATTTCGCGACGATCATGAGCCAGTTGATTTTCAATCCGAGATAATTCAGTGATAAGTTGTCCCAGCTCCATTCGAGAGTTCTCTTCTTTGAGCCGGCGAACTTTCAAAACTGGTTCAAGTCGAAAGGTATAGCGTTTCATTTATTATCTGAAGTTTGGGTCAACCGCGGATTCAGCCTTGCGGGCAATATCCAACATGCGATCAAACAACTCCTCAATAGTGAAGGACTCTTCCACTTGCTGTCTCAGTAAGTTAGTCAGATCGTCATAGATTGAAATGGCCTTATCCACTTTAGGGTTTGATCCCCTTGCATAAGCGCCTACAGTAATAAGATCTTCGGATTCTTTATAAGCTGCCAATAGGTCACGTAAGTGACTGGCAACAATTTTATGCTCTTTCGATGCAACTTTAGGCATGACTCGGGAAATAGACCCAAGTACATCAATGGCTGGATAGTGATTTCGGGCAGCCAGTTGGCGCGAAAGAATAATGTGACCATCGGAGATACCTCGTACGGCATCTGCGATCGGCTCATCCATATCTCCCCCTTCAACGAGGACGGTATAAATTCCTGTAATGGATCCAGCACCTTTTTTGGTACCGGCGCGCTCCATTAACTTGGGAAGTTTAGCAAATACACTTGGGGTATAACCCTTTTGTCCCGGAGGTTCACCAGTTGAAAGAGCGATCTCTCGGCTTGCCATAGCAAAACGGGTAATCGAGTCCATCATCAATAATACATCCTGACCTTGGTCGCGGAAAAACTCCGCAATGGTCGTGGCGACGTAAGCCGCCTTCATACGAATCAAAGCTGAAGTATCAGAAGTAGCACAAACCACTACAGAACGTTTTAAACCTTCTTCACCTAAGTCAGACTGAATAAACTCTAGCACCTCACGCCCACGTTCACCGATGAGAGCGATGACGTTGATATCAGCATTGGTGTTTCTGGCCACCATGCCCATAAGTACAGACTTACCCACACCTGATCCAGCCATGATCGCAAGACGCTGGCCTTTACCGGCAGTGATAAAACAGTTGATGGAATTAATACCTGTGTCCAGGGCTTCTCTGATAGGTGGTCGATCAAGTGGATTAAGTGGAACACCGAAGATAGAGCGTTTCTCAAAAGGACCACCAATCGGGCCTTTATTATCAATTGGATTTCCCTGAAAATCGATAACTCGTCCTAACATGTTGGGAGAAATATGAATTTCGGTCACAATATCTTTTAAATGAATCTTGGTCTGTGAATTGATACCGGAAATTTCATCGTATGGCATAACCATACAGTTCTGACCTTGAATCGCCACAACTTCACCAAATGATCTTTCTCCGTTTTCAGCCACGAATTCTACGTTACTTCCCAGCACTGCTCTTGGCACTGTTGCTTCATAGACCATCCCGCGGGATGAAAGAATCTTTCCTACTTTCTCATAGGGAATTCTATTTTCAATATGACGAAGGATCTGGTTTAAATTTAAATCGGATGAAGCCGGACGATCACTCATGCTTTACTCGCGATCGGCTGAAGCTGTTCGAAGATCTTATCGATATTCTGGAAAACACCTTCCATGGATCCGTCGATTAAGCCATTTTCAGACTCAAGGATAATTCCCGGATGATGAATCTCAGGCACAATCTCCACGCGAACATTTGAAAGCTGCCCAACGCGGCTCTCAACTACCTGAATAACTTCCTGCATCTGAGAAAAGTTTTGACGTCCAACTTTAACAATAAGATTTTTGCGGGCATTCAGTTCAAGGATCAGTTTCTCAAGCAGGGATTCAAGGTAGACCTTTTCATCAATCTCTTTTAATACGATCCACTTCGTGAAACGTTTGATGAAGTCATAGATTTCCTGGCGATTTTTTTCCAGGATTTTTTCATTCTGACCCGTTAACGATTCAATGGTTTGACTGAACTCTTCAATCTTAGCCGATAATTCAACCTGGTATTCAGCAAAAGCGGCTTGTCGCCCCTCTTCTTTACCTTTCTCAACGCCCTCGTTGTAGGCTTGTTGATAGGCAGCCTCAAGGCGACGATTAACTTCATCCTGGATGCGATTTTCAAAATCACTTTGTTCCTGACGTGAAATACCACGGGAGTCTCGTACAATTCCTTCGATTTTAAAACTAGTTTTTTTCTCGTGTGCCCGCTCAGTTCTTAGAGTCTCATCAGAGATCTTGTCTTTGTTAAAAACTTCTCCGTTCAGCTCATTGAAAGAGAAAGCCTTAAAATCTCCCTGAGTAACAACGTGGGTTCCCTGAAGATCTGAGAATTCAAATGGCTTAATATCTGAGTCACGGTACTTTTGCATAAATCACTTTGCCTTTTATACGAACGCGTCGCCTTCCCCACCACGAGAAATAAGTGCCTTACCTTTAGCTTCAAGGTCTTTAAGCTGCTGAACGATTTCCTGCTGAGCCTTCTCCACATCGGAAATCTTTGTTGGCCCCATGGCATCGAGATCTTCTTTGAGAAGAGTGGCGGCACGGTTGGACATATTCTTGAAGAGTTTAGCTTTAACATCATCTGGTGCAGTTTTAAGCGCAATAACAAGCTTCTGGTTGTCCACGATCTTGAGAAGTTCCTGGATACCACGATCGTCCACGAAGATAACATCTTCGAAAACGAACATAAGTTTTCTAATTTCTTCTGCAAGTTCCGGATCTTTCTCTTCCACGCGAGCCATGATGTTTTTCTCAGAATTTTTATCCATGAGATTGAGCATATCTGCGATCGGCTCAACACCACCCAACTGTTGTGTATCGATAGAACCAAGAGTTGAGAGTTCAGTTTTAAGTACATCATCGAGCTGTGCGATGAGTTCAGGTGAAACGAAATCGAGATTCGCCACACGTAGTACAACTTCAGCCTGAAGACCTTCAGGCAGCTTGCGCAGGACATCCACTTTCTTCTCAACCGGCAAGTGAGCACAGATGAGAGCGATGGTCTGTGGGTGTTCA
>JBEIEO010000123.1:0-8230 GCA_040382895.1 Halobacteriovoraceae bacterium
CAGAATGCTGGAGCGTCCACTCCATTCCTTAGTTCATGTTTCAAACTTTGCCTGCGCACAGATGATTCCTGAGCAGGAAGTGATGGATGAAAATGAATGCTCTAAGAAGTTGACGCTTAATCTGCACGATTCAGCTCAAATCGCGATGATCTCTGACAATATCCTAAGGTCACTTACAGTTAAGCTTGAGCAACAGATGAATGCCAAAAGTAATTACTTGAAGTTTAGCGTAAAGCTCGATGTCGAGGGTGATTATTATGAGACTCTCGTGTTCCCAAAATGTTTTAAGGACGTTCAAAGCTGGATTGGTGAGTTCAACGGTAATAAGCCCGTAACTTCCACTTTTGATGTGCCGGAAATAATCCTTAGAAAATTAATGGATCCTTACGGACGTGTCCGCGCCACTGAATTTGTGAAAGGAAAGAATACGACTTATTTCCAGTTCAATCCTAAGTTTTTAAGAACCATTGACCCTGCAACGAAGCTTCGTAGAACGTCGGTTTTTGTATGGTCAGATGGACCGACCACGACTTATCGAAACGTTAGTGATGACTGCTCCGGTTCACTGCTTTAAGTCCCGCCAGCTTTTCCCCTGTCTTGCTCTTGAGTTTCGCTGAAAATCATCTACAGCTTTTAAGTGCTCCTGATAATTCCGTGTGAACACATGTGTGCCATCATTCTTTGAAACAAAGAATAAATACTCATGTTGTTCAGGTTTGAGAACGGCACTAATGGCTTCGAGGCTTGGGTTGGAAATAGGACCTTGAGGAAGTGCCGGTACTTTGTAGGTGTTGTACGGAGTGTACTCCAAAAGATCGGCTTTTTTGATGTTACCAGTGTAGCGTTGCCAGATGCCGTAGATCGTAGTGGGATCAGATTCAAGCCGCATGCGTTTTTTTAAGCGATTGGTGAATACACCAGCAATCGCAGGTCTCTCGATCTTCGCACCTGTTTCTTTTTCAACGACTGAGGCCAGAATGATGACCTGATGTTTATTCAGGAATGGGTGAGTGAAATCCAGATATTCAGTTCTGCGATTGAATAAATCAATCATGGTTTTGGCCACGGTTTTCGCAGGTGTGTTGGGTGCAAACCGGTAGGTTTCCGGATAGAGGTAACCCTCAAGTGAAGATGCCTGGATCTTCAACTGTGAGATGAGATCCGGATGCTGAACCATTTCCAGGAATTCAGTCTCGGCTGTAATCCCTGCCGCTTCCAAAAGCTTCGCGATCTCATACATGTTCTTCCCTTCAGGGATGGTGATGCTAGTGAGATTCGGCTGTCCGTATACAAGTGTATGAAGCACTCCCGGGAGAGTGGTGCCGCGAGGGATGGTATAACTGCCTGCACGGAATTTGGTTAAAGCATTTTTATATTTTGCATAATAATGAAAAAGTCTTTTATCCGGAATGAGACCTTGTTCGAAAAGACGTTGATTGACCCGTCCGAATGTATCTCCATTATTAACAGTAAATGTAGCGTCCTCACCTTGATAAGGTCGGGTAAAAATGTAACCCACGTAAGATCCAACACCTGCCAGGGCCAGCAAGCCCAGGATAAAAAGACTAATCAGAATTTTTTTAATCATCAGAAGATTATAGATGATATCAGCGCTTCTTGCGGCGAATAAAATCCTCTAAAATTACACAAGCAGCAACGGCATCAATTTGCGACAAATCTACTTGGAAATTATACTGAGGGGAACTTTTCATTCGAGATTCAGCCTCAAAGGTCGAAAGAGTTTCGTCTTGTTCTTCTACTGGCAGAGTGATTTGCTCACGTATCATGCTAACAAAAGTTCGTGCGCGCTCGGTGGAGGAAGTGGTTTTCCCATCAATTAGATGAGGCAGTCCAATCACCACCAGGTCCACGCATTCGTTGTCCAGAATGGATCTCAATTCTTTTAAAACTGCATCCTGTCCCTTGTTGGCGATTCGTCCATAGGGGGTCGGGTAGGGATCGCGATTGACACAGTAGCTGGCCACACCAATAAACTTCTCACCAAAGTCCATGGCAAGGATTGTTTTAAGATGAAGGGGATGATCAGAGGGAAAATGAAATTCATTCATGCTGATTGGTTGTAAAGTGCTCGCTAAGAAGTGGCAACTGAAAATCTGATTCCAGGCGGGATTCTTCAAATTTCACACCTACCCCTAGGAGCCTGACCGGACGAGGATCCTGGCACCAGCGTTCTTCCAGAAGAGAAAGGAAATTCTCTTCCGTAAAGGGGAGCTGGCGCTCGATGGTGGTTTGCTTAAAATCAAAGTATTTAATTTTAACATGCAGGTTCTTAACTATCTTTTCTTGATAGCTTTCCAGGGCCTCTTTGATTTCTCCCACCATTCTCACTACGTGAAATTTCATCTCTTCGTAGCTATTAATATCTTTACTGAAAGTTTCTTCAGTCCCTAGAGATTTTCTCTCATAATCTGTTTCGATCTCCCTGTCATCAATGCCACGACAAAAATCATACAAAACATGTCCGAATTTTCCGAAGTGATGGGTCAGATCCGAGCGGGAATAACGTTGCATGTCCAGGCAGGTTTTAATCCCCATTTCATGCATGTGTTTTGCTGTGACTTTTCCTACACCCCAAATACGCTCAATCGGCATTTGGGCTATGAAATTTTCGATCTGATGAGGCGCCACAGTGAAAAGACCGTTGGGTTTATTGATGTCACTGGCAAGCTTGGCGAGGAGTTTGTTGGGAGCGACACCTGCCGAAGCTGTTAATTGAGTTTTTTCAAATATGCGTTTGCGGATTTCTTGAGCGATCAGTGTTGCGGAACCCTGACAATGAAGAGAGTTCGTTACATCTAAATAGGCTTCATCCAAAGACATTGGTTCAACGAGATCTGTGAGCTCGTGGAAAATTTCAAAAACTTGCTCGGAAGCTTTTGTGTATTTACTAAAATTTGAGCGCACAATCACTAGCTGGGGACAAAGCTTTAAAGCATGAGCAGTGGCCATCGCTGAACGAACACCATACTTTCGGGCTTCATAGTTGGAGGTGGAGATGACACCTCTGCGATCAGAAGATCCGCCTACGGCCATAGGTACGTTGCGTAGAGCGGGGTTGTCCCGCATCTCAACGGCAGCAAAAAAGGCGTCCATATCAAGGTGAATGATTTTGCGCATTTATTTATTGTACGGAAAAAGTACGGATCGGTCTATAGAGTTATTTTTCAGGCTATTTCGTCTAGTCATTTTTTTTCCAAATACCATTGCCCCGACAACTTGAGGATTTCCAAAAAAGCTTTATAAGGTTTAAAACTCTAAGATAACTCTCTGAAATAATGAGAGTAACCAGGAAATCTTTTGAAACAAAAAATTGACTTCCTCGGCTTTAGAGATAAGATAGTCTCAATTCATTAAGTTATTTCGCGATAGATCTCGAAATCGAGAATACCAATCCCAACAAAAAATTTTCATGACAACAACAACAAAACGCCCCTCAAGAAATTCTACTCAAACCCGTGAGCCAAGAGAGCCGCGTGAACCACGTGAGCCAAGAGGTGAGACCAGAGAACCTCGCGAACCGAGAGAAGGCGCAACTTCTAGCGATCAGCCTGATAATCTTAACTATAACCAGAGTATTCAATCTCAACGTGGAGACAAAATGCATCTAAGTGCTTTGCGAGAAAAAGACATCGAAGAATTGACCAAAATGGCCGAAGAAGCGCAAATTGAAAACGCTGCCGGTCTTAAGAAACACGAATTGATCTTTGCTCTTTTGACCAAAAAAGCAAAAGACAATGAAGAGATCTTTGGTGATGGTGTTCTGGAAATTCTTCCTGATGGTTTCGGATTCTTGCGATCACCTTCTTATAACTATCTTCCGGGTGCCGATGATATCTACGTCTCTCCTTCCCAGATCCGTCGTTTCGGACTGAGAACAGGGGACACAATTGAAGGCCAAATCCGTACGCCGAAAGAAGGCGAACGTTATTTTGCACTTTTAAAAGTAAATCACATTAACTTCCGTGATCCTGAACAGCATCGTTCAACAGTGCTGTTTGATAACTTGACTCCACTTTATCCTCAGAAAAAAATCAATCTGGAATCAAAACCAACCAACTACTCCACCCGTGTGATCGATCTATTCGTTCCACAAGGTTTCGGTCAGCGTTGTTTGATTGTGGCCCCTCCTAAAGCTGGCAAAACCATGCTGATGCAGGATATTGCCAACTCTATTTCTGATAACCATCCAGAAACAAAACTTATCGTCCTTCTGATTGATGAACGTCCGGAAGAAGTAACAGATATGAAGCGAAATGTACGTGCGGAAGTGGTTTCATCGACCTTCGATGAACCCGCGACGCGTCACGTACAGGTTGCCGAAATGGTAATCGAAAAAGCTAAGCGTCTGGTGGAAGCAAAACAACACGTGGTGATTCTACTGGATTCCATCACTCGTCTGGCACGTGCTTATAACACCGTTGTTCCTCCTTCAGGTAAGATCCTTTCGGGTGGTGTGGACTCCAATGCTCTTCATAAACCGAAGCGATTCTTCGGAGCCGCTCGTAATATTGAAAATGGTGGTTCATTAACCATCATCGCTACTGCCCTGATTGATACAGGTTCAAGAATGGATGAAGTTATCTTTGAAGAATTCAAAGGTACCGGTAACTCAGAAATTCAACTGGATCGTAAACTCATGGAGAAGCGTGTATTCCCATGTCTTGATATCAATAAGTCATCTACTCGTAAGGAAGACTTACTTGTGAAAGACAAGGATCTTCAGAGAATTTTCGTTCTTCGTCGAGTACTCAACCCGATGAACACCATGGATTCCATGGAGTTTATCCTTGAGCGAATCCGTGATACGAAAACTAATGTGGCATTCCTGGATAAGCTGAACTCCTAAGATGAACCGTACGCTCAAACGCATTGCTCTCGTTATTGCTAAACAATACACTTCCATTGGTGGCCAAGCCGTTATTGAAGGTGTGATGATGCGCTCACCGAATGCCTTCGTGGTAGCGGTGAGAAAACCTGATGGCACGATCCGTTTACGCCGGGATCAGTGGTACGGACTTTCAAAAAAACTAAACTTTTTAAAGAAACCATTCCTGCGTGGAATCCTTATGCTCATTGAAACAATGGCAAACGGAATTGTTTCTTTAAACTATTCGGCCAACATTGCTATGGCCGAGGAAGAAAAAGAAAAAGCCCTAAAAAAAGGCAAAACGCTGGAGCAATTTGAAGCTTCTCAGAAGAAAAAAGAGAAAGTAGATATTGCTACGTTTTTGACCATGGCGGTTTCTTTTACCTTCGGAATTGCTCTTTTTGTATTTGCTCCTCATGCCATCGCCTTCTGGATCGGAGACTTACTTGGTCAGAACTGGACCTTGGATAGCTTTGCATTCCACGTGGTTGATGGGGCCGTGAAGGCCATCATTTTTATTTCTTATATCTGGGGCATCTCTTTCATGAAAGATGTTTACCGGGTTTTCCAGTATCACGGAGCTGAACATAAATCGATTGCGACCTTTGAAGCCGGAATGGATTTAACGGTTGAAAATGCCCGCAAATTCACCACCCTTCACCCACGCTGTGGCACCAGCTTTGTTTTCTTTTTAATTCTTATTTCGATCATGCTTTTTTCTGCCGTTTTCACCATCATTCCCGTGGGGGCCAATTTACCTCCGATTCTGAGACATGTGGTAGCGGTACTGTTCAAAGTAATACTTATGTTCCCCGTAGCAGGTATCAGCTATGAGCTGATTAAGGCCTCCGGCAAATGTTCAGATCAATGGTGGGCCAAGGCCATGGCGGCACCTGGTATGCTGTTGCAGAAATTGACCACCAAAGAGCCAGATGATCAGCAATTGGAAGTAGCCCTTTCCAGCATAAAAGCAGTGTTGTACCTGGAAGATAAATTCAATCTCAAAAGTGCCACCACCAAAGTCCTTCAATTGGAAGAAGTGGACATCCGAAACATTCAGGAGATTGAATCTACCAACTCCACGCTTAAAGAATTCTTAGAATAGCCCTGTAAGGAAATACCGTGTTCGATAAATTAGATGCAGTTGTAAGACGTTATGACATTTTAACTGAACGATTAGGAGATCCTACTCTCTATGATCGTCCAACTGAATTGCGTGAAACGAACACTGAACGCTCTAACATCGAGCCAATTGTTCATAAGTATAAAGAGTATAAAAAGCTTGTCGCTGATATCGAAGGCAACAAAGACATCATCCATAACGAGAAAGATGAAGACATGCGGGAAATGGCAAAAGAAGAGCTCTCAGAGCTTGAGGCCAGGCTGCCGTTGGTCGAGCAGGAACTGAAACTTCTGCTTCTTCCCAAAGACCCTAACGATGATCGAAACGTTCTCCTGGAGATTCGTGCCGGAGCAGGTGGGGATGAGGCTTCTATTTTCGTCGCTGATGTATGGCGTATGTATCGCAACTACTTTGGGACTAAAGGTTGGCGCTCGGACGTAGTTTCCATTTCAGAAGGCGATCGTGGACTGAAGGAAATAATCGTGAGTGTTTCCGGTGAAAAAGTTTATTCCAAGATGAAATACGAATCCGGTGTACATCGGGTTCAGCGAGTTCCAGATACGGAAGCTCAGGGCCGTGTTCATACTTCGACTATCACTGTGGCGGTTATGCCTGAAGCTGATGAAGTAGAAGATGTTGTGCTGGATATGTCAGAAATCCGCATCGACGTTTACCGTTCCGGTGGTTCTGGTGGTCAGTCCGTTAACACTTCCGATTCAGCTGTACGCTTAACTCACAATCCTACCGGGATTGTGATCGCAATGCAGGATGAGCGTTCTCAGTTAAAGAACAAAGAGAAAGCATTTAAGATCTTGAAAGCCAAATTATATGACCTACGTATTCAGGAAGCCCATGCTAAAGAAGCAAGTATGCGTAAAGGTCTAGTGGGCACTGGGGATCGATCTGAGCGTATTCGGACATACAATTATCCTCAGGGAAGAATCTCTGATCACCGGATCAATTACACCATTTATAACCTACCGGCGTTTATGAACGGTGACATCGAAGAAGTCATCGATGCCCTGATTGCCCATAACCAGGCGATCCTTCTCCAAGGGGCTGAGGCATAAGAACTCTGAAAGAACTCTGGTCATCATTTTATTCTGACCATGAAGAGTTGCTTCAGGATCTTTACCCGGGACTCAGCCTTGAAATCTTTCTTCGCGATCTAAGAGACATCCAAAGATTCAAAAGCGGTCAACAGCTGATCGAACTTGATCATTCAGAGATGACACTTCCACCCCGGATGATTGCACAACTGGAAGAATCTCTTCTCAAAGGCGTGCCGATGGCGACTTTGATGGGCTTCTCTGAGTTTTATCATTCAAAATTCTTTGTTAATGAACATGTCCTTGTTCCACGACCAGAAACTGAGTACATGGTTGACCTTTTAGTTCAAGGCCACCATGGCAAGGTGACAAGACTTTTGGATGTGGGAACTGGTACAGGTGTCATAGCGCTAAGCCTGCTCAAGCATGGTGTTGGCAAACAAGGTGTTGCTGTAGACATTTCCTCCGAAGCACTCCAAGTCGCAGGAATAAACCGGCAGCGTTTAAGGTTAAAGCACAAACTGGAGCTGATTAAGTCGGACAGGCTTCGGGGAGTAACTGGAACTTTTGATTTAATCGTATCAAATCCTCCTTATATCAAGGCCAATTCACATCGCGGACTCGTCCATCGTTCTGTGGATAAACATGAACCTCATACCGCACTTTATCTGCCAGATGATTTTTATTCCATGTGGTTTGAGGATTTTTTTCAAGAAGTTCGATCCCATCTGAAAGGGATCTTTATGATGGAAGGGCACGAACTTGAACTTGAGTCCCAAGCTCAGATCCTTGAAAAGCTGGGATTTCAAAAGATCGAAATTATAAAAGACCTTGGCGGTTCAAACCGTTATCTTCGCGCGACTTACTACTGACTTTAGTCCAAAAAGCATGATTAATATCACAGAATAGAGATTAATTATTCTTAAGCTGATTTGAATCAACATTAATCTTTGTTAACCACTATGAAGGTTGTCTTAAAACTCATTAAAACCCAATCATCACTTTCACATCTTTCTGATATTTAGCGTATTTCTTTTCATCTCTTTCCTCTTTTGAGGCAATAAGTGCGCAAAAAATAAAATTAAACCTTACCCCATATAGTATCCGAAACTTTAAAAAGATTATTTGGTGAGGAGAAATCCATATGGCCGATGAGTTAGAAGAATTTAA
>JBEIEO010000124.1:0-8229 GCA_040382895.1 Halobacteriovoraceae bacterium
GATCCCGCATGGCCAGTACCGTGAGTGATACCGGTAGCAAAAACGCCAGCGTCATGAGGACTTTGTGTTTGGAAACTTTTTGATAAAAGAAAAAAGCAAAAAACCATAACACAAATAAGAGATTTAAACGCCAGCTGATGAGTTCAAAATGCACCAGACCTACGAAAACATCATATAGCCAGACGACAGTCCCGATTAAGGAAAGACCCAGAAAGTATTTTAATTTTTCCATCCACATGCCGGGCTTTGGGAAGATGTGAAGGCTTTGAGGAAACAGGGCCGTGAGTAAAAATGGAAAAGATAAGCCCAGACCGATGAAGAAGAAAATACCAAAGATTGTGGCATAGCTGTTGGTCAGGGCGAAGGTTAAGGCCGTTCCTAGGAAAGGGGCCGAGCAGGGAGTCGAGAGAATCGTAGTTAAAACTCCTCCGAAAAAATCTCCAGCAAAGCCTTCTTCTACCTGAGCGTTCCCAAGTTTTGATCCGCCTGGTGTTTTGAATTCAAAGAGCCCGAACATATTAAGACTTAAAATAAAAAGAACCAGCATCATGGTGAGGATAAAGGCCGGTGACTGAAGCTGAAATCCCCAGCCAACTTCTTCTCCGGTTGCCTTAAGACCAGCGATCACTAGACCTAAAGCCATGAAGGTGCTGATCACGCCTAAGGTATAACTCAAATTATGGGAGAGGAGTTGCTTTCTGGTGTAGTTTTGATGACGGATCAAGCTGAAAAGTTTCAGCGAAATAACCGGCAGCACACACGGCATGAGATTCAGAATCAAACCACCCAGGAACGCCAACAGAATATAATTCAAAATATTCTTCAAATCTGTTTTAGCTGCGGGAGCTGGATCTTTGGCCTTTGTATCAAGTGGAGTCAGTTTTTTATAAAAATCATCCAAAGAAGCTGATGCCAGAGAGAAGTCTTTGATCTTCAGAGTAACTTTCTGAACTTTCTCCATGCCCGGAGCATTTAAAAGAAAAGGCAGTTCGTAAGTTTGAGGGAAACTTCCGGAAGTGGGAAGCGCAACAGGTGGTTCCTGATATTCTCCATCCCACTCGATTTCGGTTTTCCCATAAAGTGTATCGCCTTCCAAATAAAGGCTCTCACGTTTGTAACCAAAGGGTGGCCTAGGAAATCCTGTCAGCAGGAATAAATCCTTAGGAAGCCTAGGATTTTTCACACCTTTAATAGAGTAGTGAAGAGTCAGAAGATTTTGATCTTTAACTCTTGTGAGGTAATACTCAAAATTCGATGGCAAAGTCATATCCGCCGGAAGATCCTCGAAAGCTTTTTGAAGATCTTTATCCGAGTAGGGCTTCACATTTCGATTGGCGACAAAGTTCTGATCCGTGGCGAGTTTGAGTTTGGCCTCACCAGGAATACAAATGTCCTTACAGATCAAGACACCCACGTGCGCATTAATCTCACCGGGAGCATCGTCAAAGAAAAAATGATGAGTATAGCCGTAACCAATAGTGAGGATGTCCCCGGCTTCAAGATATTTTTTAGGCACCGGCCACTCATAAGCTTTTAGTGTCAGTGGTTTCTGGTTGGCATCGCTAAATTTAAAAGAAGAAGCAATCCCAGCATCTCCGGGATTTTTCCAGTAAGTGTGCCAGCCCTCATCGTGATTGATGGTGACAATTAGTTTATTCTGAAAACGCTGAAGCGAAAAAGTGGCATGCTCTTCGGCATAGGCAAGTGTCGTAAGAAACAAAAGACTCAAGAGAAACTTCAACATAGCGATCCTTTGTCGAACCAGGCTCCCTGAGCTAACATGAGGGAGGAGATGAAAAAATGAGATATCCGTCAAAAATTATATGCCTCACAGAGGAAACCGTCGAGACTCTGTATCTATTAGGCAGATCCGATCTTATACAGGGAGTCAGTGAGTACGTGGAGCGACCGGCCGAGGCCTTTGGGAAGCATCCGGTGGTGACCCAGTTCATCCGTTCGGACCTGCAGCAAATCGTCGGTCTTAAACCTGACCTGGTGATTGGTTTTTCTGACATCCAAAAAGACATTGCCCGTGAGCTCATAGGACGGGGACTAAACGTCTTTGTGACAAACCAGCGCTCCCTGAGAGAAATACTGGATCAGATGCTGCTTTTAGGCCGTTTGGTAGGGGAAGAAGCACGGGCGCACGCCCTGGTGAAGGATTTTGAAGCCAAGCTCCAGCAGATCCAAGCGAAACAAAAGGGATTGCGGCCCATTAAAGTTTATTTTGAGGAATGGGATCACCCACGTCTAAGCTGTATCCAATGGGTCTCGGAATTGATTGAGGCCTGTGGGGGAGAAAATATTTTTTCTCATAAGATTGGATCCCTGGCCAGTGATCGCTCGGTTCAGGATCAGGAAGTCATTGAGTTTAATCCAGACGTTGTCATAGGCTGCTGGTGTGGCAAAAAGGTCAAACTGGATAACTTCAGGAAGCGACCGGGTTATGAGGCGATTAAGGCCATTCAAAAAGATCAGATTTATGAAGTGGATCCAGCAGTATTTTTACAACCAGGACCTGCCTTGTTTGTTGATGGATTAGATCAAATGTCGGCTTTATTGGCCCAAGTCAGAGAGGCCCTTGACGGTTAAAAAAAAGAGACCATATTGGTTTATATGAAACGTATGTGGGTTATTCTCTCTCTATTCCTTTTAGCCTTAGTCTGGGCCGTCACTTCGATCGCTCAAAAAGCCACTTCTTCGGGACCGGCCGATGAACCCTTCGATCGTTTGAAACGGCGGATGGAACTAAGAGAAGAGATGCACCGGCGGATGCGGGATAAGATTCTTCATGGTCGTGGTTCGGATACTGATATCTTTGAAGGCATGGATCAAATGTTTGAAGAAGCTTTCAAAGACATGGATTCATTTTCTTCCTTTGCTCCACAAAGCTCAAATTTTGAATCCCAATGGACGGAAAATTCTCAGGGACGAACATTGGTCATCACTCCCAAAGATAAGGATACTCAGCTCAACATTGATGTGAACTCAGAGACCATTACCATCAAGGGAAAAATCGAAAAACGCTCTGAGACCGGAACGCTCATGTCTAACTTCAATAACGTCCTACCAGTGCCACAAGACTGTGACGGATCTAAAGTGAAGATGAATCACAAAGACGGAAAGATTTTGGTTGAGTTACCGTTTAAGATGGCCAAGGCACCAAAGAGCATCAAGCCTACGACGCCTCCGAAGGAAGAGCGTAAACCGCTGCCTCCATCGGAAGATGATATTACAATTTAATTCTGGATTTCTCTCACGATCTGCATGATTTGTGTTTCGAAATTATCCATCATGGTTTTCTTCGTAGTAGAAAACGGTGGAAGATTGAAAAACGTATCCGCCATGTTTTTATTAAACCCCGCCACAACCGTTGAAACAACTAATGTTTCTTTTTCTGAAATCTCTTTCATATAAACAATTGTGTAGTTTCGGTACATGAGCTGAGAAAAATTTGTCATGTCTAGAATCATGAAGCGCTCACGACCTTTGCCTGCAAGTCCTGCCCCCTCATCTTTAAGATAATTAGCAGCACTTCCGATGGAAGCTGCACTGGCCTCTTTGAATCTAAAATCAAAAGAAACCTTAAAAGGAATCTTGTAAGCCTTCACACGGTTAGTGACATTCCACAGTTCACTTGATTTTTGAGAGATGGAAACTGCATTGAGCATGCGAGAGATAAAGCTACTCTTGGCCATCGAGGCGTAATTGAGTTCATCAAAAGAGCGGCGGGATATAAAAGCAATCTTGGAAGCCACCATGTGGTTCTTTCCGGGATGAAGAGCTGCCACTTTATGCAAATCAGTAACAGCAACATCTTTGTTTTTTAATTCTGAAGGCTCCAGCCACTCATAGGCCACTTGAATTTCACCGGAAGAAATCAGTGATGGGCTCACAGTAAAATCCACGTGAGATTCTTCCACCTGAGCAAATGTGAGATGAGAAAAAATCAGCGTTAGAATAAACAGGAAAACAGATTTAGCGTGCATAACTTCAACCTCAATAAGAATGGAATGCCCAGAATCTACTCCGGTCTTAAGACTTTTTCCATTCACTTACCTAGAGAACCTGAAGTTTTTACACCAGTATAAGTACCTGATTTATCTAGGATGTTAACTGTACCACTTTTTTCTAAGGAACGCGCCGATAAGTCCGAAGAGTAGGGTGAGCGTAAAACCCCAATCCTGGAGGCCTTTATGGCAAAGACACTGGCGCTTTTCTTCGTCCTTGGTCTGATGGTGAGCTGTGCTTCTTATCATAATGAAAGAACCATCTCGTCAGTAGATAAGGCAGAAAAAGAAGCGGGCTATCGCTACGAGCGTGGAATGGTCTACCGCTAATCCTGAGGGGCTTAAAACGCCAAATCATGGACGACGGGCAAACAACTCGTAAAAAGATTCCAAGCAAAGGGAGAACTTAAGTTCTCCCTTTTCTTTTTTACACCTTTTTTCTTATTTCACTCCTTCTGTAGTATCTTCGGCCCATGTTCATCATCATGGCCTTCAGTTCACTTTTGGCAGCAGCTTCAGAGCTGCCTGAGGTTATTTCTCAAATCAAAGACAGATACCGGGTTCCGGGACTTGTTGCGACCTATGTGGAGCTGAGAAAACAACCACAGATTGTGGCCAGCGGTATACGAAAGTCCGGATACCCGCAGCTCATCGAAAAAGATGATAAGTTTCCGTTGGGCTCTAACGGTAAGGCCATGACTGCTACTTTGGTGGCAACTTTTATTGATGAAGGAAAGCTCAACTGGGCAGACACGCTGGAGAAGCTATTGCCGGACTTTGAGCTCCATGAGGACTTTAAAAAAGTTACTCTTGAGATGTTGATGGCCCATCGCTCAGGGCTGCCTGCCAATCAAAAATGGGATGATTATCTTCGCTGGTCCCAACTTGAGACAACCGAGGGCCGGATTATCATGGCCAAAACACTTCTGAAGCAAGCCCCTGAGAAAAAAGCTGGTGAGTGGAATTATAGTAACGCCGGATATATCACTCTGGGATTCATCTTGCAGAAAATTTCAGGCAAGACCTGGGAGATGCTGATACACGAGAGGATCTTTTCTGCTCTGGACATGAAGACTTGTGGATTTGGGCCTACTACGGATGGAAAAGATGTTGAGCCTCTCCAGCCTTGGGGACATTTGTATGCAGAAGAAAAACTTCATCCATCCCAGACAGACAACGCACCTTTCTACGGACCGGCAGGTGGAATTCATTGCTCAGTTGCTGACTGGTCTAAATTTTTAACCATGCAGTTAGAGGGCTATCTCGGGGAGAGCACCTTTCTCAAAACCGATACATTTAAAAAACTTTTTACTCCTTATCCTAAGCGGGATGATCGCCTTTATACTTACGGCGCCTGGGGAATGGGTTCAAGGTCGTGGGCAAATGGAACTATCTTTGGGCATGATGGTGATAATGTCAGAAACTATTCTTCGGCCTGGCTGATTCCGTCTAAGCGCTCTTTCATTATGAGTAACTCAAACGTCTCAAGTAAAATCGGTGGCGAGGCTGTTTTTTATGCCATGGATGAGTTGATGATTCATTTCTACGGAAAACCCAGAACCCCTTAGGATTTGTTCTTCTGCCAGTCAGGGATATTGGCCACTTCTTCCAAGACTCGTTTATATGAATCCAGTCGGGATAAGATGAGTTGAGATTCCCGGGCCTCGGGATCCAGAGAATTAAAAAAACAGCCTTTATCGTTTTCGTGTTTGCAGGTGGAGAATTTGCATTTGGTGGCAAATTCCTGCACGTCCGAAAAGCTCATGATGAGTTCTTCCTGGGTGAGATCACTCAAGGACATGGAGCGAATGCCGGGTGAATCGATCATCGTGAAGCGTTCCGCATCTACGAGTTCCGCCCAGGTGGTAGTGTGGGCACCTTTACCGACTTTACCTAATTCACCACTCAAAAGCTTGACCTTACCTTCGGAGAGTTCTGAGATCAGACGGCTCTTGCCGACACCTGAGTGGCCGACCAGAATGGCGGTTTTACCTTTTAGTTTATCCAGTAAATCCTTAAAGCCCTGATCGAGATATTTTGGTTGATAGTTTGCGTCTTCAGCACAGACTTCAAAGCACTGCACGTTGAGCCACTTCAAGCGATCGGATTCAAATTTAAGATCAAACTCCGTGGGATCATACAAATCCATTTTGTTGAAGACCACATAGGCCGGAACATTCCAGTAATCGGAGCGCACAAGATAGCGATCCACTAAGCCGCGCTTATAAACGGGCTTTCCTGCCGAGGCTACTACTAACAACACATCGACGTTGGCAGCGATGACTTTCTTTTTTTGCTCGCGAGGAAGATTTCTGAAAATAGAATTCTGCCGTTCGATGACTTTTTCGATGACCCAGTCCTGGCCTTCCTGAGCAGGGGGGGCGAGTTCCACCCAGTCTCCAACCACTAAATGATCTTCTTTGAGGAGGGTGGCCAGGGCCATGGCAGAGACGATTTCTTTATTGTCTGAACGCTGACAGTCAAAATGTCGTTTAGAAGATCGAAAAATGCGTCCAGTTATGCTCATATGTAGGTTCAGAGTACCATAAAAATCAGTCCTTTATTGACAACTTTTATGGGGATCGTTAAAGTGTGGTCCTAACTGCTTTGAATCTCAAACTCCTTGGAATCAATGGATTTTTTGCCTAAAAAGCAACTATGCGTACCCGTAGCTCAGTTGGATAGAGCAACCGATTTCTAATCGGTAGGTCACAGGTTCGACTCCTGTCGGGTGCGCCATTTTTCCGCCAGAGTGGACGATCTCGAACTCAGGTACATCATGAAAATCTTTATCTCCGCTTTAATCATCTTTTTTTCACCTCATTTATGGGCAGCCTGTCTCCAGGCTCCAGCTTTTTTTGATAACAATCGCATTTATATGAAGGTCAGTAGTCCCAAGGGACCTCTTCTTTTTTATACCGATTCAGGCGGAGGTGTTTATCCGTTCATTTATAGCGAGACTGCGGAAAAGCTAGGAATGAAAATTGAAAAAGTTGTCGAGGATGATGGGATAAAAATTGGTTTTTCTACTTTTCCATCTTCATTAGAAACACAAAATGTTCCTTCGTATTCGGAATGGAAGGGCAATGTAAAAGTATTTACTGCGAGGGAGAATGCTCAAGATGAACCTTCACAAATAAAGTTTTTCATTCGTGATGGCTTTTATGGAGCAACTTTTTTTGCCGCGGGAAAAATTTGGCGCTTTAACTACCCTAAGCAAGAGCTTTGGTTTTGTGATTCATTTTCAGTTGTTAAAGACTTTGTTGTCTTGGACATGTATTTCAAAACCACTCAAGGTATTCGTGATACTCATCAGCCCCGAATGGAAATAGAAGTGTCAGGTACTAAAGTCCCTGTACTTTTTGATACCGGCGCAACATCTCTTTATTCTAGTGAGGCGGTGGTTCAGCTCAAGCTAAATAACCAGATTAACCCCTCATCATTCATACGAGAGTCCGTTGCACGTAAATGGCAACAGTCTAATCCTAAGTGGAGGGTTATTAAAAACGGGGACAAATTTGGCGGTGGAGGCTTTCTAATTGAGGTTCCTCGAATTAAGGTAGCCACTTACGAAGTCGGACCTGTTTGGTTTGCGACTCGGAAAGATTCCATCTATGACAAGTACTCTAAAGAAATTATGGATGCCCATATTGATGGAGCTGTGGGTGGGAATCTTTTTAAATATTTTGAAATAATCGCTAATTATCCAAGTGCGAAGTTATATTTCCGTAAATAGGGTTCATTCAAAGATTCATTTCAGAAAAGTTCATGTCGTGGCTTCATCTTATTCTTTTAATAGTTCTCATCATTCGCATAAGTTTCCTCATTTCATGAATGGAGGAAGAATGATTAATGTTAGTTTATCGAAAATAGAAAACATCATTTATGTGATTAGGGATCAAAAGGTCATGCTCGACTCTGACCTTGCGGAGCTTTACGAAGTGGAAACCGCTCAACTAACGAGGCAAGTTCGTAGGAACTTATCCAGGTTCCCAGAGGACTTTATGTTTCAGTTAACGCCAGAAGAATATGAAATAGTAAAACTTCAAAAAGGGAAAACGCCTAGCACATATGGAGGTCGAAGGTATTTGCCTATGGCATTTACCGAGACAGGTGTTGCCATGTTATCTAGTGTGCTGACAAGTGAGAGAGCTGCTCAAGTTAACATTGCAATAATGAGGACATTTGTTAAGTTGAGAAGTTTTTTAGCTATCGAAAA
>JBEIEO010000125.1:0-8217 GCA_040382895.1 Halobacteriovoraceae bacterium
AACCGCTTACAATCCAATAAACCAGGGACCTATACAAGAGCGTCTCAGACTCCATCAAACGAAGTTGGTTCATCAGCAAATGATACAGTAGGAACATCACCAAATCAGAACCGAACACCAGCAAAAGATATGTTAGCTAGAAAAACTAAACCTACTTCAGCCTTGAATACTCGTAATAATACATCAGTAGCAGAGAGTTTCACGGATACCATCATTATCATCAACTAAAAGAACTTTCTTGCTCATGCTAACTGCGATTTTACAGGTGAAAGATTTAAAGTAAACGCTCACTTACCGCATTAAAAGGGTTTAAAAAAAATTGGCCTGACTTTATTTTCAGAACCAGTGCTGTCAGCACAGAATACTCATATGAGTGTCGGCTTCCAGGGTCAGAATAAAGTTGAAATCAAAATGCTTAAATCCTCAATATAATCCGAACAGAAGTTGCGATCGGGGCGTTAGCAGAAACGATTGTTACGAAGGGGGCCTTTGAGAAAAATCTCATCGCTAATGCCAATCTTTCATTACCTAGGAAGGATCTATGAACATGGAACTTTATCATCGTTGGAATTGTCCCAGTTCAGCTCAAGTCAGAGATTTTATTTCCCATCATAACCTGGAGCATCTCATTGATTTTATCGATGTTGAAGAAGATGCCAAGTTCCGATTTGATCTGAGAGCTCTCACAGGAAAAACCCAAGTTCCTTGTCTGGTGGTAGAAGGCACGCCAATTCAGGAAAGTGATATCATCATCGAGTGGCTGAAAGAAAATGTAATCCATGATTCGGGAGAGGCCAGTCCATCAATTTAGAAATGAAGCCGAAGTCGAAGATGAGATAGAAGACTAATCAATAGGGCCTCCGAAGAAGCCCTGTTGAATGGTGATTAAAGAGATTCAATTGCTTTGAAGAAATCTTCACGCTCGATCATTTCATTTGCCAGATGATCGGCCAGAACAAATGCAGCAGCAACATCTGAAGGATGGTGAACACCACCAATCACTCGGTTCAGGGCGTACTGAGTGGCGCGCTTCATGAGAGCATCCTCGCGCTCAGGATAAACCTTGGCGATGATGCGGGCAAATAGTCTGGCCGTCAGGGAGTGACCACTTGGGTAAGCATAAGACTCTTCAAGACTAATACAAGGCTTAACAGCTGAATTGGCGACATAAGGACGAGGGCGTTTGAAGAGCTGTTTGCTGATGTAAGCGTTGATTCCGGCATTGGCATAGGCCTTGAGAAGGAAGACTGTCATGCGAGCAGTTTCATCATCATTGAGAATACCAATATCGCCGCCGAACATCGTTTCGATGGTGAGGGATTCATCTCGCTTTGCCAAAGCGCAATCTGCTGCTGAACGTTTATTCTGGATGTGCAAAATCGCTTTGAAGTCCTGGGCATCTACCGTTGAGCCGGCCTTGGGAGCAGGGCCAATGAGGCGAGATACTTCCGAAGGACTTAAAATTTTAGTTTCTAGTTCAATTCGTTGAGCAAACGCAGAGCTCATAAAAAGTGAGAAAATCACGAAAAGTTTCATCATAGTTATTCTCCTGTGAATGAAGTGAAACTATGCTTGAGCAAAGCTATTTAATCAACTACTAAAGGTTAAGCACACATGATCTTCAGCGCTTACGGCAAAGCGCAAAATCTCATTACATAGCGACCATGATTTCGCAGCACAACAAGGAGTCCCAAAGCGATAGGATTTATCTTAATAAGCACCTATGCGCATTCATTCGTTAAGTAGAATAGACCAATACCTTCTTCAAGTAAGATGATTCAGGCCGATCTCCAAGCACTCCCATCAGTTTTCTTTGAGAATAGCTTAAGGGAACTAATTCCTCATTTATTTTACAATTTTTCCAAGTTCAATTTCCCTAGGAGGAAATGTATGGCCAGAAAATCAACCGGCCCGACCCGTAAATCAACATCTCGCCCTTCTCGAAAAAAGCAGAACTTTTCGGATAATTCACAGGTGAAAGGAAACATCAACATGCCGGACTACTCTGGATCCAAAAAGGCAATGATAATGGAAGTCCTTAATAATCCCGCCTTCAAGTATGTGATGGGTGGCATCGCCACAGCAGTGCTGACAAAAGTTGTCACTAACATGGCCGATCGCTACCCGGAGCTTTCAAATTTCTTAAGAGAAAATCTGGATACGATTGAAGAGAAGCTGACAGAGTTTAAAGGTACTTTGGGAGATTCGAACACTAGTTCCCGTTATTCATAGTATTCTTTAAAGAGGAACCTTATGGTTCCTCTTTTTTTACACAATCAATACGGGTGCAAAGCCACCACCAGCAGTTCGAAAATTCGTTGTTTGCCCCTCATATAGACGTGCGCACATAAGCTGCACTTTTCCGGCGTAAGTATAAAGGCGAATATCTTTTTTCAAATCGCTCGTAGCTTCGCCAACTTTCACGGTTCGTTTACTCGGTGGAATCAGTCGTTGCGCCACATAGGCTGAGTTTTTAATTTCTCCCCAAACCCGTGAGGTTAATTTATCTCCGCGATAAGTCGCTTTACTGCCAAAGCCGCAGACTGGTTTAAAAAACCAGGAAGCACGCTCAGCCCAGAGTTTGTCTGCATTATATTCCGTCAAAAGAATTGTTTTCGGCAGCGTAGATAATAAAAGTTGCTGCTCTTCTGTTGAGAGCCCAAACTGTGTCAGCTTCTGAGCATCACTTAATACAGTAAGGTTGCCCTTGTGGGCATAGATGGCATGATGGTGCGGATTTGGTGTCAGCACCACCGCATCAGCTTCGTAAGCTTTCCGCAGAGATGAGTGCTTCTCATCTGCCAGGTAAAAATCCGTCAGTCGATTATAGATGAGATCAATCGACTGACACTGATAGGTCAGTGTCTTTCCATCAAAGTCAAATTGCGAAGCATCCGCAATCACCACCTGTATCCCCTGTCGGGATAACAACTTCTGAAAGAGCACAAACTCTGGATAGAGGTATTGGCCGTTTGGTTCATCGTCAACGATGGCAATCGTTTGTAATTGGCGATGAGGTTGCTGAAGACTCCACTCCTGCATGAAAATGCTGTAGAATTCCTCTTCCAGTTCATCGAATTGAGTAGTGGGATGAACCAATTCATTCATCTCTTTACAGCAGCTCACATGGGCCCGTGCCAAAAGCAGGTTAAGATAAGCCCCTCCTGCGTTGGTATTAATCTCGATAAGTCTGGGTCCATCATCACTGAGATGAAAATCCAGACCCATAAAAACACCTCTAAGAGGACTCACCTTTTTAGCTATAGGTGGGGCGTATTTTAAAACTTCAGCCTGAAAGTTTGGATGCTGAATGGTTTTTTCCAGAACTTTTGAGAATTGACCGAGATTCTCAAAATCTTTTTGAGACATAAAAACTGAGGTATTGGAAAAAAGATGTGGTCTTGTAAGTTGCAGATCCTGATAAAACTCTTTCATCTCCGGATGACGTGAGAACTCTTTCTCTAGCAGAGATTTATCCAGAGTGCTGCAAGCGCAATCTTTATTCAAACCTCGAGCAATCATAGTTTTCCTAGAATTTTGTATCCTGCGTACCGCATTCAAGCATCGAAGTGGCGTAAACGTTTCTAACTTCTTTATGCTGAGTCACATTCTGGATCCAAGATTTTTTTACCATCGGGCAAGAGAAGATATTATAGCCGGATCCAAGGTTATAGCCTTTTACTACCTCAACTAAAGGATCAGACACTTTCTCATAAAGCGCCAGATTCTTTTCTCCATCCAATGAACCTTTGATTTGTGCCAAACTGGCGGCCTGTGCCTTAGCGGCTTTGAGCGCAGGCGTGGTGGATTTATCTAAAGAATTTTTGAGCGCCAGTGCTACAGATTCGGCTGTTTTATAATCATTTTTGATGAGGACATTGAATAAAGCATCGTGCTTCCCCAAGACTTCCAGAACCTGAGCTTTATCAACCGCCGTTAGTTCCTTACGAGGACCTGCGTAAGAAAAAAAACTTGAGAGAAGTAAGCTTAAGGACAGAATTAGCTTCATGAAAGACTCCTTTAGTACAACAAGACGTAGAGAACTGTAACTTGTGACAAAATAACATGCACAAAGATAAAAGTCCTCTTTTTCTTGACCTTCCTTCAGAGGGAAGGTTTAAAATGAAGCTCGAAAAGGAATGTTTATGCAAAAAACCATCAATCTCGACGTCAAAGGCATGACGTGCGCTTCCTGTGTCAACCGCATAGAGCGAGTGCTAAAAAAAGAGGAATCTGTTCAGGAGGCGTCAGTAAATCTTGCCACAGAAAAAGCCAAAATTTCCTTTGATGCTGCAAAAACAAATCCCCAACATCTGATTGAGCTCATTCAAAAAGCAGGCTTCGATGCAAAATTAAGCGTGGATAAAAAAATCAAAGCAGCTCTGAAAACTTCTGAGCTCAAGCATGAAAAATTCCTGATTATAATTTCAGCAGTGCTTACCCTTCCCTTAGTACTCCCTATGCTCCTCTCCCCCTTGGGTTGGAAAGTGATGCCTTCACCCTGGATACAATTAATCCTTGCAACTCCAGTCCAGTTTTGGATCGGGGCAAGATTTTATCGATCTGGCTGGAGTGCCATCAAGGCACGATCTGGTAACATGGAACTTCTGGTGGCGATCGGTACAAGTGCAGCCTATTTTTTGAGCCTCTATGTACTCTTGGAAAATATAGATCATCTGAACCATCATGAACTGCACCTCTATTTTGAAGGATCTGCAGTCATTATAACTCTAGTGCTCTTTGGGAAATATCTGGAAACGAGAGCGAAGATGCAAACTTCTGCGGCGATTGAAGCCTTGCAGGAACTTCAACCGACCACTGCCAGAATAAAAACAGAAGTCGGAGAAAAAGAAGTTAGTGTCGAATCTCTAAAAGTAAATCAACAGGTAATTGTACGACCAGGAGAACGAATCCCGGTGGATGGGGAGATCATGGAAGGTGATACCCATGTCAACGAATCACTTATCACAGGAGAGAGTTTACCGGTGACAAAAAAACCCGGAGCATCGGTGGTGGGAGGATCAATTAACGGTGAAGGTTTACTGATAATCAAAATTTCAGCGTTAGGAACAGAGACCACCTTGGCCCGAATCATTCGGATGGTGGAAGATGCTCAATCAATGAAGGCCCCTATCCAGCGCTTGGTGGATAAAGTAGCGGCCTGGTTTGTTCCGACCGTAATTCTGATTGCATTGGCAACACTCATCCTAAGTGGATTACTTCAAGGAGATTGGGAGAAAGCCATCATTAATGCTGTGGCGGTTTTAGTGATTGCCTGTCCCTGCGCTCTGGGACTGGCCACTCCTACTTCCATCATGGTGGGCACAGGCGCTGCGGCCAAAGCCGGCATCTTGATCAAAGACGCTGAAGCTTTAGAGACAGCACATGCTGTGACGTTAGTTGCCTTTGATAAAACCGGAACTCTAACTGAAGGCAAACCTTCTGTGGCTTTTATAAAAGCTCAAGGTGATGAAGTTCAATTTGTATCATTACTGGCAAGTATTCAATCAGGCAGCGAGCATCCGCTGGCAAAGGCCGTGATGGAATATGCGGCACAGAAGGAACTCTCTTTTTCCCAACCAGAGTCAATGAAGGCAGTACCTGGTAAAGGCCTGGAAGCAAAACTCAAAGGCGTTACCTATCTCTTAGGCAGCAAAAAAATTCTCACTGTAGGCTCACCACTAATTCAAGTTGGTATAGAGCGAGAAGCATTAGGTGAAACGGTATCTTATCTATTGGATGTGGATCGACAATTGGTTCTGGGCCTAATCACTTTCACGGATACAATTAAAGATAGTGCCCGTCTCACTATCCAAAAACTCCATCTGCTCGGAGTAAAAACAGTGATGCTGACAGGAGACAATCTGGGAAGTGCCAAACGAGTGGCGCAAGATCTGGGCATCAATCAAATAGAAGCCGAAGTTTTACCTCAAGATAAATCCCGACTAATCTCACATTACAAAAACCAAGGTTATAAAGTCGCCATGGTAGGAGATGGAATCAACGATGCTCCGGCGCTGGCGATGGCAGACATAGGTATTGCCATGTCAACTGGAACTGATGTGGCCATGCATTCATCGAGCATCACACTCATGAGAGGCAATCCCCTACTCATTCCTGATGCTATTTCAATTTCCCGTGCCACTTATAGCAAGATCAAACAGAATCTTTTCTGGGCCTTCATCTATAACGTTGTGGGTATTCCTATGGCGGCTATGGGCTATTTAAGTCCTGTCATTGCCGGGGCGGCGATGGCCTTTAGTTCTGTGAGTGTCGTGACTAATTCACTCTTACTGAAACGCTGGAAATCTTCTCAGCCAAAGGAGAAATCTTGAACATCGGTGAAGTTGCTACGAAGTCTCAGGTTAAACCTAAGATGATCAGACGCTATGAAGACATGGGAATCATACCGAAGGCAGGGAGAAGCGACAGCGGATACCGACAGTACACGGAAAATGATGTGCACATTCTCAAATTTGTGAAGCGCTCAAGAGAATTAGGTTTTACCATGAAAGACATTAAACAACTGGTGAGCCTGTGGAGAAACAAAAATCGCTCTAGCTCACAGGTGAAAAGCATCGCTTCCAGGCACATCCAGGAACTGGATAAAAAATTACTTAAAATACAAACTATGCTCTCCACTCTCAACCATCTGGTCAATAATTGCCAGGGCGATCATCGACCAGATTGCCCGATTCTGAATGAACTTGATTGTCACTAAGATTGCCACATAAGACTGATCAAGATTAGAGCTCAGAGACAAGTCAAACGCGGCATGTTCAAGCGAAACTTATCCTTGATTCAACCAAGGAGAAAAGGATGAAAAAAGTAGCGGAAAAAGTGGATGCCGGTGGAAAATTGCAGGTCATGGAAGACTATGACAAACATCTCTTTCTTGCGCGACCTCACGGAATTATTAATCCTAGTTTACTCGCCGAAGATTTTAAAAGGGCCGTAGAGTTTTCAAATAAAATTGATGATCACTGGACCTATTGCACTAATACTGAAGACGTGAAATTGGTCAATCCGCTGAATATTCTTTTTCTCAAGGAAATTAAAAAAATTAAAAAATTAAAACAGATCGTGATCTATGCTCCGGGGGTTGTGAACCGCGCACTTATTAGGGCCGCATCTTTCCTCATCAAACCAGATCGGGTGATCAAAGATAAACAGGAATTTCTAAAATTCCTTGAAACCGTTAGATGAGCAACTTTACAGAACGAGGCAAAGGCTGGTTTACTTAAGTCCTGTCCCAAGGAGAAGGCATGTCTCAAACAATTTATGATTTCACTATTAATCGGATTAATGGAAAGGCTACGGCCCTAAAAGAATTTCAGGGTAAGGTCCTTCTAATCGTCAACGTCGCTTCTAAATGCGGTTTGACTTCTCAATATGAAGGCCTGGAAAAAATTTATGAAAAGTATCAACAGCAAGGACTGGTGGTTCTCGGGATACCTGCCAATGAGTTCCTATCTCAGGAGCCAGGAAGTAATGAGGATATCCAGCAATTCTGTACCATGAACTATGGTGTGAAATTTCCTATGTTTGAAAAAATTGTGGTTAAAGGTCCAGGCCAACACCCATTCTATACTTTCCTCACTAATAAAAAACCAGAAGCTGTGATGAAACCCGGTGGAACTCTTCTGGAAAGACTCGGCTCAAAGGGTTTACTAACTGGAGAGGCTAAAGATATCAAATGGAACTTCGAAAAATTCCTGGTGGATAAGCAAGGTAGTATCCTTGAGCGTTTTTCACCTGAGCTTGATCCTCAGGATCCAATCATTGTGTCAGCTATTGAAAAAGCCTTACGTTGAGACAAAGCCTCATGGATGTTATGGATAAGCGCGATGAAAGCAGGGCCACTTTGTTATGAGGTAAGCCACGATTATCTCCCTGTCTCAGGGCCTATCAGTTTCAATTCATCAGTGAATTTGCCAAGGAGTCTGGCCAGGTTTAGAAACTTCCTGGATCACTTTTAGCGCTTCATCCACTTTATCAACTAGATCGACCTGGGATACTATACCGCAAAGAATCCCATTTTTATCCACAACAGGTAAGCGACGGATCTGATTATCCTTCATCAAATCCAGGCAATCCTCAACGCTCATGGATTCATTGACTGTTATGGAAGGTGAAGTCATACAATCAGCTGCGGTACAGACCATGGGATTCTTTCCGATCCCTAATGTTCGACAAACAATATCCCGGTCGGTAATA
>JBEIEO010000126.1:0-8207 GCA_040382895.1 Halobacteriovoraceae bacterium
AATCATGTTTCGGCTTCAGCACTTTTGCTGCTGCTGAAAGGATCCCTTCATGACCAGCACCAGAAATCTGGAAGAAAGCTTTGTTCTGCTTTTTCATCGAGATCTCAGCGTCATCGGTTTTACGGGAGATATAAACGTTCTTTAAAAACCAGATGAGATCAGCTTTACTCAGTTTGTTTTTGCGAATTAATTCCAGCTTCTTATCGTAGGCCGGATTAGATTGAGAATTCACGTCTGTCGCCTTAGTTTCAGGGGTGTTTATGCGCATAGTTATGTTCCTTAAATAAATCGCCTCATCTTATCTAAGGGTGAAGGGAAAATCCACTAACGACGCGTAAGCAGGTATTATTTCTCTACATGTTGATGGCGCAAAAGCCGCTCGAGCAGGACGCCGTGGGCACGGACTGAAAGATAGAAGACCTGGTTTTCTTCAGGGTATTTCACATTGAATCCCCAGACCCCATTCCCCCTGGACTCTAGCTCAGAAATCTCACCCAATCCTTCCAGAATAATATCCGGAACCTGGCCCGAAATCAGAGGTTTGCCCTTTTTATCTAAGAGTGTTAGCTCCAGTCTGAGTAGGTAATTTTCATTTGAAACAAGTTTGATATGGCTGAGTCGTGAGGGTTTTTTAAGAGAGATTAACGTGTTTTTGAGAGTTTTCTTTTGAACCTTAAAGACCCCCTTGGAGACATCATCCAAAGGTTTAATCGGTTCGAGTGTGTATCTTCCCTGCCCTAAACGCTGCAAGGTGATTTTCACAATTTTGCCTTGATACAAGAGCTTTACATCTTTTGAATCTACGTCAACTAAGGTTCGATCTGAAGACCTGAGCTCCAGGTAAAAAACCTGCTCACTGGCTGAAGGATATTTACTTAGAAGGGTATGATCTAGACTGATATTACCTAAGATGATGGGATTTTCAGTCGACGTCGGGACTCGTCCCATATGGGAGCTGCAGGAGACCAGCGTGAGTAGAACTAATATGAAAAAAGCCCTCATACAGGGCTTATCGGCACAAGAAATATTAACTAACCTTAATAAATTATAAAGGGCCCCCTAAGGAGCCCTATCTTATTGGAACTACTTAGTTGCTTTGACAGCTTCGAATGCATCCACCACGGTTCCGATACGTGAAAGTGAGCTAAACAGAACCGGTGTTTCTGTTCCTGGAAGATTAACTTTCAGTTTTGGGTAGCGACGAGAAGTATCGATCATCAGGTCTTTAAGCGCAGAAGCATTAAGTGAGGTATCATGAGAAAGAACTAAAGCAGCGACACCCGCGGCTGTTGGAGAGGCCATCGATGTACCAGAATAAGTGTCATAACTATTGTCTGGGGTCGTTGAAAGAATATCTACACCTGGAGCGAAGAAATCAACGCTCTTCTTACCGTAGTTAGAGAAATCTGCTGGAAGGTTCAGACCTTTCTGGAAAGAAGAAGCTCCGATCTCAAGCCAGTTAGAGAATTCAATACCATTAGCTTTATCATTACGGTTCGGGAAATTTGGAGCTGTATCATTGTTCTGGTTTGAGTTACCAGCAGCATGAACCAGAAGAACACCTTTGCTTTCAGCATAGCGAACAGCTTCATCCACCACTCGCTTGTAAGGAGAGAACGCCTTACCAAAGCTCATATTTATGATCTTGGCACCATTATCAACGGCGTAACGTATTCCGTTGGCCACATCTTTATCGCGCTCATCTCCATTCGGAACAACTCGAACGGCCATGATTTTAACTTTGGTTGCTACACCTTTGATTCCAAGAGCGTTATCACGGGCAGCAGCGATGATACCAGCAACGTGAGTACCGTGAGATGAATCAGGACCTATAACGTCGTTGTTTCCATAAACTCTTTCGGACTGATTTGAGTAATTATCACCAACGATGGTACGAGGGTTAAAGCTCTCGTTATAGTAGTACTTTAGCTGATCACCATAGTACCCAAGCACGCGCTCGATTCGGGCCAGATCAATTCCGTTTGAAAGTAATGCCAACATATCGGCTTTAGCTTTGAGAACTGCTGGATCCGTTGATTGAAGGGCACGTACTGATTCAAGTGAGATGGTAATAACCCCTGCTGATTTCAGAATCGCTTCAGATTTTTTGTAGGTATCAAGACGCTTGTTGAAGTTCTCAACAACTTTCTTGGCGTTATCAACTGTCTCCGTAACTGTTTTTGTTAAAGAAGCCAGGTAGTCAGATTGAGCGGCAGAAAGAGTTTCGCCCAGATCTTCCACCTGAGTTTTCAATTTCTTCATACGAACTAGCTCACGAGTAATCTCAAGCGTATCAGCTTCAATCTGAGCCTCAGGATTGCCTTTGATCAACTTGATACCATTTTTTAGCGTTTCATCGTTTTCAATTTTGGCCATGCCGTTTGCGCCGCCGATGAAATTCCATCCGAAAACGTCATCCGTGTAGCCGTTGTTATCATTATCAATTCCGTCATTGGCAATTTCTTCAGAGTTGATCCAGATTTTACCCTGAAGATCTTCGTGGTTTACATCTACACCAGAGTCGATGACCGCCACGATCACTTCCTCAGTTTCTGGCTGAGTAAAAGTCACGTACGTTTCTTCGGTACGAACACCTTCAGAGCCATCGGCTGGAGAAAGGTTAAACCAATTTGCTGGAGTAACTGAAAGAAGAGCATTCAAAGAAGCCTGAACATGAGTTCCTTTGGCATTCTTAAGGACGATTGATTTGCTGGCCCGGATAGCCCTTAGATCCTGAGCTGCTTTTGGAATTACCTGAACGCTGGCAAAAGCGCTGGTAATTGAAATGGGTAAAGCTAAAGCAAAAAGTGCTTTTTTAGACATCATGGGGATCCGTCCTTTGTAGATGAAAATTCGCTCTAATCTATTTCGGAAGTGAAAGGCGTGACAAGTGAGTATGAAGAATTGTCAGTATTTTTTGTTTTCTAACGGGTTACAAGGACGGGGGTGGTGTAAAAATTACACCACCCCGACCGTTAGATTACTGATTCATTAAGCTCGATCCCGATCTTGATCGGTCGTTCAACCTGAAGACCGTTGGCAGATAGCACGTCCACCAACTCTGAAGGGCGAATACTGGTTCCCTGTTTCACTGAAGCGGTAACAAAGATTCCTGGGATGCGACACGGTGATACTTCATCGATGATTTCAATGATCTTCTCACTAAGTTCTAATTTTCCGTGTGCAACATCCAGTACCATTGGTCGAATGTCTTTATCTACGAAGACGTCATCTTTCTTTGAATAGGATTTAATCAGGATCTGATCCTGGCCCTTTAACTGCTCAACGACTCTTGGCAACTCTTCACTATTCTTAACCGGAATGAAGTATTTGAAGGCCTTAGCCGAATCTTGAATAGAAGGTGTCTTACTGTGAATCACTGAAATATTTTTAAACAAAATACCTGGCTCCGAGTGGGCCTGAAGTTTGGCCAGCACTGCTTCAAAGTCAGTCCAGTCTTCTGGAACGCGCACATCAAAGTATTCTGTTAAAGAGCTGATTCCAAGAGTTAAGGCAGGTCCAAACGAAAGTAACGGACGAATGTTGTAACCTTCCGAATGAAGCGTTTCAAGGCCTGAGCGTTTAAAAATCCGGGCCATCACTTTCTGTAGATCCAAATGCGAGATAAAGGTAATAGGACCTACTTTAGAAAACTCAATTCGGTACTTAGAGCCTACCGCCTGATTACGCTTTTCACGTAATTCTACGATATCTTTTTTAAGTACTTCTGGGGCTACGTATGGGGTATCTTCAATCGCCTTCATGCCTGTGAGGAAATCGCGGCGCTCTTCCACCATCCCTTTCAGGTCACAAGCCACACCACAGTGATAACAAACCAATTTTTTCTTATCGATATCGAAGGTTTTCTCCAGACTCTCTAGGTTTGAGTGGTGGACAATCATGCCGTAAACCTTCCCACAAGGTGGGGAAAGACGATTATGGGTAGCTTTCTTCCATTCAATTTCCAGGAATCTTTCGGTCAATCCCACGTCAATATGATCCCAGGCCAGCTTTCCATTCATCGGAATAGTTCCGAGGAAGGCTTCTGTATTAAGACCTGAATCTTCTACACACTTGATCCATAGGTCATAGTTAAACGTTTCATCCCAACCATCAAAACGAGCGCCGTTATTCCAGGCATTATAAATGATGTTGGCCACTCTCCGATCACCGCGAGCAACAATACCCTCAAGGTGAGAAATCTTTGAGTAGTGTTTGCGGAAGTTGAGCTTATACTTCTCAGCGTGATCTTTTAGGAGATTCTGCTTTCGAACGATTTCCGGATGAGTAATCATGCTCGCCCACTGAAATGGGGTATGTGGTTTCGGAACAAAAGAAGAAACGGAAACCGTTACAGTAGGATTACGAACTCCGCAGTCCTGAGCTTTTTTACGTGCCTTCGCTGACGTTTCCATGATGGCGATAACATCTTCATCTTCCTCGGTAGGAAGACCAATCATGAAATAGAGCTTCATCTTGCTCCAGCCGCGGGAGAAAACATTCTCTGCAGTCTGCATCAGGTCTTCTTCTGAGATATTTTTATTAATCACATCGCGCATGCGCTGTGATCCGGCCTCCGGAGCAAAGGTAAGGGAGGTATTTTTCACTTCCGCCAATTTATCCAGGATACGGTTGTCTAGTCCGTAAGCACGAAGAGAAGAAATTCCCAAAGTAGCATTCTCTTTATGTAGCTTGTCCAGAAGTTCAATCACTAACGGAGTTACGGCCGAATAATCAGCAGTGGATAAACAAGTCAGAGAGGCTTCATCGAAGCCTCCGTTCTTTAAACCATCCATCATCATTTGCACGACGTTTTCAGGATTTCGCTCACGCACCGGACGATAGATCATCCCCGCCTGACAGAAACGGCAACCTTCCGTACAACCACGGGCCAGCTCTACGGAGAAGCGATCAAAGATCGCCGTCATATGTGGTATTGGTGATTTTGTCGGGAAGGGATAATTTGCGAGGTTATCCACAAAGAATCTCTGCACTCGGGCCGGAATAGTGCCTTCAAATTCAGCTTTTGGACCAGTTACCACTTCCATCTGAGTCATGGGATCAATTGAAGTATCGTAGAATTTTGGAACGTAAATACCTTTCCATTTAGCTAGCTCAAAAAGGATCTGATCACGTTTTAATCCCTGGGCACGAGCTTCACCTACAAAGTGTGTAATTCGGGCGAAAAGTTTTTCCCCATCTCCAATCACGACAAAGTCCATGAAAGGGGCCAGTGGTTCAGGGTGAGTTGCACAAGGTCCACCACAGATAACAAATGGTTCGTGTTCCTGACGGTCTTTGGACCAGATGGAGATTCCACCAAGATCGAGCATGTTCAAGATGTTGGTGTAGCTCATTTCGTATTGCAGAGAAAAACCTACGATGTGAAAATCTTTAAGCGGTTTGAAGTTCTCCAGCGATACAAGTGGTAGACCGCGGGAACGGATTTCTTTTTCCATGTCTACCCACGGAGCAAAGACTCTTTCGGCGAGCATTCCCGGATGCTGGTTGATTTCATCATAAAGGATTTTCATCCCAAGATGACTCATTCCGATTTCATAGGTGTCAGGAAAACAAAGAGCGACACGGGAGATAGTCTCATCCCAATTTTTGCGGATAACAAAATGCTCCCCGCCGATATAGCGAGCTGGTTTTTCAACTTTTTCAAGAAAAGATGCGTAAGGATTATGAGAGGCCATGGAGGCTCCTTTCAATTGTTTGTTTCTCTCCAAGATAAGCTTGAGAGGAAGGATTCGAACCTTCGGTTTAGGATAGGCAATTTCTAGCAAAATTAGGGGTTAATGGGAAGGTCTAAACTCGGAAGGTTTCATTCCGGTCCAGCGCTTAAAATTCTCAATAAACTGAGATAAGGAGCTGTAACCACATTAGAAGGGAATTGCCCTCAAGCCCAAACGATCTAGAAAGATCAATTCACAGGCTTTCTGGATCTTGAAATAAATATAGGATGATGAAAATTAAAAGCCAGAAGAAAGGGAGAGGACCCATCGACGGTCTTCTTCCTCACGGAAGCCATCTAAAGAGCGATCAACTGCATAGGTTGTAAAATCCATAATAAAAGTTCTAGTTCTTACTCCCAACCCGCCTGATCCCCAACCATCGCCATAACCACCACGTAGAAAGAGTCGTCGGTTAATATCTAGCTCTACACCTAGGGCCAGTCGTCTTTTAAGATCAGTGTCGTAGGCATTATTCACGTCTTTAAGATTTCCTTCGATATGAATTCGGGTCATCTTCCCGATCTGAGGAGTGATGGAAAAACCAGCATCCATGGTCTGTTCGATTTCATCCGGCCCGCCATTGTCACTTGGATCATCCCAATCATTATTGGTCGCATTCCGGAGAACCACTGAGAAAGTTGGCAGAAGTGCTACGGGTAAAGTAAGTTTTGCACCACCAGTAAGCTGCAGACTTTTTCCTGTTTGATAATCGCTGTCCTGAACGGCAACGCTATCACTCGGCTCAAATGATTTATAAAGATCTCTACGGATAAGATAAATAGCAGATGCTCCAAGTTTCAAAACACCGCCAAAGAGAGAACCAGAAAGAGAGAACACCGGACCATGATCACGTCGCTCAGCAATCTCAAAAGTGTTCAAGGCATTATTTGGATCAGGATCGACATCATTGATAATCGCTCTGTTTCTCTGAGAAGCCATATACCCTAGAGTCATTCCTCTTAACGTAAAATTCGGGAAGAGATTAAAACGAGAATGGGCCAGCATACCTTTATCTTCACTAAGCATGGATCGCATTTCTTCCGGATCAAAGGTATTCATATATTTTTTAGGAATTTCGTAGGCTGGTCCGTTGCCCACGATATTAGACATTCCATTACTCGCTTCAAGATGAACGTTGGCCAGATGAAACTGTGGTTTACGGACTGTTCCTAATCCAGCTGGATTGTAAAAAGCTGCCCAGGCATCATCCACCTTACAAATGTAGGCATTACCCATGGCAAGAGCTCTAGCCGAAGTAATAAATTCGGGGAAAGCATGATCTTCAAAATCAAGCGCAGCCAAGGCCCCGATCGGGACCGAAAAAATCAGAAGAATGGCGCCTAAGAAGAGCGTTTTCACATTACCATTTTAGTGGATTCAGATGGAGAACCAAAGATCGGCAATAAAGCCCCTTACCAACTAACCCCAACGGAGTAGCCAAAAAGGAAATTATTATACGCAGGGGTATAAGTGGTTTTAAGTTGTTGATAACCGCACTCTGCTTTGCCGTAGAAGCTCCCTAGATCCAACTGCAGGCCAGTGAATAATCCCATAGCTACAGTTTCATACTCAGGTTCAAGACCATTTATCATGGGATCGGAAGAACGAATTTGTCCCATGAAATTATAGGTGGCGTGAGAAAGGTTGGAATAAACGAGCAGATTTTCACTGAAACGATATCCGTAAAGCAGGTTAAACTCTTTTCCCGTCAATTCAAACTCGACTGTGTTTGTACCATCGGTTTCATGCTCATTCGCACCCAGACTGGCAGCGAACGCAAGCTTATGACCAGTCCCATTTGCAGCTTTACTGGCACCAACGAGTTGCAATTTCACTCCAAACAACGAATTTGAAGCACCAGTATGAGACCAAAAAAAATCTGCTGATTCATAAAGCGAAGTTCCGAACAAGAAACCTGACCGAGAGATTATCTGTTGCGTAACACCATCTTTAATCGAAGCATTCGTAACATCGGCAGTAAGCTGATTGGCCGAGCTTTGCTGAAACTCAAAATGTGAACGAAGGTTTCCGCCTTGGGATTCTGGCGTAAGAAAACGATTGCCCGGGATGATGTACTTGGTGGCACAGCCTCCTAAAAGGAATAGAAAAAAGAAGTACTTAGAAATCCCCATGGTTAGATATTAAAGGACAAATGGTGCTATGTTTTGTTGGCAAATTTTGCCTTGAGGCTCGCTATAATTATTTTTTATTTACAAACCGAATTCAATCTCACTAGTAAGTATCCGAAATCATGAAGAAAAAATTTTCTAAACCTAAATAATCCAATAATTTACCTTGCTCAAACGAACCAATGACAGCAGGTGTTAAAATAAAGAGGCAAACTTTGCAAAAACATTAAACCAAAAGGGCAAATGTTAAGATTAATCGAATATTTTAACAACGAAGTTAAATTGTAATGAATAATTTGCTGCTTTATCTAACCTTATTGATCCTGGTTTCCTGCCAGGT
>JBEIEO010000127.1:0-8201 GCA_040382895.1 Halobacteriovoraceae bacterium
ACCCTAAAGGATCAGCATGAAAGTATTAGCTCTTTTTGGCTTACTGAGTTTGAGTGCACAGGCCGTGGACTATACCTTGTACCAAGCCGAGAACGAGCATTTCAAAGACTTTAGTTATCAGCAACTTGCTGAACGACTAGGGAAAAATGCTGAGCTACTGACGTTTTATAAGTGTAACGGCGTTAATGAGATGAATCTGTTTTGGGAAGCTCCACGACAGAACAGCAACAAAGACTCGCTGCGGGTAAAACTGCCGACTCTGGAAGAGAAGTTGGTTTATAAAAATGGGGTCTTTTATAACCTCAAGGGTCGCAAGGTCAGCTTTAAGAACGATGAGTTCTTTCTAGCGGTGAAAAAAGCTTTAAAAAAGGTTGAATCCTTTTCTGAGGGAAGACAGTTACTGCGCAATCTCGAACGATCACATTTTCCGCTGACGATTGTGAAAGGTTCGAATGGTTTTAATCCGAAGGAAGAAAATGGAGCTTCTTACCGCGGGATTTATATGGCCAATGCGATGTCGATTTTTAGTCACGGACGAATGACCAGTGAGAATGTTCCATTCCATGATATTGGAGTGGGTGGAAATATCGGATGGAATCCTAAGACTCCTGATCTGCCAGCTCATGTGGCATTGGTGCATGAAATGATGCACGCTCTGGATTCTGTGCGAGGAATTCTCGATATGCGATTTGTAATAGGGGATGCTTACGAACAAGCATTTATCTCCGAATACCGAGCCGTCTATCTTGAGAATCTGGCACGAACAGTTGTGAATTTTCCCTTGCGCACTCATTATGGCAATGATGTCAGTGGCCCGGGAATGTTAGATGAAAATGGACAACCAAGAAAAATGGCTTCACCTTGTATTAAATAGGAGTTTGTTATGAAGTTTATGCTAGCAGGTCTATTGATGTTAAGTGCCGTCTCAGCTTCAGCGACGACACTCTTGGAATGCTTTCCAAGAGAAGGCAAATTCGATTTTAAGCAAATGGTGGTGGCAAATATCGTGATTCAACCGCGCGAAGTGATTATGTTCCAGCAGGTGCCAGTGTTTGAGAGTGTTTCTTTTAATCCGAAAACCGCCAAAACTGAATCAACCAGAACAGGTAATTGGGTTACATATGAATCGGTGCGTGAACGAAATGAAGAAATCATCACGTTACAGATGGAAGATTTAGGTAAGGTGCGCCGAGCTTATTTAACCCGTGAATCAACACCATTTTCTCAGGATCCTTTCCTGAACATCATTGCGCTAAAATGCTTTGAGCAATAACATCCCTAGATGAGTATCTGAGCTTTGTCAGATACTCATCTTTGATTTAAGTCAACCCTTAAAAAATCTTGAATTTCCTCATACTTGGGTTCTCCTCTGGTGTCAGCCCTGATACAAAGGTTGGTGCAAGGAGAATTTATGCATGAGTCTCAGTCGCCATTTGAGAAAGTTGATGTAAAAGATGAGCGAGATCGTCTCGAATCACTTCATCGTTATAATGCTCTCGAGGACAACTCTATTAATTTTGATGATCTGACCTTGCTCGCTTCTCAGATTTGTGGAACTCCCATCGCGATGGTTACTCTCATTGATGCTGATACAGCATGGGTGAAATCCGTTGTCGGTCTCGATCTTAAGTCCGTAAAACGAGAAGATGTTTTCTGTAACCAGACCATTCAGCAAGAAGATGTTCTCATCATTGAAGATCTTCATTTTCATCAAGATTTCTGTAGTAACCGATTTGTCGTTGATGATCCAAATCTCAGGTTTTATGCCGGAACATCATTGGTGAACAGAGCAGGCTATGCCCTGGGGACATTGTGCGTGATGGATTACTGCCCAAGGCAGCTAACCCAATCTCAAGTTGAGTCTCTTAAGGCGCTGGAGCGCCAGGTTATTCAGCTTCTGGAAGCAAAACTTTCCAAAGATCGTGTAAAAAAAGATTTTTACGAGCTTCAACGTCTCAGCAAGGTAAGTCTGGAACAGCAGATTAAAATCATTCATTCTGCACGTATGTCTTCTTTGGGTGAAATGGCCAATGGTGTTGCCCATGAAGTGAATAATCCTATCTCAGTCATTGATCATGCTATCGAGAAGATGAATCGTACTCATTGTTTTGATGAAGCTTCGATTTACATTATCCAAAAAGCCATCCATCGTATTACTAAGATCATCCACGGTCTTCGTTTTTTGGCCCAGGATGGGGCAAATGATCCGATGGAGAATATAAACGTCCTAACACTTTTGTCCAATACTATTGAACTGTATGCCTCTCGATCAAAAGAAGAAGGGATTCAATTTCAATTACATTCTGAACCTACCCATTACATTTCTGCCCGGCAGTGCCAGGTCATTCAGATTCTCATCATTCTGGTACAGAATGCTTTTCAGGCCGTCTCGCAGGTGAAAAAGAAAAAGATATCACTCACCAGCCTGGATAAAGATAATTTCATTCAAATTTGTGTGGAAGATTCAGGCAAAGGCATTCGTGAAGAAGATCGTGACAGAATTTTTGAGCCATTTTTTAGGCTTGAAAGTTATCAGCAGGATATAGGGTTGGGATTGTGTATTTCAAAACGTCTGGCAGAAGAAAATGGCGGAGAACTTTTTTTAGACGATGAAATGAGATCAACCAGATTTATTCTGAGATTTCAGAAAGCGGCCTCGGTTACTCACTAAGGCCGCTAAAGAACTTAGAAAGTCATTTCCGGAACATGTGCAGGAATCACTAAGTCAGCCTCTGTTAGCTTCTGGATTTCTTCCACCGAAACTCCCGGAGCTCTTTCTAAAAGATGGAATTTTCCGCCTTCAAGTTTTAGTACCGCAAGATCCGTCACCACGAGCTTTACACAATTTACACCAGTAAGAGGTAGGGAACATTTTTTAAGGATTTTTGATTCACCAGTTTTTGAAGCATGGGACATGGCCACGATTATATTTTCTGCCCCTGCAACCAGATCCATCGCTCCGCCCATACCCTTAACTAACTTTCCTGGAATCATCCAGGATGCAAGTGCGCCGGTCGCATCCACTTCAAATGCACCTAGTACTGTCAGATCTACGTGGCCACCGCGGATCATGGCAAAAGAATCGGCCGATGAGAAATAGGCTGCACCCTTAATTACGGTTACTGTTTGTTTTCCAGCATTGATCAGATCCGCATCTACCGTTTCTTCGGTAGGAAATTCACCCATACCCAGGATGCCATTTTCTGACTGAAGCATGACTTCTATGCCCTTTGGGATATAGTTGGCAACGAGAGTAGGGATACCGATGCCTAAGTTCACGTAGTAGCCGTCTTTAAGTTCTTTAGCGATTCGCTGAGCGATCTGCTCTCTTGAAAGTGCCATATGAATAGTCCTTATTTTTTAATTGTTCGTTGTTCAATTCGCTTCTCAAATGTGCCTTTGATCAGACGATCCACATAGATGCCTGGCACATGAATGAAGTTGGGATCTAGTTCGCCTGGCTGAACGATTTCTTCTACTTCCACAACGGTGATTTTCCCGGCGGTGGCAATCATCGGATTAAAATTCGCTGCGGTCTTTCGGAAAATGAGGTTGCCGTAGGTGTCTGCTTTCCAGGCCTTGACCAAAGCAAAATCAGCTTTTGGAAAAGCTGGTTCCAATACGTAAGGTCTGCCATTAAACATTTTGACGTCTTTGCCTTCAGCTACCAGTGTTCCATATCCAGTGGCCGTGAAGAAGCCCGGAATCCCTGCACCCGTAGCGCGGATTTTTTCGGCCAGTGTCCCTTGAGGAGTGAGTTCCAGTTCCAGTTCTCCTGAAAGTACCTGTTTTTCAAACAGTGCATTCTCTCCCACATAGGAGGAAATCATTTTTTTGATTTGTTTTTTCTCCAGCAGCATCCCCAGACCAAAGCCATCGACGCCGGCGTTGCTGGAGATACAGGTCAGACCTTTAGTCCCTTTATCGTAGATTTTTTTGATGAGGTTTTCCGGAATTCCGCAGAGTCCGAATCCTCCAACCATAAGAAGCATGTTGTCCTGAAGTCCTTCCAGGGCTTCATCATAGCTTTTAACGACTTTATTAAAACCGGCCATGGGTTCTCCTTTTCATTTAAAACTCCGAAAGTTTAACATAGAGAAAAGGTGAGGTGAACGATGAAGAAAGCGGTGAGTTTTTTTACCCGGCTCTGTGAAGCTTTTTTACCAGATGCGTTTGTCATTTGTTTGATTTTGACACTTGTCGTCTTCCTGCTTTGCCTAGGTCTCACACCGCATTCAGTGCCCGCCCTGATTGATTTTTGGGGCAAGGAATTCTGGAGCCTTAATGGCTTTGCCATGCAAATGATCTTCGTCCTCATATCTGGCCACATGCTAGCTTCCGCTCCACTGATAAAAAAACTTCTTAATAAGATGACCTCATCCATTCACAACGAAGCACAGGCCCTGGTCATCATGGGACTTTTCTCTTCACTTGCCTGTTGGATCAACTGGGGCTTTGGCCTGATCATTTCTGGAATTTTTGCTCTGGAAATTGGCCGTAAACTAAAGACGCTAAACTTTGGACTGCTTGTCGCAACTGCGTACTCTGGATTTCTAGTGTGGCATGGTGGGCTTTCCGGATCAATACCACTAAAAATCGCCGGTAATGATGAGATCCTCCAGAAGGTCTACCCTGGCATGTCCATCCCCCTTAGCGATTCCCTTTTCACCAGCATTAATATGACTTTGGTGATCGGCTGCAGTCTTCTTTTACCATTATTAGCTCTATGGATGAGAACAGGAGAAGCGGTAAGTGTTCCCGTGGTTCAGGAAGTCCCACATGAAAAGCCCACAGTTCACTCGCTTCGACAGAAACTTGAACATTCCTGGATTTTCAATGTCGTATTCTTCGGAATCTTTTTGATCTACATCATCCGCGCACTAACGAATGGAGACAGCTTTGATATCAACAAGGTTAATTTCATCTTCTTATTTCTGGCCATTCTTCTACATGGTACTCCCATGCGTTTTCTAAAGGCCCTGCAGGAATCTTTCGGCTTTGCCAGTGACCTGGCAATTCAATTTCCTTTTTATGCGGGGATCATGGGTCTCATGCAGTACTCTGGACTTTCAGACTTTCTCTCAGAACAACTCATCCATCTTGCTACGGCTAAGACTATGCCATTTTTGAGTTTTCTAAGTGGAGGTCTGGTGAACTTCTTCATTCCATCGGGAGGTGGTCAGTGGGTGGTTCAGGGACCGATTATAATGAAAACTGCCCTTGGGTTAAATGCCGATCCGGTCAAAGTTGCCATGGGACTGGCCTGGGGAGATGCCTGGACCAATTTGATTCAACCGTTCTTTGCGCTTCCACTTCTAGCGGTCGCCAAATTAAAACTAAAAGACATTATGGGCTATTGCCTGGTCTTTACTTTTTTTACCGGAATTTTTATTTCTTTGGTTCTGCTATTTTAGTGCCGGCTGAGAATAGTGTTTGTAGATGGTGTACATCCCGATGGCAGCTACCCAGTGCCACATAGCATGTCCCTGAGAGAACCAGCCGTGCTGACTAGGATCACACCAGATGCGGGAGCCGTCGGAGATAGAGAATCCAAAAGCAATGATCAGTAGACCAATCGAGCTCAGGAACCACTTGTAATCGACTTTAACTTTCTTGCGTGCAAGGATTTCAGTGGCGACAATCACAAAGGCTGCAAAGAGCACGATCATTTGAAACTTAATTCCATTGCGATACATGACATGCATCACTGCGGTGAGAGCGGAACCTAGTCCAAGATTAAATCCAATCAGTGCTGAACTTTTCATTTTCCCCAGGCGCACTAGGTTCATACCGATGACCCAGCCAACGAAGAAGAACATCCCAACAAAGTCCAGGATTTGAGAACCGTAAAAATTAGATTGGTGATAGAAAAAAGACATGGCACCCATGAAAAAAATCACTGGCCCATATTGTTTAAGTGCGAAGCTTTCTTTGTTTCGAAAGGCCATGATGAAGACCAGGACGCCAACAATCATGTAACCCAGGTTGGACCAGGTATTTGCCGGTTCAGAAATCCACTGGCAGAGAGTTTCCTCGCACCATTTTATGTTCGGAGCACCCCAGGTTTCAGTAGTTTCATGCCATGGGCAACTCGGAGCGTGTGGATTCTGATAGTTCATTAGAAGTCAGCTACCTTTTCGACTAGTTGAGGGAAGTCCACAAAAGGATTGCGCACCTTTTGGTATTTTGCAATGACTTCATGACGAGCAACTTCCTCAGCATCAACTGGATCTATCTTATGCCACTGACGAAGGATCATTTCCTCTGCCGGACCGATGAAAAGCTTATAGCGTACAGCGAAGTAGAATAGAGAACGGGCCACATTACCGCGGTGACCTTTCGGTGGAGTGAATACAAAGTGACCACTAATTTCACCCATACGAGATGGTGTGCAGTTTTCAACGTTTAGTTCATCCGGTTGATTTGTTACATCTCCGAACTCATGATTCCCACGACGGTTATTGGCCATGGAATCTGTCAGATAAAGGTGATGCATGTCCGATTTCTGCATGTTCTTATCGTAGTTACCGTTAAACTTACTTTGAGGCCAGGTATGTTCGATGTTCACTTCTGAGTGCATGGCCCCGACATCGTTGATGTCCCGGAAATAGAACTTTTTACCGCAGTAAACGTCCTGAACGAACGTCCCGCCAGCGTCTTGCTTAGTGAAAAGTTCACCGAACATGATTTTTCGGGCCCCGTCGTATCCAACCGATGTGTGACGATAGCAATTAGTTTGAGATTGAGTCTGGCAGCCGCTCTGGATTTGGTCATGAGCATTAGTCACAATCGTGTGATGTTCATTGATAATTTTGTAGAGAGTATCTTTGGTGATTTTGCCACTGTAAAATTCAACTCCGTAGTAAGCCATTTGACCATTTGCAAGTTTGCGGTTGGTTTGAGCGAAGGCTGCAACAGAGAAAAGGGTGAAACACAGTAGAGCAAAATAACGCATGCAATCCCTTTGAAAAATTTATAGGGACGATAAGATGGCCAAACTTAATTGTCACATTATTTTTACTAATACCTTTAGAAAAGCTTCAGCGAAGGTAATGCGACGTGATGAATACGGAAATAGAGTTGAAAACCCATTGGTTGTTGGTCGGTATGAAAGCCACCGGCCCCAATCATGTACATGGTATCTTTGTGACGCTCCTGGTAAACTGCGACGAAACTTTCTTTGCGCTCACCACTGCCTTCAAAGCGGGTGTTCTCGATAAAAACACCCAGCATCTTGTTGGAAAATAATTTTCCGATCATGAGCTTTTTATCGATCTGCACTTCTTCGCCTGGCTCACCCACAATCACGTTTCGCCAATCGGCCATGGGCACATCTTCATCAGGAGAAAGCATCGTATCCACTTTGTAATTTCCTAGTACGATCCAACCTTTGTAACCCAGAACTATTTTGCTTTCGACGTAGTTGCGCTGATATTCCCCCTTACAAGTGACAGCGTCACAATCCAGAAAAGGAAATTCAAAATTGGAGTTCATGTATTGCCGTCCAACAGCGAAACCCAGAAAAGAAATAGGGAAGATTTCGATTTCACCCTTAGCTGAATTGATCACACCGGAAGTGGAAACACCTAAGGATGGGCGAACCAGACCATAGAAAACATCTTTGGGACTTTCTTTTTTACCCCAGAGCATCTGTCCATAACCTGCGTCGGCATAAAGCTCTGCACCCATGGCCGGCAGGGTTCGGCCTTGTAGACCATAGTTAAGATCAAACTTGGCCCACACAGTGAGCGATGAGAGTAGTAGTAAAAAATAAATCATCCGATGATCTTAAACGATCACTGGTCTTGATATAGAGCGTAAAGAGCGACTTTTTCCAAGGCGCCTTTAAAAGCCTGATTTATGGGAAGTCTGTCCTGAATAAGAGCAGGATCGAGCTGGGCCAATTTGTATGACCAGGTGACGAGCATGGGAGTTTTGTCCTGAGAAACTTCCGCTTCTCGGGTTTTAGTCAGATCAGGATATTTTTCCCGGATGAGTTTGCAGACCGAGAGAGTCACTTCACGGTGTTTATTGAAGTATCCTGAAACGCCAAACATCCGGCATAAGGAAGGTCGCTCTTTATAGACGCCACACTGACCTTTGGATCCATCCGTAGAGTGAGGTTCATACATAAGGCAGTGGGATTGATTAGGGCTTTCTAATCTATCCAGCCAATACTCAAGCTTGTTTTCTTCCAGCAT
>JBEIEO010000128.1:0-8193 GCA_040382895.1 Halobacteriovoraceae bacterium
CCTTGATCCCAAGAAAATCCATCAAACCTCTCCGTTCTCAACGATAGTAGCAGCAAATTCAATGCTCATGATGGTTTTGCCACCGGCCGTGATCTTGCCTTTCATGAAAGCCGCATTTGCGAGCATTTCTACGAAATCCACAGTGATCATCAAGTTATCTCCTGGCTTGGCCATGTTCTTAAACTTGGCCCCTTGAATGCGAGTAACAAGTGCGGTCTTCGTGTTCCCAGCTCCCTGGCCTTTAAGTGACATAAGAAGAGCGCCCGTCTGGAAAACGGCTTCACACATAAGTACTCCCGGAAAAACCGGAGCGTTTGGAAAGTGACCACGGAAGAAATCTTCTTTGCCTGTGAGAAGTTTTGACGTGGTGATGGAATTCTCCGATCTATCCACGATGTCTTCAATAAAAAGAAATGGATCACGCTGAGGAATATTATTGAGAATGGTCTGATTAACCATTTAGGCCTCCAGCGATATCAAGGGTTGCACCTGTGATGTAAGAAGCTTCTTTAGAAGCAAAGAAGAGAACCGCATGGGCGACTTCTTCGGTTTTTCCAAAGCGCTTCATTGGTACCTGCGACTTATATTCTTTGACTTGTTCTTCAGGAAGATCCTTGATGAGTTCAGTCTCAATAAAACCAGGGCACAGGTTGTTGATTGTAATATTTCGTTTAGCGACTTCTTTAGAAACTGAAAGTGAAAGAGCGATCTGACCGGCCTTAGAAGCGGCATAATTGGCCTGACCAGGAAGTCCCAGCTTTCCGCCAACGGAAGACATATTGATGATGCGACCATAACGGTTTTTCATCATGGCCAGAACAGCAAAGCGAGTCATGTTGTAGGTGCCTTTGAGGTTAGTATCAATAACAGAATCCCATTCCGTCTCACCCATGCTGGCCACAATGTTGTCGCGGCGGATACCGGCGTTGTTGACCAGAACTTCAAGCGTTGGGAAGGGAAGGTTATTAAAAAACTCTTCCACCTCGGTGGTGATGGCCACGTTGAATTTACGAAGAAGCAGTTTGTCGCCGTATTGGGCATGAGTATTTTTAAAAGCGTTCGCGGCTTCATCGTTGCCGGAATAAGTAGCAATCACTGAAGCTCCCGCTTTTAGGAATTGCTCAGTAATCCCTGCGCCGATTCCACGTGTCCCACCAGTAACGATGACGTGCTGATTTTCAAAACTAAACATTATATGCTCCTAAGTAAGATTCAATACTATTGGCCTGGATGGCGCCGTAGTTGGCAGCTCCGAGCCACCCCGACATGATGATGCCCACTGATCCCGCATGAAATAGTCCAGGAAGAGTTTTATGCAGATTCATAGAGACATCAAGACCCTCAAATTTTGTTCCAAAGCTCGACCCGTTTGGGTGAAGGGTATAACGCTCAACCGTTAAAGGTGTAGCCGCTTCTACGATCTCGAGTTTGTCGCGGATATCCGGAATGAAAGCTTCCAGACCCTTGATCGTGTCTTCGATCATGACTTGTTTCTCTTTTTCATATTCTTCTGGAGATAGTTTCTTCCAGTCATCGTAGTGACAGTTTGTGGAAGAAACGATAGCGACACGGGCATCTTCAACCTGAGGGCGAGTCTCTTTAGGATAGTACACCGAAAAAGTTCGTGAAGTGACTTTTAGCGCCAGCAATCTTTCAGGATCATAGATCGGGTAGGTCGAGGTGAAAATCAAATCTCCGATGTGCGGGATTGTCGCACCTTTTTTTAGACCCATGTAAACCTGGCAGCTCGATGAGTTCAGGCGCACTTCTTTTGTTTTGGTGAGGAAGTCTTTTGGAAAATATTCTTCACCGACGAGATTTAAAACAGTCGAGCGGATATTGGCATTGGAAAGCACCGTTTTGGCCTTTACCGGTTTTCCGTTAAGAAGGACGCCTGCTGTTTTGCCATTTTCAATCAGGATCTTATCGACCTTTGTTTGCATTTTGATATCGACATTGTTTTTAAGCAACTCATCTTTCATTTTACCGATCAAGAAATCCGTTCCACCTTTGAAGGTATAGACTCCCTTACTCATGAAGTTAGAAAACACGATGCCATAGGTTATGGCAGGGTCATCCAAGGTCGAACCGTTGGCGTAAGTGATGGGTTCCATCAAGATTCGTGTGACGTCATTGCGGCCTGGAAAGAATTTCTCAAACAGCTCCCGATTGGTGAGCTGAGAATTATCATAAAAATTCATGCTGCCGAGGAATTCAAAAAAAGCAGATACTGTATCTAAAGGCACTCCAAATTTCTCAACCAGAACTTTGGTGTAATGCTCTTTGGTAAAGTCGGTTTGTACATCGAATTGGGGATTCACAAAGCGAACGTCCTTGAGTTGCACGATGGAATCCGCTATATCTTTACTCCAGTATTTGCGGCAGGTCTTAATCATGCCCACCGGGAATCCATGAAGAGAGATATCGAAGACGTGTTCACGGTTCTCTCTGAAAAACCAGGTAGCAAAGCCTCCGAGCTTGTTGTGGGATTCAAGCAAAAGAACCTGATGTCCGTTTCTTCCGAGGATATTGGCCGCCGTCATGCCGGCCAGTCCTGAACCGATGATGACAACATCATAGTCCTTGGTGATTTCATCTCGAATTTTATACAGCATCAGAGTACCCTGCGGTGCGAAAGTTGGTAGTTTATCAGAGAGGAAAACTTTAGACGAATTGCTCGAAAAAGTCATGGAATCCGTTACAATAATAAGAAAAGTCCAATACCTCAAAAGAGTGAATGAATGAATTTCGTGGAAAGTTTCAAAAAGTCACTGGCCCTGGATTACCGCTCCCTTGCTCTTTACCGATGTCTGATGGGTTTAATCGTCATGGCCGACGTTGTTTACCGCTTACCCGATCTGGTTAATTTCTATACCGACGTGGGTTTAGTTCCGCGCACCATCTTTATGTCAGAGATGGGTATGCCCTGGTCGCTCTCGTTTCACTTTGCTAATGGCTCCAAAGAATTTGCCTTGGCGATGTTTATCATTCATTTCATCTTCGGTCTGATGTTATTTTTTGGTTACAAAACCCGCTGGGCGATGATCGGTGCTTATCTCATGACTGTTTCAGTGCATAATCGCAACTGGCTGGTGAATAATGGTGGCGATGATATCCTCCGCGCCATTTTGTTTATTTCCATCTTTTTACCGCTGAATAAATACTTCTCATTGGATTCGGCTTTAAAAAGAGACAAGGTCGAACCGGAAAAAAGTTATCACTTATCAACATTTACACTTACATTCTTTCTTCAGGTTTTTTGCATCTATTATGTGAGTTATATTTTAAAAAATCATGAAATCTGGCGCTCCGAATACACTGCTGTCTGGTTTGCTTCTCGTCTGGATATCTTTGCTTCTCCGATGGGGATCTGGTTTCGCAATTTCCCTAATTTCCAAAAATTCATTACCTGGTTCACAATCTGGCTTGAGTTCGCTGGGCCCCTGCTTTTAGTGTTTGCCGGCATCTTCGGTCGTTTCTACTGGCTGGTGCGATTATTCGTCATTGCTGGTTTCTGGGCCCTGCATGGCGGGATCATCATGACCATGCTCATTGGGGTTTTACCATATACCTGTCTTGTGATGTGGCTGATCTTTTTACCGTCAGAGTTCTGGGATTGGATCGTTGGACGCTTCCGGAATCGTGGTTATGGAAATCTTTCCATCTACTTCGACGGAGATTGCCGATTTTGTGAAAAGGGTGTTCGTATTTTGAGGGAGTTTTTCCTGTTGCCGGAAGTGGGTCTGCTGCAAACTTCTACCAAAAAAGACATCCATGAAAGCATGTTGAAGGAAAATTCCTGGGTGGTTGTTAACGCAAAGGGCGATAAGTTTTTCCACTTCCCTGCTTTCCTTGAGGTGATGCGCCACTCTCCGATCCTTAAGTCCTTTGTTCCTGTTTGTGGCACCAATATCGTCACCGCCTTTGGAAATAGCATTTATAAGTGGGTGGCTTCCCACCGTCAACTTATGAGCCGCTATTCTCAATATCTTGAGTTTCAAACAGATAAAAAGCCAATAGGATGGCTAACCTGGCTCTTTCAGGGGGCCGGCGCCTTTTTCTTTTTGACTATTCTCTTCTGGAACCTGACCACAGTGAAACGCTGGGACGTTCGAGCTCCCTTCTGGCAAGATGTGACCCGTTGGGTTCATCTTTATCAGGAGTGGAACATGTTTGCTCCTTTCCCGAAGATGGACAATATCTGGTTAGAGATTCCCGCTACTTTAAGTGATGGGACACAGATTGAACTTCTTTCCGGGTCTCGCGATATCTACAAAGTTAAAAAAGATGTTTTTCCTGGCAATGTTCCGAATGAGCACTGGAGAAAGTTTTATCTCAATGTTTCCGAGCGCGCGGATTATGCTCGCTATTATGGTGGATATCTTTGTCGTGAATGGAACGAGCGTAAAATTCGACGAGTACCTGAAACCACGCTTAGAAAATTTGAAATCATTGTTTACTCTCAGCCTAATCTGATTGATGGGGGAGAGGGCGCCATTTCCCGAAAGCTGTCATGGAAGCACTGGTGTTTTGATTCGGATTACGAACAGGAAAATGGAAAGAGAAAATGAAGCTCGTTCTTCGAGAATTAAGACCTGAAGACGAAGCTGCTTTTAGATTGTTGATTGAAGCTTGGGAAGATTCTCCTGGTTTTAATATGCTGTTTGGGTTGGTGGAGGGCATGCGTTTTGAAAGTTACTTGAAGGTCCTGAGTGATATGAAACATGACGCTTTACCAGGTTTTGTTAACTCGACTGCTTTATTTGGCTTTGTGAGTGAGGAGATCGTCGGTAAAGTGAATTTTCGGCATAGCTTGAATGAAAAACTGATGAAAGTTGGTGGTCACATTGGTTATGGGGTTGTGAGTAAGCACCGAGGTAAGGGTTATGCCAGTGAGATGTTGAAACAGACTTTGGCAATCGCACTTCAACATGGCCTTAAAAGAGTTCTGATTACCTGCGATGAAGATAATGTGGCTTCTGCTAAGGTCATCGAAAAGAACGGTGGCGTTTTCGAAAATCATTATGATCCCATGGATGGCACTTCAAAGAAGAAAAGATACTGGATCAATTTAAAATAAACTAGCTCATTTTTAAGTCCCTTGAGTATGACCTTCAGAATATGGAGGTCCTATGAATCTAAAACATCTGACAGATAAAACACTTCTGGCCGACACTAAAATTCTGATAACCCGTGAGCGGGAGTTATTGACGCGAATTCTGCATCATCTGAAGGAAATTGACCGACGTAAGCTTTTCTCGGAACTCGGGTATGCAAGCATGTTTGAATACTGTGTTCGGGAGCTTGGATACACTGAGGCAAGTGCTCATCGTAGAATCAAATCCGCCCGCCTCATCGAAGAGATTCCTGAAATTGAGGAGAAAATCGAAAATGGAACTTTGAATATTTCCAATATTGCTCAGGCCAGTACGTTTTTCAATCAACATAACGTTGAAACGACAGAGGATAGAAAGGCCATTCTTTCTCAACTGGAAAACTTAACCAAAAGTGAAGCGGAAAAAATGCTCTTTGTGATCGCTGGGGGAGAGCCTAAAGATCTACCCATCATCAAAAGAAGACAGAGCGAAGATAGCATCAGGATGTCGATCACTTTCAAGGAACAGACTCTCAAGCGATGTGATCTCCTTAAAGGCTTGATTGGCAAGAATTTCACCTTCGAAGAGCTCATTGAATATATGGTCGAAATTTGCATTTCAGAAATTGAAAAACGAAAATTCAAAGTGTTGAGTCTACCACGCGATGCACTTTTACCGGTGAAAGCAAGCCGCGTTATTAAGGCCGGCACCAAGGGTGAGGTGTATCGACGAGATCAAAAATGTACTAAGTGCGGGAGTGTTTTTGCTTTAGAATATGATCATCGGCTGCCATTTGCTTTAGGGGGAACTTCCGACAAAACAAACCTACGTTTGCTTTGTCGGAATTGTAACCAGCGGGCGGGGATTAAATCAAAACTTACTTCTCGGTCATCTTGGTGACATCGAAGTAATCATCCACCAGTTCCGGATGTTCGAGGTATTTCTTGCAGAGGTCTCGCATTCGGAGGGTTGGGATGTCATTTTCCAGACCGATAATAATTTGATCAAAGATATCCAGCGCGGCCTGGAAATTCCGCTTCTGGAAAAGTCCATAGGCCGTGAGATAGAAACTGAAAGCTTCAGAGTCTTTGCTCATGGCATGCCAGCTATGGATGACTTCGAAGATACCAACCGGGGTGGTTTTCCCCTTCACGATCACCTTATCGATCGGGCGAGCTTTAATCTGTGTAACATCCAGACGCTGAAGCGTGTATTCTGAGATAAGGATCTGGGCGCCATAGTACTTACAGAGACCTTCTAATCGTGCTCCAAGATTCATGTTATCACCTAGGGCCGTGTAGGAGAAAATTCGGGCCGAGCCCATATTACCCACGTTACATTCACCCGAGTTCAAACCAATACCGACCCTAAACTCAGGACGACCGAGTTTTCTGAATTGCTCGTTGATTGCCGGCATGGCATCCATCATTTTCAGAGCACTCTCGACAGCGTACTGTGCGTGATTTCCAATTTCCAGTGGAGCTCCCCAAATGGCAACGATAGCATCACCGATGTACTTATCCAGCGTTCCCTTGTTATCAAAAACAATATCCGTCATCTGGCCCATGTACATATTCAGGGAGTGTGCTAGCTCTGTCGCCGATAGACCCTCTGAGATGGAGGTAAAATCTCTGACGTCTGAGAAAAGACAAGTTATATCTCTTTTAAAACCTCCGACATGGAGTTTGTCCGGATCTTTCAGCATTTCATCCACGATGGTTGGTGCCACATAACGAGCGAATGTTCCTTTAATTTGCTTCTTTTCCTTGGAAGCTTCCGAGAACTTCAAGAAAGTATTCCAAGAATACGAAGCGACAAAGCAAAAGTAGCTATAGAAGAGTTTTAACTCAAAGCCATTGGGTAGAAAATAATATTGATCGGCCAGATATGAACCACTGATCAGGAGCATGGTCACGACCAGATCTAAAACGGCAGAACCAAGACGTTGGCAAAAGTAAAAAATAATCATTCCCAGAAATACCAAGTACAGCGAATACATGACGGAATCATTTGAGGGCTGGTGAAAGTATTTTTCCAGCAACATGTGGGTCATGTTCATGTGAGCAAGAACCCCGGGCATTTTCGGATCAATAGGAGCTGCTCGCAAGTCATGAGCACCAAGTGCAGTTGATCCAACGAAGACGATTTTCCCTTGAAGGGCTTCCAGCATCTTGGGATCATTCGGTTTGGCTTTTAGCAAATCATAGAGGGAAACATTCGAGAAGTTTTCCAGACCACCAAGGAATCGGATCTTGGCCTCACCTCGGTTATTAAGCTCCAGAACTTTACCATCAACTTCCATCTCTCCCGTAGCATCATTAAAGATTTTTACTTCGTGTTTTTTCCCGGTGAAGGCTTCCCAGGCGTTAAAGCCCAGAGAGCCGAAGTAAATGGTGTCAACGTTGATTATCAAGAGATATTGACGAAACACCCCATCAGGATCTTCGTACATGGTAATGGATCCCAGACCAACTTCGGAGGAGACAAATTCCTCAATAGGAAAGGTATACTTTCCAATCCGATAAGGGTGCATGTTGATGTCAGAGGAGCTACGGGTAACCACAGTGTCATTGAGCATTTCAACCGGTGCTTCCTTGAACGAATCCTCTTCAGAATTCCCGGTCGTGTACGCCAGGAAAACTCTGTTACCTTCTGACTGAAAGTTTTTAAAGGCCTGTGCCAGAATTGTATCAGGTGCACTGGGGCCACAAACGGGAGCTTTTTCTGGATAAAGTACGTCCAGCGCCACTACTTTGGCTCCGAAGGTTTTAAGTTTATCAATCATCTGTGCGTGAATGGCGCGTGGGATTGGCCACATACCGATTCGCTCAAGTGAGTAATCGTCGATCTTTACTAAGGCGATGTTTTTGCTTTTCTTTTTAGGGTCGATCTGGTTTCTCATCCGGTAATCATAAAAGCGGCTTTCAAATGAGATGGTATATTCCAGAAACTTTGCTGTAAGGGTTGATGGGTCAATATCCCGCATAAAGAGGGAGCCGAAGATACAGAAGACGGCAAAGAAAAAAATGAAGAATAGACCCAGCGAACGAATGAATTTCGTGATGAATTTAAGCAGCACTTTTGATACCTTTGTTAA
>JBEIEO010000129.1:0-8178 GCA_040382895.1 Halobacteriovoraceae bacterium
GATTGAGGTATTGAATCATCGACTCATAGAGAGTCCGGTAATTTTGATAATCGCGGGCATCAAGATTGCCTTGCTCAAAAAGAGCACGGGCAAAGATGTTAGCATCTTCGTAAATAGAACGATCCTGAATACTGGATGCCGGAGATGATTCAATTATTTTATGGGTGTTAAATCGATGAGTCAGAAAGTAGACCTGCAATGGAAAAGACCAGCGGCTCATATCGCCATAGAAGTCGGCAAGGTAAGGATTGTCTTGCACGGATTCGAAATGCGGCTTCCAGCCCAGTCGGTCTGACAGCTTTTTGGTTAGAGTGGTTTTCCCACTACCAATGTTGCCTGCCACGACAACGAACATAGGATTAGAAGCGCTCGTTAGGCGCTGATAAGCCATCTCTGACATGAGGGTCTCCTGAATTTGCATTGAGAAAGGTTAGTATGAATCTTGCCACAAAGCTTGACTCAATTGATCAAATTTTTATTTTCCCTGATCACATTGAAGTTATTGCGTTATTTACTTAGAATAATTTTAAGAATGAAATCACAGCCATTTAAATTTATTTATTTCCTTCTATGTCTTGGATTATGCAATCCTCTATGGGCCCAAAACCTGGTAGATGACGCTAATTTATCCATGGCCGGCGATGGCAGTAGCGGCACCTTTGCCGAAACAATAAAAATTATTTCTCAATCAAAAAAAATTTTTATTCTTACAAATAATAACCAGCAGCTTGGACCGGGAGATTTTATCTCCTTAGCCTTGGAAGATAAGCTGGCGGCCCGTGCGGTGGTGGCCAAGACCCACCAGGGTCAGGTGGGAATCAAGATTCTGAAAATCTACTCCGTAGCTCAATGGTCTCGTCTTCGTCGGGATCTGGAAGTTCAGATTGTGAAAGGTGATGATTCAGCATTTGGAAAAAAAGCTGAAGCCAAGCCAGAGCAAACAGAGATGGCGAAGATTAAGTCAGAGGAGGATCTCTTTACCGGCGATGTTGTTGCTGATGATGAACTTGGAATCCTGGACGAAAACAAAAACCGCCACATTCGTCCGGATAATTTGATTTCCATTCAGGTAGCCTATTTCGAAGCTAATGAAATTGAGTCCCGAGGTGGAAGTTTAAGATCTCCCATGTATGGACTCTCCTGGGCCTATCAATTCACAGATAATTATTTTGTTGAAGGTCTCTACGGTAGAAGCTTAATTGATAATTATCCGGGCGATGGTACCCAGACTTTAGTAAATCATGTAGTGGCAAGGCTTAAGTACAACATTAAGGGTCCTCTCTACACATTCTTTATGCCTTACCTTGGATATCAAAGTTACACTGTTTCCAGTCCTGAAGCCGGCAAAGGCACCAGTCAGACTCAGAACATTGAAGAGTTACAGGTCATCGAAGATCTTAAAAAATCCGGACCTGTTTTTGGTGTTACCGTACTTCGGAGACTTGTGCCGGGTTGGTTCATCAAAGCCGATGTGGGGTCAGACATTATCAACGTAGGATTTACCATTGAATTTTAAGCTTATCCTGGTTTGTCTTATGTTGTCCGGCTGTGGCGTTAAAGGTGATCCCACCGGCCCTCAGGGAGCAAAGATTCCATCAGTTCTAGATAACTACGAAGAGATCTCTCTTGAGCAGCCTCTAAATGATGCTAAGAAAAAATAATGTCACTGATTATCGCAACTGGCTCAAATATAGGAGACTCACTTCTCCACCTCAAACAAGCCCAACACGAACTCTCTGAGTTTTTTGAACTCATCGCCGTCAGCCGGGTTTATCGATCATTAGCAGTCGACTATGAAAATCAGCCTGATTTCTTCAATCAAGTTTTAGAATTTAAAATTCCTCATCTTTCCCCGGATGAAGTGATGCAAAAATTGCTTCACTTAGAATTATCTATGGGTCGTAAACGAGATATTCTACGTGGACCTCGAACTATCGACCTGGATATTGTTTTTTGGGGTCTTGAAACGCATCACACAAACTTAGTCACTGTGCCCCACCCTCGTTGGTTAGACAGAAGTTTTGTGATTAAGCCTCTACAAGAGTTGCCGTTCTTTAAAAGCATTGAAAAATGTTTTACAATTCCTAAGTCATTCAAAGTTGAAGCCTTTCCGGTCTAAAGCAATTTATCAAGGATAAGATAATGGACTTTTCTCTCACAACGGAACAGCGTGAAATCCGTGAACTCGCTCTGAAATTTGCCCGAAATGAAATGATTCCGCATGCTCAGGAATACGATGAGCAAGGAAAGTTTCCTGCTGATATTTTTAAACAGGCTTGGGAACTCGGTCTGATCAACACTTGTATACCTGCTGAATATGGCGGATCCGGTTTCAGCGCCGTTGATGGTGTTATTATTGGAGAAGCTCTGGCTTATGGCTGCATGGGTATGAATACTTCGTTCATGGCCAATGATCTCGCCCTTCTTCCGATTGTGATCGGTGGTAGTGATGAACAAAAGAAAAAGTTTCTCACTCCCTTCACCCAAGAATTCCGGATTGCCTCATTCTGTTTAACAGAACCAGGTAATGGATCAGATGCCGGAGGTATCAAAACTCAGATTAAAGATGGCGGCGACCATTGGATCGTGAATGGTGAAAAAATGTGGATCACCAATGCCGGTTACGCCAATCTCTTTGTGGTTTATGGCACTATCGACCCGGCCTTGAAGCATAAAGGTATCTCGGCTGTGGTGGTAGATCCTAGAACACCGGGCATCGAAATTGGAAAAAAAGAAGACAAGATGGGCCATCGCTCCTCAGACACACGCGGAGTGCGGTTTAATAATGTAAAAGTCCCAAAAGAAAACATGTTGGGTAAACCGGGAGATGGCTGGGGGATCGCCATGAGCACACTAGATCACTCCCGACCGCTGGTAGCTTCTTCGGCACTTGGTGGAGCTCAGAGAGCGATGGAACTTTGTATTCAGTACGCCAAAGAGAGAACCCAGTTTGGAGTGGCGATTGCTAAGCATCAAGCAATCCAGTTTATGATCGCTGAGATGGGAATGAAAATTGAAGCAGCAAGACTACTTGTTCATAAAGCAGCCTGGCTTTGTGATCAGGGCCAGCGGAATACGGAAGTCGCCTCGTACGCGAAAGCTTTTGCCTCTGACTCTTGTATGCAAATTACAACGGATGCGGTACAAATTTATGGCGGTTACGGCTACTCCAAAGAGTACCCTGTTGAGAAGCTCATGAGAGATGCAAAACTCATCCAGATTTATGAAGGGACATCTCAGATTCAGCGTCTTGTTATGGCCCGTGAACTTTTGAAATAATTTTTCGACTCTAAAAGGGAGATAGTATGAATATTTTTGTGTGCGTGAAGCAAGTTCCAGACACAGAAACTAAGATCACCCCAACTGGTGATGGCAGTTTCATTGAAACAGCTTCTATTAAGTGGATCATGAACCCATATGATGAATTTGCTGTTGAGCAAGCTCTTCTGATTAAACAATCTAATCCAGCTGCGAACGTAACAGTTGTGCGAGTAGGTTCTGTGAAAGACACAGAAGCTCTTCGTACCGCTATGGCCATGGGTGCAGACGATGCTGCTCTAGTTGAAGCTGGTGATAACCTAGATTCTTATTCAATTGCCAAAGCTCTCAAAGGTGCCATTGAGAAAACCGGTAAAAAACCAGATCTCATCCTGGCCGGTAAACAAGCTATCGATGATGATGCTCTTCAGGTCCCTCAGATCCTGGCTGAGATGCTTAACCTTCCTTCAGTATCTGTGATTGTTGGTTTTGAACTGGCCGGAAATTCTGTAAAAGTTAAGCGCGAAGTTGAGGGTGGAGCCCTGGAAGTTTACGAAGTAAGCACTCCATGTGTTCTTGCTTGTAACAAAGGTCTGAATACTCCTCGTTATGCCTCTCTTCCAGGTATTATGAAAGCGAAGAAAAAACCAATGGCTCAGTATTCACTGGCCGATGTTGGTGTTTCAGATGCTGACCGCCGAGTGAAGTATTCTGGCTTCAAACTTCCGCCAGAAAAACCTCCCGGCAAGAAATTCGATGCAACAGACGCTGCTAAACAGAAAGAGGTCGTTGCTCAAGTGGTTGGACTTCTTCGTACTGAAGCAAAAGTAATTTAATTTTTTAGAAAGGATACTTATATGGCAAACGTATTAGTTTTTACTGAGCTCCATGATGGTCATGTGAAGCCAGTGACTCTTGAAATCCTGGGTAAACTTGCCGGTCAAACAGCTGATGTAGCAGTTATCGGTGATATTGGCGCTGATCAGGTTGCAGCTCTGGCGAAAGTTGGTGCTCAAAACGTTCACAAGCTCAAAGGTGCTAACCTGGATAAATATTCTCCAGAAGGTTATGCCAATGCTCTTGCCGATTTCATCAAGTCAAAAAGTTACGACTATGTTTTCGCTGGTGCAACTTCTATGGGTAAAGATCTACTTCCTCGCCTGGCAACTAAGTTCAACGCTGGTCTGGCTTCAGATGTAGTTAACTTCACTATGGATGGTGGTACCTTCGCTGGGACCCGCCCTCTTTTTGCTGGTAAATGTCTGGCAAAAGTTGAGATCAATGGGCCTAAGCCGCATTTCGTTTCTATTCGTCCAAACGCACTTGGCATGACCGAAGGTGCTGCCGCTGGAGCAGGTAATGCTTCAGACGTAAACGCCAACGCTGGTGATATCCGTGCGGTAATCAAAGACATAATCAAAGCAGCTTCTACGAAAGTTGATTTGACTGAAGCAAACATTATCGTAACTGGTGGACGTGCAATGAAGAACGCTGAAAACTTCGCTATCCTTAATCAGATGGCAGATGTTATCGGTGCTACCGTGGGTGCTTCTCGTGCTGCTGTAGATTCAGGTTTTGCTCCACACGCTATGCAGGTTGGTCAGACTGGTAAAACAGTTGCTCCATCTCTTTACATTGCGTGCGGTGTTTCTGGTGCGATTCAGCACTTGGCGGGTATGAGAACATCTAAAGTGATCGTAGCGATCAACTCTGATCCAGATGCTCCAATCTTCACGAAAGCCGATTACGGTATCGTGGGAGATCTGTTCCAGATCGTTCCGATCATGACTGAAGAGTTTAACAAGCTTCTAGGTAAATAATGTCACTCTAAGGCCGGCTTACCAGCCGGCCTTATCTATGTCATGCTTAAGGCATGAAAGAAAATACGCAGCAACGAACACTAATTTTTATAGGTCTACTCATACTTGGAGTGGGCGGATTTTTTGGCAAAAAAATCGGTGACGCTTTTACTGATGTCTCCAATCTCAAAACCTTTCAATCAGTTCTTCGGTTAGCTAAACCTATACAAATTTCAATTCATCAAATCCAAACCGAGAGATCTTTCATGCTCAGATATCTAAATGAACGATCGGAAGTAAATGAGCTAAGACTCAAAGAAGCTTCTAAACTAACAGATGAAAAACTGAAAAATGTATCTCAACAACTAAAATTAACTCAGGTTCGCCTGCTGTCGATACCTGAATCAGAAATTTCATATATTAGAAAAGCACTGGCCTTTCAGCGAGATTATAATCAAAAAAATGCCACTCCTCATTCCGAACCTGTTCGGGGATATAGCGAGTCCATTAATCAACTCTATGAATACCTTGAAAAACTTTATAAATTTGGAGGAGCAGAAAAGTTCAAAGCAAACACTGATGTCGTTCTGAGTTTAGTAAACTTCAACGAAGACCTGAAGCGAGACAAGGATTATATTTCTAATATTATTAACAGAACTTTCACATTGGGCGAATTAGCCCTCTTTAAACAAAGATTTATCAATGAGGAAGTGAAAATGGTCAGGCTGCTGGAGACTGACCATGATTTCCTCCGATATGAAATTCAAAAACTATTCAAATCAGATGAATGGAAAGCCATACAGGCATTCAGAAAGCGTTTTGAAACACTTGAGCCAGATTTAAAAGGATCAATAGCTGTATCTCAGCAATATCAGGAGCTGATGAATACGTTTTCAAAAATCTTAATCGATAAAGAACTCGAGCTCTCGTGGACTCTGCACCGATCAGTTCATGATCAAAAAGAAAAGACTATTCATGAAGGTTTAATAAATGGAGCGATTGGATTAGGCGTGCTTTTTTTATTAGTTGGGTTATACATCCTATTAAGACGCATAACCCCTGCCTTTTGATTATTGAATAGATGCTTGAGTTTCAAAATTGTAAGTCTGAGTTTGCTCTACTGGCTGCTCCATCGCACCCTGCTGTTGAGCTAGGGCATCCATTGCTTCAAAGTTATCCTGTGAATGCTCTTGAGGAGCCTCACTTTGCTGATACTCCTGAGTTTCGGCCACAACTAGCTCTTCTTTATGGTAACCAGCCTCAGCTTCTGAAACTTCTGCCAGACTTCTCTGACTTTCCTCCTGCTGTTGCTGTTCTTCTACAGAAGCCTCTCCTGAAAATTTCAAACGAGTTCCTTCTAAAGGACCGTTCGTTAACGTCACCATATAAGAGCTCTGATCTACCTGGTACATCATTCCACTATATAATTCACCTTCAAAGTCGTATTCAAACACGTTACCAGTCATTTCTGAGAAAGAAACAGAAACGCCTTCACCATTAGGCAAAGATACAGTTAATGTTTCAATGACTCCGTTATTAGTAGATAAAGAGCCGTTAAATTGGGAGCTATTTAAACCTTGCTGCCATTTCTTTGGGTTAACTACTTCGGTCAGAGTCAAATTTAGACTATCCTGAACAGCTGCTTGAGTGACTGTTTCTGCTGCTTGTCCGTTATCGAGTCCATCAACTTGCGGAACTATTGCGTTGGCGAGTTCTTGCTTTCTCACTTGAGCGGCTTGTTTAACAGTTAATTTTTGCCATTGAAGGGATGCGGCCACAACACGTTTTGACTCAACCACACCGTATACTTCATCCAACCTTTTTACAAAGCGGACATCAGTTCCAGAAATGGAAGATTCTGAATTGATGACAATAGCATTATAAGTGCCGGTCACCATGAGAAAGCCAAAGCTTAAAATCGCCAGAACTTTCTTTGGATTGTGTTTTTGTTTCATAAACTACCCCTACATGCTTATAGCCTTGTATGAGCAAGGGGGATGCCAAGATCAAGTTGAGTAAGTCTTAGAATTGTCGTTAGCAGTTTGGGCCAAGATGAAGAAATTATGTGACATTGTCCAGATTTTAGACACTCGGTTGTTCAAACTCTTTACGGTTTTATTTCTGGAATTTCGATGGGCTCGAATTTGAAGCGTGCAGAAACAACCCTGCCCCATGATGGCTGCTCAATAGAGCCTGCAACTTGAAGGGTATAATAATCTGATGTTCTAAGACCTTCCCAGAGGGCACTTTCAAGATTTCCCTCTGATGCCGGTCTAACGATAAACTCGTTTTTACCTTCTTTAAAACGACCCTTATTAACGTAAATAAAGTCTTTGAGTGTTTTAACTTTCTTCCAGCCTGATGACCTTATGAGTTTAAAGAAAAAATAAGGCATGAATTTTGGCATAGTGAAGCTGATTTTAAGGTGTTTATTTGGAAGCTGCTCAACCTTGAAATCCTCAATCTTAGCATTCAAATCAGGTCGGTACATTCCGACTTTGTTTTCGAAGTCGACAGTTTCGTCTGCCAACTGGAGAAGTCTTTCAGCATTGGTCGTCTGTCTTCCGCGGAATTGTATTCTTCCAAAGGCATTATTAGTGGCAGTCACAAAGTAATCAATATCCTCACCATCAAGGCTTACTATAAGGGCACGCATGGCATGGATCGCTCGACCATGAAACTTAAAGAGAAGTCTTAAGTTTTGTAGAGCATCGATTAGTGTTTCCAGAGAATTTGCAGTCTTATATTTTTCCTGCACCTCCATCCAATTACGAAAGAAGGCATTAATCTTTGAAGATTTTTTTAACGGATCAGTCACATAATCAAAACTACGATACGAGATTTCCCAGGCTTTTTTTGAATCAGTCATGATGAATTTTTCAACCTGTTTTTGAGAAAAATATTGACCAAAGTAGAATGAAGAACGGCGATATTTCGCTCTTTTAAGACGATTCGATCCCTCTTTAGGAACGAGAAGTGGCAACTCCGGTATGATTTGACGATTACCGATGACGGACTGAACATCCCGTACGTATTTATGCATCTCTCGACCGGTAGTGGTTACGTCCTCATACAGCGCTTCGGATATGAGCTGAAAGCTGTTTTCCTCTTTTTTTAGCCA
>JBEIEO010000130.1:0-8134 GCA_040382895.1 Halobacteriovoraceae bacterium
CCTTCTTCGTAGAGGAGATCGCTCAAAAATATGGCTCAGATGCTGAACTGACCGAACTCGTGAACAATACCGAAATCTACATTATGCCTTCTATGAATCCAGATGGTTCAGAGAGAAAGCAGCGTGGTAATGCTAACAGCATCGACCTAAACCGTAACTTTCCAGATATCTCAAATCCAAACAGTAACACCGTTGCTGGCCGTCAGATTGAAAACCAGCATGTGATGAATTTTCAGGCAACTCGGAAATTCACACTTTCGGCCAACTTCCATGGTGGAACTATCGTGGTTAACTATCCATGGGACTCAAAGTATGAACGTCACCCATTGGATGCTTTCGTAAAAGAAATGTCCCTGGGCTATGCTGAACTCAATCCAGAGATGAGAAGCTCTACAGAGTTTCCTGGTGGGATCACGAATGGTGCTGACTGGTATGTCGTGAAAGGCGGTATGCAGGATTGGAGTTATTTCTGGTACAACGATCTGCAAATAACTGTAGAGCTTTCTCATATGAAGTGGCCAAGCTATTCAGATATTCCAGGATTTTATAAGTCCAACCGTGACTCAATGGTTTATTTCATGAAGCAAGTTCACTCAGGTGCGGGATTTAAATTCAAGCGCCCAAATATCGAGGGTACAGTTCGTGTAAGACAGGTTGCACCAATGTCACGTGATCTGGGCTCATTTGCTTTCAGTGGTTCTGAGTTCTACAAAGTTCTGCCTGAAGGTGAATATGTTTATACTATCGCCGACAAGCGTGGAAACTCTGGGGATCTTAAAGTTTTTGTCGAACGCGATACTGTTAAGGCCAACGGTAATTACACCGTTATCGACTAAGCTTCAGAATAAATTCAAATTCTTTTTTGGTAACCGGCAAAATCGAAAGCCGGTTACCTTTTTGCATCAGGCGCATGTCTTTTAATTCATCATGTTTCTTAAGCTGTTCCAGTGAAACATAACTTTTCAAATCCTGCTCAAAAGAAACGTCGACTAAAAACCATCTAGGATTTTCCTTGGTGGCCTTCTCATCAAAGTATTCGGACTTTTTATCAAACTGCGTACTGTCAGGGTAGGGTGCAGAATTTACTTTAGCGATTCCGGCGACACCTGGTACTTCACAGCTAGAGTGGTAAAAGAGGACCAAATCGCCGATCTTCATTTCATCCCGCATGAAGTTACGGGCCTGATAGTTCCTTACACCATTCCACGGTTCTGTTTGTTTAGGACGCTTTTTCAAGTCCTGGAATGAGAAAACATCAGGTTCAGATTTCATAAGCCAGTAATTCATAGTTAGATAATGGACAAGAAAGGGCGGTTAATCAAGTTCTCATCCACATCTCCGACAAGATTTTCAGGTGAGGTCTATAATGAAAAAAGCCCTGTCTTTAGTTCCCGTTTTATTTCTGGCCGCTTGTTCCCATACCACTGAAAAGGTCGCCATGGAGCTACCATTTGCTGCGGAGTTGGTAGCTGAAATCCAGAAGCATTCAACGACAGCAAGGGCACCGGCTTCTATGGATATCAATGAAGTCGAAGGGAAGTCTCCCCGCCGGGTGTACTTTTCCGCGCTTTATCACCAGTATCTGACCTTAAGTCAGCATCTGGAGCATAAAACCGAACTGACTTCTTGTCCTCAATTTCATCACGATAAGATTGAAACTGAGGCCAGCATGATTCCATCATTTAGTTTATTGAAGGCAAGTGCTATTGGAGCAGACGATAAAGAGTTTTTTCCAGAGACAGCTTTCAATCGTCAATTCTCAATTAAAGACTACTATCAGCACATCGGTGCCGAGATCGCTGTTCTTTGTGAAGAGGGTGTGAGTGATAACTATTATAAGTTTGATAATCTGGTTACTCACTACGCCGGCAAAAAATCTTTCCATTCCCGTCCAGATGCTATGAAGTCAGTTCTCAAGATTCCGGTCTTCGCCAATTATTATCTGTTGAAGATGCTTCAGCCGCCGCACACTCTGACTTTTGTTCACCCGGAAGAAAAGCGAGTGATCAGCATGACTCAGACTCACTGGTTTGAGCAATACGTAAATGAGGCCCATCGTCAGCGTAATAATCTGATCAAAAATCAAATGGTAAAAAGATAATTTTTTTCAGGGTTGCCTTAATAAGCGCAGCCCTGATGCATTCTGACCGTCACCAGTTTTTTCTCTGTTTCATCCCAGACTGATTTACAGAAAGGATAAGTAAAGATCGCTGTATTGGCTTTGTCCTGATCTTTGGGACAATCGACATTTGAGCGTTTGTCTTCCCACTTGCTTAATGATGAAAAATCCATGTCGATGATCTTCCAATCACCTGTGGGTGAGACTTTTAACATGAAATAAAAATCATCGGCATCCTTGAGGATATAAAGTTCCTTGTCTTTGATAAAGAGCGGCTGATCATTCAGAGAGAGATGATAGGTGACTGCAGCTTTTTCGAAATAGACTTTCACGGGTTGCGGATGAAGATTTTCTTTCAGAGGTAGTTGGATCTGGGATTGGTCGCGCCAGATGATGGCATCATTCAGCGTGATACCTTTCACGAAAGCGGTCCCTTTCAGAACTTTTTCGCCAGTCTTGGGATTATGCTCTTTGCAGGAAGAGCTATGCAGGGCCGGTTTGAATCCCTGTTGAGATTTCTGATTGGTGTAAAACTCGGTCGGGATACCATATTTGACCCGGTAGGCTTCGATCAAAGGCGCAGTTTTGGTGGTCTCGGGCATTGCTTTCAGCTTGTTTATAAGGTTCTTCCAACGGTCCAGCATGTGACCCATCACCTGATCACATTCAGAGTTTTCAGGGCATCCCTTGAACTGATGATCAAAATCCTCGATAGATTGAGGGTTTGGAATGACCTCAATCCGTGGAGTTTTCTGGGCATAAGCCGAAAGGGATAAAAAAATCAGAAAATAAGTTATTTGCATATGGGGTCCCGCGTTTGCAAAGAGCTTCTTTTATTATAGACTGAGCCGAATTATCTATTGAGGAGGATTTATGAAAAAACTTAAAAAGTCACGCCCCGCTAAGAAGGCATCTAAGAACAAGAAGAGCGGAGTGAAGCTAAAGCGACTTGCCCGTAAGAAAAAACTTCTTAAAGGTCATAAGAAAGGTAAATAATCTTTCTCCATAAAAGGCCTTCTTCGAAGGCCTTTTTTATTTCTCCCGCGACTCTGAACTAACGCAACAAGCAAACTCACTGAAATTCAAAATCGTGTCAGATTTATGACAACGAAAAATACAAGATCTAGTGTTTTGTGTTTGACGAGTTGGTAGATTGACGGGTTTAATAAGTCTATAAACTCTGAAAAAGAATTTGTAAGAGATTTAATTCCTGCACACACACAAAAAAAGCCTCCCCGCAACGAATGTTCGCATGGAGGCTTTTTTATTTCTGTCCTTATAGTTAACCCATGATCCAAGCAGCTCGGCCCGTAGCCATTTTTGGGGATACCCAGGAAGGGCCTAAGCGAATTCTGTGTAGGAGAGTGAACACTAAAAGCGGCATCAAGGCTTTGAAAAAATATCAACTCGATGATGTTCTTACTGATCTTCCCTGGGAGAAAGTCGTTGAGTATCTGATGGAGGAAACCAAATCTGAAGAGATGAGAGCCAAGATCATCAAGTTGAAAAACTGCAAAAAAATGGGTTCTGAGAAATGATTTTTTTTCGTTAAGCTTATTAATTTTCTTTATCTAATTCCTCGATAAACTGAGTCTGCGCTTCACGCACTTCCTTGCCTTTTTTTAGCTTTTCCAGGATCTCGCTGGCCTGCTCGGGGCTAATGTCGGCAGTAGCTGGCTCACGCAATTTAGCTTCTTCCATAATCTGGTTTTGCTGATCTGGAGAGATATAACCCTGTGCCAGGCAATGGGATGAGACGATTAAAAGAGCTAACAATGTTAAGGCTTTCATCTTTACTCCAATTAGGATTTTTTCTTTAAAGTATCGCGAACTGATTTCTTCATGGCCACACGTTTTTTGGCATTCTCAAAACGACGAACTTCATCTTCAGATTCAGGTTTTAACCCTGGAACTTCTATTGGTCTTCCCAGATCATCAAGTGCTACAAAAGTTAGATAGGCTTTCGTCGTTGTCCTACTTTCACCAGTATAGGGATTTTCAGAGGTTACTTTCACCCCAACGATCATAGATGTTCGTCCCACGTAATTTAGAGAGGCTTGGATAAGGACGTGATAACCAACTTTGATAGGAGCAATGAAATCAATATCATCAATGTGCGCTGTTACCACCGGTCTAGCGCAGTGACGAGCGGCCACCATGGCAGCGGCAATATCAATCCAGCTCATTACAGTCCCCCCGAAAACGGTATTCTGGGGATTGGTGTGATGAGGCATCACCATCTCACGCATTTCAACGGATGAGTCTGTGGGCGTTTTAATCGACTTCTTCATAAATCCTTTTATTCGTCACAATAGAGATGGTGGTTCCAACGGAATCCCTGCATGAAAGCCGTGTAGCCCACAGGAACGTCACCTCCCGTCGCAGATAAACTGCCCTCGTCTTTTGAGGAATCAACAATATTGTATATTTTTTCGTTTTGGTTGGTATCGTTACCCTCTGGTTCAAGTGGGAATTCTCCAAAAGCTCCGCCAATCCTTACTTTTTTGGATTCGCAATAGGCCCTTCCCAGAAGTGCGATCTTCTGAGTGACCGTTGTGTCTACTCTTGGTTCACCAGTTTTCAAATCGAAATCAGCATCAAGTAATCCGCCCCCCGGCTGAGTTGTTCCAATACCCTCATTGGAAACAAAGCGGTTAAAATAAACCATCAGATCAGTTCCAACAGGAAGTTCACAAGTCTTAACTGTTGCAGCACCTGTTGCATAACCAGAACAACATTTCGTTTGATCGGTAGTCGTCTTGCCAAGTGGTACACAGCACTTGAATTCGCTACTCGAGAAAACCGGCTCATTCTCAAGGGCCAGATGATTAACATGTTTCTTAGTGTAAGTGCTGGATCCGACGGTAACGACGTCGTTGAAAGAGTAGGTATCATCATTTTCAAAGTGCGTTCTCTTCATATCGGAGACTCCGGTCTTTTTAAAGATCCCCGGTAACACACGGTCGTGGTTATCTGAACAGTACATTCCTTCATAGGTAATCTGTGGAATACCAGAAAGTTCCAGTTTACCAAAACGTTTCAGGTGGTAGAGTGCTGATCCTGGTTTGTAACGAGTGATAAGATTTCGCCCTGCTGGATCTGCATCTATGAGCTTGACCGCAAACTTTCGGTTTTGTCCGCTAGCTCCGGCCTGTAGCCAGGCAGGACCTGCATCCAGATCATTAATTACTTTTAGTGTTCGAGTAGCTCTGTCAAAAGAGTAGCAACAGCCGGTGAAGACTCCGAAGTGCATGACTGTTGAGTTACAGTAAGCATTCCCTCCATCGTTGGCGGTTGGGCTAGGAAGTGCATCAACAGTGGCACGTTTTTCGCACTCTCGTGACTCAGCCTCATTATCAACATTGAAAAGGGCCACCCGCGGGCCGCCGATAATAGGCGCACCCTCAACGATCGCATCAACGGTATTGTCCCAGTTGCGAGTGATGAAGCTAGGAATTTTAATCTGAATGTTGCGGCGACCAGTGGCCGATGAATGATCTATGATGACGCGTTTATCACCATCTGCACTTCGCGGGTAAAAATAATATTCTTTTTCATGAAATCCACCAGAAGGTAGCGCCCTTTCGTTTTTAAATGAAGAGTAATGACTTTGAAGATTCGTATCAGACCAAAAATCAGAGCGACGTCCCATATAGGCATCTGAAGTAGGGGCAAATTCAACTGAATCTTGATCGAAGCCGTATTGAGCGCAGTAGCCTTTCATGCCTAAAGCATCTTTACAGTAATCTCCCATATCTTCATTGACGAGATTTATCGCGTCGGTAGAACTGTCATATTGGGCCGCGACATCATCCGGGCGAGTCAGCATCACCGTACGGGAATTTAAGCAACGAAAGTTTGTGACATCATAGTAAGCACGATCGCGCTTAGACCAATCGTTAGAACCGTCAGAGAATTTTCTGATCCAACCACCGCCACAACAGCTTTCAGCGTTTGCCTCAGAGAGGGTCATCCACTGCTTGTTGGTCTTAACGTTTGGAGAAACGGCCGCATCAACTTCATCGCTATTTAATCCTGTGCCTCGCTTCTGATAAGCACTTAGCATTGGCTTTGTGCCACCCAGATCATCTACGGTTGCCAGACGGGAATAACGGGTAGCAGCTGAAGGAGCGAGCCCCGGAGTCGTGTAGGTCAGGTTGGCCGTTATCGGATCGTAAGTATTACCGTCAACTGAGGTTGGTGTATTAGAAGTGTAGGTCGTAAGTGACAATCCAACTTCACGGCAGCAGCGATTCTGATGCATTTTAAAGTTCTTATAGGCGAATGTATCTGTTGGCATCGGTTTAGGGTCCAACTGAGAGCAACTCAGGTATTCCTGGTAATAAGTTTTCTCTGCCGCATTCCCAAAATAAGAAAGAGAAAAGTTTTCGGATTGATCCGCATGCATTTTGTTAGGTGAGCAGTCCAGATCTGTATGACAAACCTGATTGGCCCGGCGTAGACAAGCATCTCGGGCCAGCATTGGTGTTGAAACAGTCTGGGCGGCCAAGGGTCTGGCTTCAATGAATTTAAATGGCGAGTGGGTCGCCAAGGTATCAGTTGTACCACTTGGGGTGATACCAGTCAGAAGAGTATCAAGTCCGCAACTATTTTGCAGGCGTGCCTTCGTTGACCAGTCTGAAAGATTAAAGCTAGAAGTAAACATTTCATAGTTGCCAGCACTATCTATGACTGGGCACGAAGAATAGCGGTTACCAGAATAGAGGCCAGAGTTACAGGAAGCGATCTGGTTAATAAAGTCTGTTCGTCCGCTGGTGTCGCGGGTTTTGTGCTGTTCGTAAGGACTTCTCAATAGGGTCTGGTTGATAGCCTCAGGAAGTGCCTTACCTGGGCGGCAAAGACCTGTTCTGTTATTCGCCGTTGTTTCATAGGTTAAAAGGTTTTGAGTCAGGGTACTTGAGATATCATTTGGTAAAGTTGTGGTTAAGCTCGAAGCGATGTAGCTCAGAGGTCGCCCCAGAACATTGGCGTCTTTACCATACAGATGGTTTCGGGCCACAGGAATATCTTCCAATAATGAAGCATATCGCGAGATTCTTGAGTTGAAGACCGCTCCACCAGTGGTTGCACTGGCGCAATAGAAGTTAGGAGCACAACTTAGGGTCTTGCGTTTGTTCACATCGGCGATTGTAGTCACATCCGGCATACACAGAGCACCGGCGCCTCGGTAAACACATCTCTTAGTCGATGATGAAGGATATTTTTTCTGAAGAAGAATTTTATCCAGTGTCAGAGTAACTGAGCTCGCGCCGACTTCATCGCCATTGGCATCAAATGTCGGCCATTTGGTTTTGAGATCTTTAGTGTCAGCACACATGTACTCCCAACCAAGACGAGTCACACATTCTGCGTCAGTCTCACACAAGTGATGAACCTGACAGCTACCTGCTTCGTTTTGATAAGGATGAGAAAGATGGTATTGAGGATCATAATCAAGAGTCGCGGCCTGGGTGATACCATCATAGGCCTGCACATTCACCACATGTAATGTAGGCGTAGCCAGATCGGCGAAAGGGGCATTGATCGCAAGGAATAATTTTTTAGAGGTTGCTTTAACGATTCGACCCTTACCAACTGCAAACCAGGTTACTCCATCGAAGGATCCGATCAAGGCTCCTTTATTGAAGCCGTACCAGTCACGCTGATAACCATTGGCAAACATGGCCGCCTGAGTTTTTAATCGATTGAGACGCTGGTTTTGAGAACCAGTGATTTCTCGATGAGAGAATGGAATCATCGTTGGCGGAATCCAGCAGGCCCGACCAAAGATAGTATCTTCGTAATTACCTGCAGTCGTGTTGTTTCCGAAAGTGTCGCGCTCAGTACTGAAGCCCACGGCCTGAAGACCAGTGCCATAAGCTGTTGTGGGAAAAGCGCTGAATGATGAGAACCATGAATCTTTTCCGCACGTCGGACAAGGTGAATAGAAACCCGAAGTCGTAGAGATCTGATAAACCTGATCAAGTTCAACCGTAACAGTTTTCGCAGGTAAAG
>JBEIEO010000131.1:0-8117 GCA_040382895.1 Halobacteriovoraceae bacterium
CCATCTGATTACACATAAATTTTTCGTTATACTCACCCATCGCCCCCGTGAGTGCACGGTAGCGTGGATAGGCGACGTAAGGACTTCCCGTCCATTCCCAGACGGTGCCATGAATCTGAGAAAAAAAATCATGGGACACCTGAGAAATCTCGGGTTCCATTGGACTATTTTCGAGAAACTGACCAGAGATGCGCTCCATCCTGGCGGCGGTTTCCCATTCAGCCTCAGTCGGTAATCTCGCACCTTTCCACTTGGCATAGGCATAGGCTTCATAAAAACTGATGTGTACAACCGGAGCTGATAGTTCCAGGGGAACCATCCCGGAGAGAGTCATGACCCACCAGTTCTGCCCACTTTTCTCCCAATACAGCGGACACTGCCAATTATGTTTTTCTTTCTGGTCCCAGCCATCGGAGAGCCACAATATAGGATTGTCATAGCCACCTTCATCCATGAACGCGAGGTAATCATCATTACTCACCAGATGAGATGCTAGCTGAAAGCTCTCAAGCCACACCTGATGCTGATCTTTCTCATTATCAAAAGCAAAATCCTGATACTCATGAGGGACTCCGATTTTCACCAGGCCTGCGTGAAAGTTTTTCCAATCTGACTCCATGACTTCACCATGAGAAAAAACCTCATTGCGATACTGCGGCCGGATCGGATTTGCGTAGAAATTTCTTTTAATATCCATGAGCAAAAGTTCCTGGTGCTGCTGTTCATGATGAATACCAATCTCTAGCGACTGAAGAACAGCGGCTTCATGAGCGACTTTTATATTTCCCAGGAACGCCATCACTGCCTCGGTAACGAAATTACGGTATTGATAGACTTCCTCCACGGTAGGACGGCTTAATACATTTCGATTGGTTTTGGGCAGATAACTTCCCAAGCGTTTATAGTAAGAGTTAAAAAGGAAGTTAAACTCGGGCCGAAAGGATTCATAGCTGGGTTTAAACTTTTGAAGAATAAATCTTTCAAAAAACCAGCTAGAGTGGCCTAAGTGCCATTTAGGCGTCGATGTTTCTTCTGTGACCGAGAGATTGTAATCTTCAATGGTCAATGGAAGACATAGCTCTTCAGTTTTTTTGCGAACCTCATGAAACTTTCCCGCCAACTGATTTAATCGAGAGAAATGCGCAGATTGCATCGTCGGACTTGCCATCGTTACGGCTCCATCAAATTGTTCAGGGCCGGGCCTTCTATCACTTGCCCGTGGGCATTGAAACGAGATCCGTGGCAGGGACAATCCCAGGTTTTTTCCAGATCATTCCAATGAACGATTCCACCAAGGTGGCTACAAATCGCGGACTTCTTCTCAAAATGATCATCACTCGTGTGGTAAACACAGTTCTTACTCAACCCATCCTGCATCAGACAGCCATGGTCACAAGGGATTTCTTCCAGTGTTTTTGCTTCGGCTGGTTTAACCCAGTCAGTGTACTGAAGAGCAATATTGGCATTCTCTTTAATAAATTCACTCGCGGTGGACGCCTTCAGCGTTACCCGCCCTGGGTCTAGCAAAGCTGCCCAAGGGTTGTCTTTATGATCGATGAGATCGGGAATCAGCATCGAGGCAATAGCCGCGCTGGTCATCCCAATGCCGCTTTCACCTGTAGTAATGAAAACGTTTTTTTCGATGCCGGGGTTTCTACCGATAAAACCCATCTGATCAACAGGCTCAAATACCTGGCCGGACCACTTCCATTGAACTTCACCCAGAAGAGGAAACCTTTGGCGCGACCACTTTTCCAGCTCCTCATATGGATCCTGCAGAGGCCCTTGTCCGGTACGGTGATCTTCACCGCCGATGATGACTGTTGAACCACACTGGCGGATATAATGATAAGGATCATCTGTATCCCACATCAGCGGTATTTCAATCTGTCGCTCAAATTTAAAGCCCAGGACATAAGTTCGGTAAGCCGCTTGTTTGGTATGAATATAGAAGCGATTGTTTACGGGCGAATCTGTCGCCACCACCAGATAAACCGATTCAATTTCAAAACCATCATCAGTTACAACTCTTGAAACTCCTGGGCCTGTTTTGAAATCCTTAACGTGAGAGTCTTCAAAAATCGTCACATCCATGCGCTCCATAGCTTTTAAAAGTCCTCTCATATACTTCAAAGGATGAAACTGCCCTTGCCGCGGAAAAATTACCGCTGGTCCCAATTGAGGGAAGGCAGGTATCTGATCAGAAAGCATCAGATCAAGTCCCAATTCGTATCCGATTTTGACTTCTTCCTGAAGAGTTTTGATACTGTCATGGGCCCCCAAAAAAAGATAACCATCAAGACGTCTGAAGTCGCAGCTAATGTTTTCTTCAAAGACTCTATCTTCGATGACATCAATCGCTTGTCGATGCGCCTGAGCAAACAATTGTACCTTCTCCTTATCCAGATTTTTCACCAGCCGACAAAACGGTTCTTCCAGCTGATAAGTCAGGTGAGCGGTGGTTCTTCCTGACTGTCCACTTCCGATGCGGGAAGCTTCCAGCAAGATCACTTTATGTCCCCGTTTCCCCAACTCATAAGCAAGGGAGACCCCACTCATCCCTCCACCAACGACACAAACATCGGCCTTGAGATTCATGGATACTTTTTTATAAGAAGGCAGTTCTACTCCTTCCCAGATTGCATGTGATCGATCTTTTTCTATCGTCATAATTTCCTCTCTGTTTCTGAACGAATTTCAGATGCCCCTGAGGTCGAACGATCAATCCTGTTGTCATTGATGCCGTCTTTCCGGTGAGCAAAAGCAGTAAACAAAAAGATAGCACTCAACAGAATATGAACCAGGTGATCCATGGTTCCGAGTTCAAGTACGTTTGGGATGAGACGAAAAAGATTTTGATCAGCTTCCATGTATCCAACGGCCGGATATCCAGGGGCACCAATAAGAAATCCGGCGATTCCTAAGATTCCGTAAACCGCACCGAAGGCAAGACAGAAATTATAGGCTTTTCGGCGGCCAGAGTATCCGCTCCACAAAGCAAGAAAGCCAGAGCCCAGGTGAATCAGGTTGTGCACCATACTCAAATGCATCCCCATTAAACCTGGCATCATCACTCCCGCCAGACCAACGATGACAAAAACGATGCCCAATCCAATGCAAACTTTTTGAGGAGCAGATTTCGAATACGTGCTCTGGGTACCGATGGAATGAGGGTTCATTACAGTAGGCATAACTAACTCCTTGTTGAGGGAGAATCTAGTGCTTCAGGTTCTCCACATATCTATCCATCTTGGATAAAAACTGACTTGAAACTTTCTGTACATCATCTTTCCAGACAACCAGTTGATCTTCGAGCTGAGGATAGGTTCTTAATTCTTTAGGAGAAATCTTGCGCAGATTCATAAACACTTCACCCATATCCTTCAGCATTTCGTCTTCAAGTTCTGAAGTCATCTTGGGCAAAAGTTCACTCTCCTCTTCTTTGATGTGACGTTTAACTAATTCGGCCAGAACTTTGAGTTCGGCTTCAATCTCATCTTTAAGCAGCCGACTACAGGACACTCGTGGTTTGAGAAGTTTGATTTTTTCATCGATAAGGATCTCGATACATTCTTTTAAAAACTGATGATCAATCAGAATCATGTCAATGACATTCAAGTTCCGAATCTCTGTGTCACGTCGACGTCGTGTCATTATTCATCCTCCGTTGCCAATAGAATGCAAGAAGCAAAGGCGAGGCCAATGGGCCGGTGAATAAAACCTTGAGAATGTCATAAATCGCAATGGCATTTGCTTAGTCATGGGACCGATTGCCCCGTGGATAACTGAGCTTGTCAGAAAATGGCCAGCACAGCTGACCCGGTGTCAAATAAGAGTCTGAGAGGTCGTTATGTCATTAAGTACGATGGCCATTGCTCTTCCTATTGAAGAAAAACTTCTTCAGCCACTTTATCGCTGGAGCTTACGTTTTGATTGGACACATATTCAGGAAGTGCATTTCATTCACGTCGTAAAAAAAGTCATCAGTCCCATGGAGTTTGGTTTAATAGAAGTTCCGGATGAAAAATCCTATCAGAAGATGTTACCTTCTCTGAATCGCTTTCTTCGCCAGGAAGCCTTGAAGATAATCCCCTCAGTATTTTCCGGAAAAGTCTTTTTTCACCTGGCCCGGGATTTTAGCCCCGAGGAGGAGGTGATTTGTTTGCTGAAACAACTTAATCTTTCTTTACTGATCGTCTCACCCCAGGGAAAACATGGATTTGAAGGCTTATTCCATAGTTCATTTACGGATAAGATGGTGAAATTTTCTCCCTGTGATGTCTATGTGGTGCGACCTTAAGAGCCTCTTCTAGTCAGGTATACTCTTTTAATCTTTCCCCAAGATAGGTCGATATAGCATATGGATGAGAAGACCTATTTGGCTGATTTTTTGTCTGCTGACTCTCTCGCTTGCCTGTGTCAAGGAAGAGGGAAAAGTCGTGCCCGGAAACAGCAGCGAAGATAATAGCGGAACCACTGGCGGTACCACTGGTGGAAGTTCCTCACCTGGCGTTGCTGATCCTTTTGTCTCTGAGGCCTGGCATTTAGATAACACTGGTCAATCTACTTATAGTAGCGGAAACGCAGATGGTGTCACGGACATCAATCTCACCGGAGCGGCTCTCACCTTTCCTGGTGATGGTGTTCGTATCGCTGTTTCCGATACCGGAACAGAAATGATTCATGAAGACCTAGATGCCAATGCACTCACTGGTGAGCATCGAAATTATGGTCCCGCCGATCCAAACCAATGGCGACAAAGCTACGGGGCAAATAATCAGGGGACTGAATACCACGGCACGGCCGTCACTGGACTCATCTGTGCAGAAGCAAATAATGGCAAAGGCTCTAAGGGTGTAGCTCCGGACGCAAGCTTTGCGGCTTTTCGATTTGTCATCGATTACGATACTGGTATGACTGAAGCATCTTATCTGGCCCGAAATATCGATCAAGCAGATGGAAACTTCGATATCTTTAACTACTCCTATGGTTATGCTCAGTGCCGCTTCAATGAAGAAGACTCCCTCGCTCTGGATGCTTTTCGTGATGGTGTAACCAATCTTCGAAATGGCAAGGGGGCCATCTACGTTCAGTCAGCAGGTAATGACTTCCTCGCTTACCTTCACTCATGTCTTGGAAACAATGATTTCGTCAACGTCTTCACTGGTAATACTAACCATAATGGTGATCTTGCTATCCCATACAAAATCATCACTGGCGCTTATAACGCCAATGGCGAGAAATCAACCTATTCAACTCCTGGTAGCGGAATCTGGATTAGTGCTCCCGGTGGAGAATATGGAAATACCGAGCCAGCGATGCTGACCACCGATGTTTCCGGCTGTGCTAAAGGCTACGCTGTTATTGGTGAAGATAATAATTTCAACAGTGGTCTGACAGCTGGAAATAGGAACTGTAACTACACGAGCTACATGAACGGAACATCTTCGGCTGCACCAATATCTTCCGGAGTGATCGCACTGATGTTACAGGCCAATCCGGAACTCACTTGGCGGGAAATTAAGCACATCCTGGCCATGACCGCCGAGCCAATCGATACTCTGGCCCCGAACCTTCAGGATCATCCTTATAATTTAGATCGCGCGAATATCGATTATGATTATAAATGGGTTACCAATGGTGCCGGAATTCCTTTCTCGAATTGGTATGGTTTCGGTCGCATCAATGCTCTGGAAGCAGTGCTGGCAGCGACCAGTTTTGTAAACGGTGCTCTTGGCACTTTCGTGAGTACTCAGAATCCAGTGACTGAGCAATGGTATTACTCCACAGGTTTAGCTGATCTGAATATGGCCATTCCAGATGATGGCACTTCAGACTTTGTAGACAGCACCATTACCGTGAACCATAACTTCATCGTGGAAGCCGTCCAGGTGAAGGTAAATATTGATCACGCACGTCCGGGTGACATTGGGTTGGTCCTGCGATCGCCTTCTGGGATTGAAAGTCGCTTGATCCATTTCAATAACGGTATCTACTCCACTTCATTTTTAGACGATCAATTGCTCCTGACTAACGCTTTCTATGGAGAAGAATCATTCGGCTCCTGGACTCTGATGTTAATAGATGGGACCGCAGGTGTCGCAGGAAATCTGGACAACTGGCAAATTAACATCTTCGGCCGTAAAGGTACTCCAGATGGCTCCGCTCCTGCCGCCATCACAGCACTCTCAACCATTTCACCTTATCCATCTGATACAGTGTCCACTCTGTTTAGTTTCACCAACTCTGTTTCCGGTGATGTTATTCGTTACGAAGCCTCTGTCGGAACCACTCCCGGTGGAACCGACATCGCAGGATGGACATCTATCGGTCTGACAAACGTTAATGCTCAGTTGCTTGGTCTAACTCTGATCGATGACACGACTTACTACATCAACGTCAGAGCTGTAGATGAGTCCGAAAATACTTCGTTACCCATAACCATGAGCTGGATTGCTGACTTCATATGAAAAAGAAGTTCATTGGTTTAGCAATTTTGATTTTGGGAGCCGCGATTTATCTAAAATGGCATCGAACTGAAAATTCTTTCGCTTTAAAACCAGTCAAAAAACAAATCGTCCCGAAAGCCACATCCCTTGATCCAAAAACCATGAAGGAAGTTCCAGTACCTGCGAGCTTAATTCCCAAGTTGCGCGGACCGGCCAGTGTCTCCGACGGACCTGAACCTCTTGCATTTGAAGTAGAAAAAGAAAAATTACTTCGAGTAAGTAAAAACTGGAGCCTCATACTAGACATTTCTGTGATGGATAAGAAAAAATATCGCCCTGAATTTGGTAAGAAACTTCTGGAAGATAAGTATTTTATTTTCTTTCGCTCTCCGGTGAATCAAAAAGATGCCTGGCCCGTGGCCTATGATCCCTCCCGGCAGCGTTTGTATCCGGTCTCGCACATCCTTCACATCAAAGGTGTCGATGAGAGCGAGCGCTTGCAGTTCCGCGCCGAAGGAATGTCTGAGTATTACTATCATGCTCGGATGCAATATTTGTCTGTGCAATCCACCCCTCGTCAGGTGGTTAAAGACTATGAAATTCTCAAAGAGCGTGGCTTCGATGTCAGAATGGAAGTTCTCAAGGAAGGCGTTAAGCCTAATTAGTCTGTACCTGCATTGCATTAACCATCGACAAAACCCTCAATCTTACCCACAATAGAGTCACCTTCTTTAACCGTTCTGGAGATAACTATGGCAAAAATAAAAGTGGCCAATCCTGTGGTCGAGCTCGATGGCGATGAAATGACCCGGATTATCTGGTCGTACATTAAGCAACAACTGATCCTCCCTTATCTTGATCTTGATATTAAATACTACGATCTAGGCATGGAAAACCGTGATGCAACTGATGACAAAGTAACGATTGAAGCTGCCGAAGCCATCAAAAAGTATAACGTTGGTATCAAGTGCGCCACCATCACACCTGATGAAAAGCGCGTGGAAGAATTCAAACTAAAACAAATGTGGAAATCACCAAACGGTACAATCCGTAACATCCTTGATGGTACAGTTTTCCGTGAGCCAATCATTATCCAGAATATCCCACGTCTGGTTCCAGGCTGGACACAACCGATCGTTATCGGCCGTCACGCTTTCGGCGATCAGTACCGAGCTACTGATACTGTGATTCCTGGTAAAGGAACTCTCAAAATGACTTTCACTGGTGAGGATGGAAAAACTCAAGAGTGGGAAGTTTATAACTTCAAAGGTCCTGGTGTTGCCCTTTCTATGTACAACACTGAAGAATCCATCCGTGGGTTTGCTCAGTCTTGCTTCAACATGGCGTTGGTTAAAGGCTGGCCTCTTTACCTCTCTACAAAAAATACGATCCTTAAAAAATACGATGGGCGCTTTAAGGATATCTTCGCTGAGATCTATGAAAAAGATTACAAGAAGAAGTTTGAAGCTAAAGGCATCGTGTACGAGCACCGTCTGATCGATGACATGGTTGCCGCTTGCATGAAGTGGTCTGGTGGATTTGTTTGGGCCGGTAAGAACTACGATGGTGACGTTCAGTCTGATACTGTCGCTCAAGGCTTCGGCTCCCTTGGCCTCATGACCTCAGTTCTTCTGACTCCCGATGGAAAAACTCTAGAAGCAGAAGCCG
>JBEIEO010000132.1:0-8019 GCA_040382895.1 Halobacteriovoraceae bacterium
CCCACATTGATGTAGGCCGGAGGCATGATGATCACACCACTCGCAACATAAGCTCCTCGACGAACCGATGATCCACCGGGAACCATGCGGATTTTATCTTCCACTTTAAACTGACGGGCAGGCAGATTGTGTTTATCCACAAAGCCACCTGGAAATTCAGCTAACTCACCGGCCTTAAAGGCAGCAAGAATCGCTTCTTTGACTTGCGTTTGAGCGATCCATTTTCCATTTTCTTTAATTGCTGAGCGAACGAGACCTTTCTCTAAAAGATCCAGAGTTTCTTGCCAGTTCATTTTTGATTCCTTTGAAACCAAGTACGGACCTGGTCATTAGCTTTGAGTACCGGAGAGGCATCCATCATATCTTCATGAGTGAGTGGAGCGACCATGAAAGGAGTTTGAATTTTGCCGTTTTCAAACAATAGGCGCTTCACAGGAACCGGATTAGAAGCCACAAAAAGTGAGTTCGAAGCGTCCGTCCAGAGTTGCTTATCATCAAAAGTTTTATTCAGACACTGTTCAACATAAAGATGTGTCTCTCTTGGCCAGGCATTAGAGGCAACCGACACCAGTCCATGAGAGCCGGCCAGTGCGAACTCAGGCATCAGAGCATCGTCACCACAATAAACAGGTTTCCCATGGGCGGCTTTGAGATAACCTTTGAATTTTTCCACGGAGCCGGACGCTTCTTTAATGGCCCAGAAGTTTTTATGAGTGGAGAGTTTTTCTACTGCTTCAGTGGACATGGCCACAGCTGTTCTGCCAGGAACGTTATACAGCATACACGGACGAGTCACAGCGTTCATCAAGGTATTAAACCAATGATACTGACCAACCGGACCCGGTTTTGCGTAAAGTGGAGTCACCATCAGGTAGGCGTGGATATTTTGAGTTTCCAGATACTGAAGCCATTCAAGTGTTTCTTCCAGTTGGTGACCACCAACTCCGATCATGATAGGAGATTTTGGTTTAAGGGAAATCACGTGTTCAACGATTTTCTTTTTATCAAAGAGAGTAAGATTTAACGCCTCAGCAGTGGAGCCCAAGATCAGAAGACCATTTTTGGCTTCATCCTGATCCTGCACCAGACGAGTCAGGGCGCCTAAGTCGGGCTTTTGTGAATGGGAGAGGGGAGTGACCACGGCGGTCCATAAACGGTAATCAGATAGGTTCATAAGGTCCTCTCAATGATGTCCTGGAATGAGTTCAATCCAGGTGATTTGTTTTTGAATAAGTATTCGGCGGCCCAGATCGCTCCATCAGCAAAGAGCTTTCGGTCCAGGGCTTCGTGGGAGATTTTGATTTTTTCTGAACCGGTATCAAAAGTCAGCTCATGGAAACCAATCACATCACCGGTGCGCTCTGAAGTGATTTCACATTTCTCATGCATCCACTCCTGCATCGAGAGGGCAGTACCACTGGGAGCATCTAGTTTCTTGGTATGATGGATTTCATGGATGGAGCTTGAGTGCTTTGGGAAAAAGCTACTTGCCCCGGCCAGTTTATTTAAGAGTTGTTTCACGACGGCCACACCCATGGAAAAATTCGTGGCGTAAATCCAGGAGAGATTCTTATCCTTCAGGGTTTGGTGAAGATTTGATGGCCAATCAAAACCAGTGGAGCCCGTGACCACTGGAAGTTTTGTTTCCACTAAGAGCGGGATATAACTTTTAAAGGCTTCCCCCGGCAGAAAAGAAATAATCACATCGAAGGTTTCAAGCTTCTCAAATGTTGGTGGGTTCTTGGAATCAAAGGCAATCACCTGGTGAGCCTTATTCTCCAGCACCTTTGAGCCAGTTTTGCCTTTTCCTAGTAGAGCAATTTTCATGCCTGCCCTTCAATCAGGGTCTGGTGGAGACGCTGGATACAGGTCTTTGAAACATCTTCTTTTACAAGGAAGTTAAAGTTGTAGGGGCTCGCACCTAAGCTCATCATACGAACGGAGGCGTTGTCGACCGAAGAAAAAATACTCTTGGCGAGATTTGAGCGACTGAATAGATCGTTGCCGATCAAAGAGATCAAGGCGTATTCGGTTTCTGTTTCTACAGTTCCAAGTGCCTTGAGATCCTGGATGAATTTTTCATTTTCCAAAGTCACATGGTCCACGGTTACAGCAATGGATGTTTCGGCCGTGGTCACACAGTCCACTGAGATACGGTGTTTGCCGAAGATGCCGAAGATTTCTCCCATAAAACCATGGGCATTAAGCATGTGCGGAATCGAGATTGTTAAAAGGGCCTGGTGAGCACGTTTTGTGATGGCCCGAACTGCAGGTCGATGCGCGACCTCATGGCGGATCCAGGTGCCGGGAGCTTTGGGATCAAAAGTTGAGCCCACAAAAACCGGAATGGATTTACGAACAGCAGGAGCAATAGTTGCTGGATGCAGAATCTTGGCTCCATAGGTCGCCATCTCACCGGCTTCCATGTAGGAGAGTTCAGGAATGATTTTAGCATTGGCACACAGTCGCGGATCTGTGGTCGCGATTCCGGCCACGTCGGTCCAGATTTCCAGTACCGTTGCGTTGGTGCCTTCAGCGAAAAGAGCTGCTGAATAATCAGAGCCGCCTCGACCAAGAATGGTGGTGTTGCCATCAAGGTCCGAGCCAATGAAGCCTTGAGTGACATAAATGGTGTCAGTATTCAATTCTGAACATGCCGCATCAATCACAGGGATAAGAGGAGTGGCCTTGCCGAAGATCGAATCAGTTTTTATAACTGAACGGGCATCCAGCAGGGCCACTTTCTTTTCTGGGAGTATGGCTTTCAAAACTTCCTTAAAGATCAGAGAACTCATTCTCTCGCCGAGGCTTAAGATATGGTCATGAGCTTTAGGGGTTAATTCTTTTAAGAGAGTGATGTTTTGGACCAAAAGATCAAGCTCAGTGAAAAGAGAATTCAACATCTCGTGCACTTCCTGATCAGTAGTGGCTTCTTTGATCATGATATGGTGGCGCTCTTTAATGCCGAAAACTAGTTTAGCGCATTCATCGATGTTACCGGTGGAAGCAGTTTTGGCAACACTGATGAGTTTATCGGTCGTGCCTGAAGTGGCAGACACCACGACGACATTGGAGTTGCGCTCTTTAGAAATGAGAGCACTTTTATGCATGGCCGAGATATCGCCCATGGAAGTTCCACCAAACTTAGAAACAATGAAAGAGCGGCTCATCAATAACTCCTGATGAAGAAATTTTGGCTATAATATAGGGTGGAGAACGGATAGGAAATGGCTTTTAAGCCGTTTGACCTACCCGAAGCGCTCCACAGTTTATTTATCTAACTGTGACAATCACGGAGACTCAACTCCACATGACCAGTGATGTATTTGACTCATCACTTCGGCGATTTTTCCCTGGGAAAGCTTTTTACTTTCTTACCTAAAAACCGCACCTCTTCAGGCACAGACTAAATGATATGAAAGAAAATTGGTTTTTCCAAGTTTACTTTTAAATTTTTTTTGGTGAAGGTTGAAACTAGCGAGGTGCTTATGAAAAAGGTTGGTTTTATCGGTTGGCGAGGAATGGTTGGTTCCGTTTTGATGGAACGAATGCGCGCCGAAAATGATTTTGCTCACATGGAATCTTACTTCTTCTCTACAACCAAAGGTGGCGAAGAGGCACCGGTCGTTAGCCATGGTTATCCCAAAGTTCTCAGTGCCATTGATACGACAGAACTCAGTAAAATGGATATCCTGGTGTCTTGTCAGGGTGGCGAGTTTACCACCGAAATGCACCCGGCCTTGCGAAATGCTGGGTGGAATGGCCACTGGGTGGACGCCGCCAGCACTCTGCGCATGAAATCTGACTCCTGTATTGTGCTGGATCCGGTGAACCGGGATAAGATTCAGGAACACATTGCCCAAGGCACCCGGGATTTCGTCGGTGGAAACTGTACCGTCTCCCTGATGCTGATTGGTCTTCATGGATTATTTAAGAATAATTTAGTTGAGTGGGTTAGTTCGATGACCTACCAGGCGGCTTCCGAGGCCGGGGCCAAGAACATGCTGGAGCTTCTGGCCCAGATGAAAACGGTAGGGGACAAGTATGCCCAGCATCCATCTTTGGCAGCACTTGAGATGGAAAAAGAGGCCAATGTTTTGATCAACTCATCGGCCCTTCCGAAGGATAACTTCGGTCATCCGCTGGCGCTTAATATCCTGCCGTGGATTGATTCTGAGTTACCAAGTGGTCAATCCAAAGAAGAATGGAAAGCCCAGGTTGAGGCCAACAAGATTCTTGAATCTCAAAAAGCCATTCCTATTGATGGAACCTGTGTGCGTGTTGGGGCTCTTCGCTGTCACTCCCAGGCGCTGACGATCAAGTTGAAGAAGTCAGTTGAGTTATCTACCGTGGAATCGATGATTGCTGAGGCCAACCCATGGGTGCGCCTGATTCCTAATAATAAGCCTGATACTTTGAAAAGTCTCACTCCCGCAGCCGTTTCCGGAAAACTGGAAATTCCGGTGGGTCGTTTACGTAAGATGACTTTGGGTGATGAATACCTGAATGCCTTCACCTGTGGCGATCAGCTGCTGTGGGGAGCTGCCGAGCCACTTCGATGTGTGCTGAAGCAGTTGGTTTAAAATTGAAATTTCATGAGGGCAACTTTCGATAGTTGTCCTCAATCCTTCTTGCTTTCCCTTAGTCTCCAAAAAAAAGGAGACCGTATGAACCTTCGCCACCTCACCGATTCAGCCCTTTTGGCAGACACCAAATTTCTCGCTCAGCGAGAGCGCGAGCTTTCTCTCAAGATATTGCATCACCTAAAAGAAATCGAAAGGCGTAGATTATATTCGGATCTTCGATATCCTTCCTTATTTGAATATGCGGTGAAGGAACTAGGGTATTCGGAACCAGCGGCCATTAGACGTATTCAAGCAGCCCGCTTATTGGCCGACATGCCTGAGCTTGATAAAAAGATAGAAGCGGGCCACCTGAATCTTACAAATCTAAGTATGGCAGCAAATCTTTTCAAAAATGAAGATATTAAAGACAAACGTAAGAAGAAAGAAATTCTCGCTAGATTGGAGAAGAAATCGAAAAAGGAAAGTGAGAAAATTCTTATGGAGTTTGCGCCCCCATCCCCGTTACCTCGGGAGATCGTAAAACAAGTTACTCCGGAATTCATTACTATCAGGCTCAATGTAAGTAATGAGACTTATCAGTTACTCGAAGAGATCAAAGGTGTAATGGCCCATAATCGTTTAAACACCGATCAATTAATGAGTAGGATTTTTAAAACAGCTTTGGCTGCATTTATTTATAAGAAATATAAATTTCGCAGAACGCCTCCGCCAGCGGAGGCGCCGAGCGACATAACTATTTTCTAGTACAAACACCTTTCTCACAGGCCAGGGTTGGCTCAGAATTGTAATCACATGTTCCCATGATGCTTAGTTTGCGCTGAAGACCTGCATCCATGTAGTTCAGAAGATTAATTTCTGCAGAGATCTTTCCATAATTAGGATCCTTGGTCGACATGATGAGATAGCCCTCAGGTCCGCCACAGATCTTATGGCCAACGGCCTGTGCTTTACAGTCGGCCACTGAATCACAGTGTACCTGTACTTCCTGGGTCATAATTTTTGTTTTCGTGTCCTGAAGATTTTTATAATCCTGCTCGACATCACCCAAAGTGAAGCGCTCGCTGATAATTTTTTTATTTGGCTTCGGAGATCCTAGTTTCAGATCCTGGATTTTTGCCTTTCGAACCGGTGCCGTTTCTTTATAGAAAGGAACCTTTACGAAGGAGTTGATGGTTTGATCCGTTCCGATGGCCTTCTCTTCCAGGGACTTCAGGCCTTTCAGATTTTTACAAGCCTCTTCAGAATTCTTCTTACAGTCACTCTCCAATTGGAGCCGACAGAGGTAATGGTTCGCACCCGGACATGCTTTTTCCAAAAGCGCCTGGGCCTGCTGCACATGATGATCACGGGCCTTCACGATGGGATCTAGCTGATCGGCAAAGGCGATCGTACTTAAAAATAAAAAGATCTGAATCATAGGTTACTTCCTGAATCTTTACAAACTTTCGGATCAGTCATGAACTGATTAAGTCCTTTTTGTCCGTCGGTTTTAATGGTTAAACGATGTTTTGAAGTGAAATAACAAGTTTTAAGGGCCCCATGTGGGAGAGTTTGAGTATAGAGACAAGTCTGATCTTTTTGCAGACCATAGACCTTGGAAATCAAAGCATTTTTTTTGATAATGGGGCTTGAGTGCCGGTATTCATGAGGCTTACAATCGACTAGGGCCTTAAGTAGCTTTTGATTTTCAAATTGAGCTTTTTCCAAGGCCGACTTATCTGTCAGAAGATTCACCTGGGCAAATAGATTAAAACTCAGAATGAAATAAAAAAGCATCAAAGCTTTCCTTCCAGGATGTTTTTAAGAAAATAATTTGATTGTGCAAAGCTATCCAGATTTTTGATGAGATTCTCTTTGATGTCTGCTTCCACCTGAGTCGCCCCTTCATGTTTTAGACGAGTGTATTCTGTTCTCCAATCTGCTCCAAACTGCTCCATCAAACAAAGTGCCAGTTTCTGATTGGCTTCCGGAAGAATCATCAAGGCTTTGTTAAAGCCCTGCCACTTCTGATGGCCCAAAAGAAAATCCAGGTTGCTGTACTCTAGAGAAAGTTTTTTTCCTAAATTGAAGGTCGCCGCGTTACTCAAAAGAATTTGCCAGCACTGATAATAGGGAAGGATGTCTTCCACTATAGGCTTGGTGACGGACAGTCCTGAGCGAATCATCCATTCCAGCACCCGTAATTTGGCCGTCGCTTCACCTGGAAGATGACTAGGTGAAGATAGGGAATCAAAATAAAAAGCCATCTGAGTCTGATCATTGGTCAGGGTCCGAAGCACCAGGCTCACTGTCGGATTCTCCAGATGGATCACCCGATGGATGAGTTTATTTCCCGGTTGTATCACACTTAGATCCCCTGGAAGAAGATACCGGACAGAGGTACTGGAGAGTTTTCCGATATGGGATTCATCACCGAGTGATTTCTGAGAGCTGAAATGGTAAGTCGATTCTAAGGATGATCCCTTAAGTACAGCAAAGCATCCTTCAAACGAGTGCTCATGAATCGATGTATGTGCTTCCTGCCAAATATAAATGTTCAAAGCGAATTTTTTGTCAGGAGCTGAATAGATTGTGAACGGTGGATTTCCAAAATTGGAATTGGGGTACTGTTGCTCACCCGCCTTGGTGGTCATGAATTCCTGGATCATCGTCGTCAGATCAAAATCCTGTGACCAATTTATTTTAGAGAAATGCTCCCGTGCCACCTCGACAAAAGGCGTTTCACGATTCCATGTCTGATCTAAGTCCTGGCACCAGGTCCGGGCACGCTGTAACCACGTCATAATAGCAAATATTTTACTCAAGGATCAACGACTCCGGCAACGAGAGAGAATAGTTGATCGTTTGGGTCCGTAATCACCCAATGACCACCAACGATGTTAAAACTAGTTCAATTTTATTAGTAAAACTAGATCAGTTATAATACCCTTATTTTATACCCCATAAGGGGAATTATGCGAGAGAACGGTGCGTATGAATTCAAATGTCCTACAAAAACTACTGAAACCGAAATCCCAGGAAGAAAAACTGGAAGAATTCCTCAAGCCCCAACGGTCGAGCTCTAAAAAGCCCAAAAAATCTCCCGGAAGACCGAAGGTGGCCAATGAGAAGAAGGCCAGCAATTTTACCCTGTGCCTGGCATCTCAGTATCTGGAGTTTCTGGATAGGATGACGGTGAAAGATCCCAAGATTCAGGGGCGGGGTCGCAAAATCCGCTTCATCATTGATCGCTTTATTGAGCATGAGAAACGAACTTTGCATCAACTGAAAGTGCTGAAAGAGGCTTTGTTGGAAGTGCAAAAACTGCTCTCAGGCTTTGGTTCCCGGGTGAAGAAAGGTCAAAAGCTCGAGCTAACCAGTAAAGAAAAGTCGGATATTTCTAAAGTCGTAGAACGAGTGCATATGCTGATGAAACTTTTAGGCTACTCTCCTA
>JBEIEO010000133.1:0-8005 GCA_040382895.1 Halobacteriovoraceae bacterium
ACCGGTTCCAAAGAAACTTTTCCTCCTTATTTTATTCGTACCGAATATTTAAGTGATGCCACTGCCGAATCCTGGAACCAGGGTGATCGCCGGGGAGTTTGGGTGGATTACAACATCGATGGCCGAGTCGATCTCTTGGTAGATAACTCCGGCTTCCCACCTTACTCGCGATTGGTGATGTTTGAGCAGGATGAGAGTCACGCTTTTATCAACGTCGCCGGACAATTAGGTTTGGATATCGTGAACCCAACCGGCTCGATAGTTATCGATGTAAATGAAGATGGCATGCCGGATGTGATTACCTCACAGAATAACATTCGTCGTTCGGATATTCCGCCGCGTTTGTATCTTTTTGAGAACCAAAATAACTTTCCCAATCGCCGGGCCATCAAGGTTCATTTACGTGGGTTAAAGGCCAATACTCATGGGCTGGGTGCCATGGTGATGTTGTATACCCAAAGTGGTGCGGAGAAAAAAGTTCAGCGCCGTTGGGTTGAGTACTCTCAAGGTGGATTAACTTCACAGAACGAAGAGGGGATACTTTTTGGGGTTAGTGAAGACTATCAAGCGATAGGGCTTAAAGTTCGCTGGCCTTATGTCCATAAGTCCGGTTTTAAACTTGGAACTGTTACGGAAAAACTCTACTCAATTCAAGGACTACCTAACAAAGGACTGCTGGAGATCACTGTCTGTGAAGACGGCAAAGTTTTGAACGGAAAGATGTCCTGTCAGTTCTGATTGTCCAAAAGGTGTCACGTACCTTGCGGGTCACGTCATGTATTCAGCATCATTAAGTTTGGTACAAATGTCGCTCGGCGCCTGCGCTAGCGAAGTGAATTTGCGTCATTATTTCTTCTTGATCATATCCACTAGACCCTTGATATGTTCAGGCATGGATTTGAAATTCAAGCTTGAAAGATGAATGTGCTGCTTAGAGAGACCTTTGAGTTCATAGGTCTTTAGTGAGTCACCATCTAAAGTGTGATCTGGTACAATCGCAATACCCACGCCTTTCTTAACCAGTTTCTGGATGGTGGTGATGGAGTTAACGACGATGATTTTTTTAGAACGCTTTTTGTACAGCTGAAACAAGTGATCCTGTTCAGAGTAGACAATCCACGGATACTCCTGAGCTTCCTTTGGATTGATTTCGGCTTTACTTACTAAAACCATTTTTTCTTCGAAAAGTTTCAGTGAACTCACGAGCTCACTTTGGATGTTTTCCGTGGTGAAGATCAGATCGTAGCGACCGTTGTGAAGTTTTTCTTTGAGATTCTCCAAACTATTCACTTCCACACTCAATTGATGCTGACTGGTTTTAGCAAAATCTACCATCACATCATTGAACCAGGTTTCCAGTAGACCATGCAGAATGCCTACCTTGATGGTTTTGTTCATGTGACCGAAGAAAATGTTCTGAAGTTTTTCTTCAAAGCTTCCCAGCTCCTGCAAAAGAGCTTCGCCTTTTTCCGTCAAAAGAACTTTCTTGGAAGAGCGAATGATCAATTGCTGGCCCACTGATTCTTCCAGTAGCTTGATCTGACGACTGACGGCCGACTGAGCGATGTTGAGTTCCTGGGCAGCTTTAGAAAAATTCAAATAACGGGAAGTCACCATGAAGGCCTTGAGGTATCGGTAGTCGATTGAGATGTCTTTCATTTCTTGGCCCAAGGTGGAAGTTTGGACTCATCCTTGAAGAACTTACCCTTGTGCTCGCCATCGGCGGCGTTGGTAAGGACAAACCCTTCTTCGTTGCTGGAGGAATCTAACAAATAGTCTAAGGTAGCTTCTTGCGTATAGAAAGCGGTGAATGGATCTATCAGGATCTGCAGCTTGAAGTTGATCAACGGATAATCATGTTCAATGATGAGATCATCCGGATGACGCTCTGAAAAACCCGTATCATAGGTAAATCCGCCGCAGCCTTTTCCGCCAATTTTTATCCGGAATTGCAAACCTTCCAAAGTATAGTCGTTTTCCTGCATCAGCTGAATTTGTCGGACAGCACTATCAGAAACAAAAAGTTTTATATCCGCAGAGGTTAAAGATTTTTCCATGGTGGGATTTTAACATCGTTGTCTTTAGCAGGCGAGGACCTTATTCTTTATGGAAACCGAGGTCAAAATGAAAGCCCACTATATTGTTCAAATTGATAAACCTGAGCAGCACCATGTTAAAGTCACTCTTAAACTCACCAAACCCACTGGTCGCAATAAACTGAAGATTTTTCTACCCGCCTGGAGCCCGGGATCTTATCTCGTAAGAGATTATGCCCGGCATGTGCGCTGGTTTGAAGCCTCCCAAGGTAACGGCGAAGTCCTTTATTACGAGCAGACTTCCAAAGGGGAGTGGGAGATCGATTGGAGTAAATCTAGCCTGGAAAAAAACCAGGATGATTTCCAGGTGAGCTATGAAGTTTACTGTAAAGAACTCACTGTGCGGACCTGTCACATTGACGCCTCTCATGCCTGGCTCCAGGGCCCTTGTTATCTCATGGGTGTGAGTGGAGAGTCGCTGGAAGGGCCAACCATAGAGTTTCGATTCCCTGCGCTTTGGAGCAAACTGAGCACTTCGCTCAAAGACATCTCAAAAGAGCGCAACCTGTTTTTGTATTCTGCTGCCAACTACGATGAGTTGATTGATACGCCAGTGGAAATTGGCTGTCATGAAACTGATGGTTTTGAATATCAAGGTAAGGCCCATCATCTGGCCTATTATGGGGATCAATACCCACATAAGCAAAATCTTAAGGCCGATATCAAGGCAGTTATTCAAGCTGTCGCCAGACACTTTAATGAAGAACTACCTTATGATCAGTATCTTTTCATTAATCACTTTGTTCCTAAACTTTATGGAGGCCTGGAGCATTTAAACTCCACGGCTTTGCAGTTTGATGGAAGAAAACTCGGCAGCCGCAAAGACTATCTGGCCTACCTTTCTTTAGTGGCCCATGAGTATTTCCATCTCTGGAACGTTAAACGCATTCGTCCGGAAGCTCTGGGACCATTTGACTATCAAAAAGAAAACTACACCACACTTCTTTGGCTGGCAGAAGGTCTCACCAGTTTTATGGATGATCTTTTTGTTTATCGTGCTGGACTTTCTACACTGGAAGAATACCTGGATATTGTGAAGGGAAACTTTGAAACCTACTATGGTACTCCCGGAAGAAACTATCACTCTCTAGAGCAGAGTTCTTTCAATGCCTGGATCAAGCTTTATAAACCGGATGAGAATTCCAAGAACTCCTCTATCAGTTACTACCTGAAAGGTGGTCTGGTATTTACTGTTTTACATGCTCTCTTGCTGGAGAAAGGAAAAGGGATTGATGATGTTCTTCTGGCCCTCTGGGAAGATTATAAATCCCGACCTGAGAAAGGAATCGATAAAGAAGGCGTGTATAACATCATCAAAAAGTTCGGCGGAGAAGAGATCTATAATCAATTCTTCACTATGACGGAAACCACTAAGGAAATAGATTTTGAAAGTGCCTTCAAGCGCATGGGATGTGAATTTGTTTGGCAGGAATCTACTAATCCTTGGTTAGGAGTCGACTGGGAATTTTCCGGAGATCGGGTTTTTGTAAAAACGGCTTTGTTAGATGGCCCGGCACATAAGGCAGGTCTCAATGCCGGAGATGAAATAATGTTCTTAAATGGTCTGCGCCTTACCCGGGAAGATCTTGATCGACTGGGTGTTATGATTCGTATCGATCAGGCCTATGAATTGATTGTGTCACGCCTGGGTAAATTGCAACGGGTAGAAATAATGCCAGGAAAATCTCCTAGGTTATTAAAGGAAATCGCCATCCGAGATCGAGCAAAAGCGGAAGCTTCGTTTAATTTTCCAACCAAGCCTTCGCCACAACTAGCTCAGAAGTAAATTCCAGGTCCCACTTGCCACCCAGGCCAGAAGGGTGGGACCAACTTTTATCCGACAAAAGAATAGAAGAAAATTCCGGATTACTATCAAAGCGTCTGGTGTTCATCAAAGCTTTAAAACAAGCTTCTTTAAGCGCCCAGTGAACAATGGGATCCAGCTTCACATCTGAGGGGTGTGAGATGCGTTGTATGATGGCAGCCTTTACCACGCGCTCAATGGGCTCAATATCAATTCCGACTGAAATAAACTGCTTTCTGCTACCTACCATGGCAGCACCCCATTTGGCAGTGTGGGAGAGCGAGAGGGTGTATTCAGGAAAGTCTTTCAATGCATCAAAATGCTCTAATCTGAGATCGCTTACTTGCAGCCTCTTTCCGAACTCACAAAAAACCTGAATAAGCGCCTGACGTGAGAGCAGAAAACCCACCTTGCGATTCGGGTGGACATTATGGCCGAGGGTGTTTTCGGCCAGGCGATTCCATTCAGTTTCTTGAGTCAAATTTAAGGTATTTTCTAGTCGAATATGTAGCATAGTTGACTCACTTTATCTTGAAACTACCAGTCTCTCAAGTTATGAAATTGCGCCTTAGGAGAAAATAAAAATCTGCCGATAAATTGCCTTATTGTTCAGTATTAATGATGCCTTTATAATTTTGGGATAACTATCCCCAGGAGAAAGTTTTTATGGCCCATGACCTAAGACAACAAGCTACGCTTGCCGTTTACTCTCGTAAAAGCCGAAAGTGTTCTGTGCCTGTGAATGAACAGGGCAAATATCTCAAGGTCAGTCAGTATTATGGTGAGAATGTTTACAACTATCACCTTTCAAAATCTCTTTCTCTGGAAGACAAAGATGCTCTTAAGCAAGTGATCGATGGAAAACGTACCATCACCAAAGATCTTGCTTCAAAAATTGCTAATTCAGTCATGGACTGGGCAATTGTCAAGGGTGCAACTCACTTCTGTCACTGGTTCCAGCCGCTCACGGGATCGACTGCAGAAAAGCACGATGCATTTTTAAGCTTTGATGGCGATCGCCCCCTAGAAGCTCTTTCTGCTTCTCAGCTGATGCAAGGTGAACCGGATGCGTCTTCATTTCCGAATGGTGGGTCTCGTGCAACTTTCGAGGCACGTGGTTATACGACCTGGGATTTAACTTCTCCTATCTTTATTAAAGAAGGTGTGAATGGTAAGACGCTCGTTATTCCAACCGCTTTCGTTTCCTACCACGGTGATGCTCTTGATACTAAAACTCCGCTACTTCGCTCAGACCTCAAGATCAATGAAGTGATGACGAAGTTCTGTCATATGATCGGTATGAAAGAAGTAGGGAAGGTTTATACGACCTGCGGAGCTGAGCAAGAGTACTTTTTGATCGATAAAGCTTTCTATTTCGGTCGCCAGGATCTGGTAATGACTGGTCGTGCACTTTTCGGTTCATTGACTTCAAGAAACCAGCAGCTGGAAGATCACTATTTCGGTCTGATCGAGGACCGCGTTCTTGCTTATATGCAGGAAGTAGAAATCGAACTTTATAAGATGGGCATTCCGGCCAAAACTCGCCACAACGAAGTGGCCCCTGGTCAGTTCGAACTAGCACCAATTTTCAAAGATGCTAACACTGCAGCTGATAACAACCAGATCGTGATGACTGTGCTTCGTACCGTTGCTCTTAAACATGATTTCGTTTGTCTTCTGCATGAGAAGCCATTTGCAGGTGTAAACGGTTCCGGTAAGCACTTGAACTGGTCAATGTCGACCGACACAGGTGTGAATCTGCTTGAGCCGGGTCATGATCCACATGAAAACTACCGCTTCCTTGCTGTCGTTGCGACAGTGACTGAAGCAGTTTATCGTCACGCTGATATTATCCGTATGGGTATCGCAAGTCAAGGTAACGACCACCGTCTTGGTGCTAAAGAAGCTCCTCCTTCAATTATGTCAGTATTCCTTGGTGATACTCTGACCAAGATCCTTGATTCGATGGTGTCTGGTGGTAAATACGTGCACTCTGCCCGTCAGGTGCTCGACCTTGGTGCTCGTCAGCTGGCAGATCTTTTCAAAGACAACACTGACCGTAACCGTACTTCTCCTTTTGCTTTTACTGGTAACAAGTTTGAGTTCCGTGCTTGCGGATCTTCAGCTTCAATCGGTTACCCGCTTTCTATCCTGAATGCCTGTATCGTTGATATCTTCGAAGAAACCAACAAAATCATCGAAACAGAAATAGCCTCTGGTAAATCAGCAGACGACGCTTTGATGGCGGTTGTGTTGAAATGGTATGGCAATGCTCAGCGAGTGGTGTTCAATGGTGATGGCTACTCACAGGAATGGGTAAAAGAAGCTGAAAAGCGGGGCCTTGGAAACATGAGAACAACTCCGGAAGCTTTGAGTGTGTTCAAAGATGCCAAGAAAACGAATGTTCTGATTAAGACTGGTGTTTTCCGTGAGTCAGAAATCAATACCCGTTACAACGTCATGCTTGAGCGCTATATCAAGTGCCGTGAAATCGAACTGAGAACTCAGTCTCAGATGGTCATGAAACAAGTTCTTCCTGCTGCGATTGAATACAAAACGGTTCTGTCCCAGGGAGTCGCTGCTGCCAAAGCTGCTGGAGCCGATGCAACTGTTGAAACAGAAGTTTTAAAAACTCTCTCTGGTCTGATTAAAGATCTTCATAACCAGACGCTGGTTCAGAATAATAATCTGGATGGTCTGCACCATGGTGGAGAAGAGGCTATCTCTAAGAAGATTGGCTCAGAGATGATGCCGGCTTCTTTTCAGATTGCTTCTCTTTGTAACCAGATTGAAGAACTGGTCCCAGATGAGAAGTGGCCAGTGCCTAAGTTCTACGACATGCTTTTCATTCGCTAATGCGAAGGGCCCTTGCGGGGGCCCTTTTTATTTGCCCATATCGAGTGTTAAATCGGCCTCGATGAAAAACCTTCCTCTGCTTGTCTTCATTCTTCTCTTCTCCTGCGGAAAAAAAACAAACAGCAAAGCACACGATGGGCCCGGCTATGAAGAGTTGGAGCCGGAAGGTATCTATTCGGCTCACTTGCAGCCATTGAATCATGTAAAAGTTAAAGGAGCGGTCACCATTACCAAATATGGAGATAACCTGACTGTGCGTGTAAGCCTTAAAAACGCCCCAGAGGGAATTCATGTGCAGGGTCTTCACGCTGGGGAGAGTTGTGCCTGGAAAGATACCAACAACGATCAGCTCATCGATTTGAAAGAAGCCGAAAGCAGCGTCGGTAGACTACTGGTACCTTTTGATGGAGACCTTCGAAGTTGGGAAGAGGGATATGACTTTTTTCCTTTTGGAAACTATGATTACGAGCGTTCCACCAGTTACTCTCTGATGCTGGCCGATCTTAATCAAAAACGTCGTCAGGGCCATCTTAAGCTTCAGGGACGAGTGGTCATGATCAGAGGCAGAGGTGATCAAGCTGATTTGCCTATTGCTTGTGGAATTCTCGCTTTAAGTAGTGATTACGATGAGCCAGAGCAACCAAGGAGATCTCCTGTGCGAATAAAGCCACCACCTCGAGTGGAACCTGTCCCCGGACCAACTCCTCCACCCGAAGCGCCCCGCAGCCGTTGGCAGCGTTTTCGGGATCGGCTGGAAAGGTGGTGGAATCGCTGGTTTGGTGGAAGAGAATCCAACGTCTATCTTAGTAGTAAAAGAATTTAGCTTTATCCGCCTGCGCGGTAATGAAGCACTCGCTTTTGTAAATGAGCTTGCTGAACTTCGACTAAAGGTCTTTTAGGACTTTCCCTATCTTTATGAAGGAATAGTCGAGTACGAAAAAAAAATCTCGCAACCTATTTCAAAACAAAAAAATCGTTTATGACCATCTGGAAGTGGATATATATCGAGAGAATTAAAGAAAAAGAATGAGGAAACGAAGCCTTTTTATAAGGAAGATCTCATGCTACCTTAGCTTACTTTGTCATCCAGGTCTTCAGTATGCGGATTGAGTCCGCTGTAAAAAAATACGCGCTGTTAAATAAAATACCATTCACTCTATTTCCGGATGAGTGCACTCCGATCACGCTCTCAACGCCGCTTACTCTCGCACGAACGGCTGAACCCGATTGCCCTGGAGCGGTGTCGACG
>JBEIEO010000134.1:0-7988 GCA_040382895.1 Halobacteriovoraceae bacterium
GGAAATGAGATTTAATCAAAACAAGCGCAAGAATTTTAAGCTTATGTTCTTTTTGCAGCAGCCCAAGTTGATAAAGCATAATGTTCAATACGACTTCTATTGGAAGGAATAAGGTATCTTTGTTTGTTGATCTGTCCGTTAGATGATAGTAGTGCTCGTTTGAACGCTGAATGGGTTTTCGTGGCATATGGTTCTCCCGCAGGAGTACCAACTAGCAGTTTGAATTTTAATCGAATAGGAACAGGAGTTTTAAGGACAGAAGAAATTCTTTTTTGAAAATAACACGGTGTTTACGTAAAGGTGTGCTGGAACCTGAAAAGAAAGGGCCCCATTCGGGGCCCTTCTTTTTTGGATATGTCAGAGACCTATTAGATGAAGTGCTTAGCAAGAACTTCAGCCATTTTTTCTGCAGAGGTACCGTTTTTAGAAGCAGCTTTTTCAAGTACTGACTTCATGCTACCAGCTTCGTATGCTTTTTCGATCGACTTAAGGTCAGTTCCGATCAATTCAACTACGTAAGCGTTAGTGTCTTCTGAAGTAAGAGCTCTCTTAGAAGAGAACTTACGGAAGTGGTTCGCAGCTTTTGCAACTTTCAAAGAACGCTCAGCTGAAAGACCGAACTTCGCTTTTACTTGTTTTGCCATTTCAACCACAAGGTACTGTTCAACAACAGCGGCTCTCTTCAGAGTATCTTTGTTAGTAAGAGAAGTTTCTTCGAAAAGAAGCTTTCCGTTAGCCACGATACCGCGAGAAGTTGCTTTTGGAGCAGCGATCTTCTTATAGTCGAACATATCGTTGTGGGCCATAGAAAGAAGGTTCGCGTAGCCTTTGAGTGCTTTCGTCTTACCAACTGAGAATGAACCATCGTAGAAACCGTCATCGTAACCAACGTCATAACCGTCGGCGAAACCATCGTCATAACCCATGTCGTAGCCATCAGCTAGTCCATCGTCATAACCCATATCATAGCCATCAGCTAGACCATCGTCATAACCCATGTCGTAGCCATCAGCTGTACCATCATCATAACCATTATCGTAACCAACATTGTAACCGTTAGTATAAGCAGCGTTTACCTGAACAGTAACGTTTGCCTGACCAGCGGCATATCCAGAATTGTATCCCTGAGAGATACCAACTGCTTTACCATCATTAAAACCAGCATTGTAATCAGCTGTAGCGAAGTAAGCTTTTGCTCGCTCATATCCAGCTTCATCCCCGTCAGCGTAACCGTCGTCATAACCAGCATCGTATCCAGTGGCATAGCCTTGAACTTTACCATCTTCCAGACCTTCAGCGTAGCGATCGCTACACGCTACAGATAGGCCCAGCATCGAAACAGTTGCTAGAACAACTAATCCTCTTTCTAATTTCATATTCCCTTCCCTTTTCCAAAAAAGACTCGAAGATCAACCCCGAGAGTTAATAAGCGGTGTTCATATAACACAGGTCGTCGCATCATGCTTTACAAGTGTGTAATTCTGACAAAAGCAATTTGCTTGCCAATTATTTGGAACCAATTTGACCCTGAAATAGTCTAAACACCGCAAAGCACGGTGCCACTTTGGCCCTAAGACTTGGAGACAAAACGGCCACGCCTAAGCCCAAATAAAAAAGGGTCCTTTAACAGGACCCTTGAGGTATTTAAGAAAAATTCCAAGAATTCATTTCATTTCATAAGTCCGGATCACCCACTCCTTGTTTTCAAAACACAAGAAAACAAATTCATGAGATTGCGACGTAGCAGAAAAGGACGGATTAAGTGCCTTGCACGCCATCTCCTTATCAAACGGAACAATCAGTGAGTTTCGTACTGATGACACTAGTTTACCTTGTTGTTCTTCAAAAAGGTAAACACGATTTAAAGTTACGGCAGTTGAATCCACATAAAGTGCCGGCGCCTGCACTCCTTCTCTTTTATAGATAACTGGATTGTACATTTCCGACAGTACTTTGGCAGAAAAGAAACTGTAACGAAGTTTAGGTCGCGTACTCTTAATCACTTTACCCTCTGAGCTAGTTAAACTAACTAGTTCATCGCGAGTTTGAAGGATTGAAATTTTATCTTGTCCTTTTTCAAAACTCACCACATGTCCAACAATCAGATCTGTTTCAGATTCATGAGTGTAGTTCAAAGAATGAGATTGCTGAGTCTGTTTGGTCTGGACAATTTTTGCTCGCGAGCGATCGTAAACATTCAGATAGACATCACCAGTGGCATCTAGACCCGCAGGTGACACAGTATAAAGTGCACCTACACCTTCAGTCTGAAGTACCAGCTGAGGCAAGGATTTTCCTCGAAGAGTATTTTTCGTATCAAATGTTGATACAAAGATTGAGCGCTTCGTTCCCTGGCCGACAGAGACGACCACCCGAACTCTTCCCAAAGCTGCATCTGAGAGACTTACAGGAAGTATGTTTTCTGCCACCACAGTTTCATACCACTTGGAGTTTAACTCTTTTTTTAGACCATCTCTCCAGGCATGATGAGTCAATGAGCGGATCCGGAAAGCTTTCTCTTCCAGAATTGGCTCAAGATAATAGAGACGATTTTCACGACTGCTATCCCAGCGCCCGAAGAAATCCATGGACTGATCTTGTTTCGGAAGCTGGCCGTCGGTAAAGAAAACCGGAACCATCATTTTGCCTAGCTTAGGATGATCCATGCGAGAAAAGCTGAGATCATTCATACTGGAAATCAAAAGATCAATCTTAACTCTTACACCCTGGAACCCTGCCCAGAGAGCATCCATCTTTTCATCAAAGAAAGAGAACTCAAAGTACTTACCAGTCTCATCTTCATTTACGGTATGGACAAGATAATCTTCTTTTCCATCGAAATTCAAATCCAGTCGTATGAAGTTCACAATACTAACAAACTTTTCTATTTCTATTTGTTTAGGTGCTTCGATCAAGGAGGCACCTTTTCTGCTGAAAACCGTAAGCTGAAGTTTCTTTTCCTTACTTAGTGTACGGCGAAGAAAGAATTCATGCTTTGCCGATTTTCCGTAACTTTCCATGGTCGCAAGGAATGGAATCAGTTTTCCGTTATCGATGGTACCCATAGGGTAAGCCGATTTATTAAAACTAAAAGGCAATTTCTTAAAGCCTGATTCAGACTTGATATCACGGGAGACTGGAACGTCATTGATATAGCTTCTTTCGCCTTCTTCGCTGGTGATGGTGACTTTCAGGCGCACATTACTTTCCATATTCAGATCTTCAACTCGCAGACTGAAAGGAACAGTTTTTACTTCTGAGATACGCATCAGATCCAGAACCACAGTATCAATTAAAACAGAAAGACCTTTTGATAAGCTTTCAAGCTTCACAGTTACATTACTGGTTTCTAGACCGTAGTTACGGATCGGAATATTAAGTTTTGTTTCCTGATTCTGTCCCTGAAGTACAATCTGGCGCACGCGCTTAAGGATCGGTCGAATCACAGAGGCTTCCACTTTTTGATTCAGAATATCCCAAGTGACATCTCCACCCAAAACATACTTACGCTGATCCGGATTGCGCTGAGCTTTGTAAAGTCGAGCAAAGACTTCATCGATCGTAATTCTAGGTTCCTGAGCTTTCAGGATTGATACTAACCCGGCAAGGAGCGGAGCTGATTGAGATGTTCCACTCTTAATGTCGTAGCCCGGGATGGAGAAGAAATCAGGCTCATAAATTGTTGGATAAAGTGAGAGGATCCCTTCACCTGGAACGACTGCATCAACGTGACCACCGAAGTTTGAGAAGCCAGCGTAGCGGCCATCCAGAGTTGAAGCAGCGGTACAGATCACACCATCGTAGGCACATGGGAATAGTGGCTCACTGGAATTATTGTTTCCGGCAGCAGCGATGATAATGACATTTCTTGAAAGGGCGTAAGCAATAGCATTTCTTAAATGGGAGGTTTCAAGGGAGCGAGGCCAGCCCAAAGAAAGGTTGATTATATGCGCTCCCATGTCGGTGGCGTATACGATTCCGAGTGCAAAGGATTCTGAAGGCGGGATATCCGACTTAGAATTGGAGTCCTTCATTACCTTGATCGGCATGATCAGGGCATTCGGATTGGCCCCTACAATTCCAATACCATTTTTTGCAGCTGCTACAAGTCCAGCAACGTGTGTGCCGTGTCCATCATTATCCTGCGGAACTTTTGCCGCATCTGCGGATTTAGCTTCAGTAAAATTCCAACCATGACAGTCACCAGGATAAGTGTTCTTGTCATTATCAAGCGAAGAATCAAGACCACATTCTTTTTCGTTTTTCCACAGATTGTCTTTCAGATCCGGGTGCTCGAGGTCCACACCGGAATCCAGAACCGCCACGATCGGACGACCAGCCGGGATATTCTGATAAACAGATTTCCAACCAACGTCTTTGCCGTCAACTCCCGGTAGTGGGAGGTTGTGAATGTCATCTTTCTCACGGACATAGGATTGTCCCTGATTCAAGAGACCCCATTGATAAGCAAACAGTTCGTCATTTACCAAGCGCTCCGGATTCTCCGCCGGCAATAATGAGAAGCGCATAAGCTCCACACCCGGCTCAACGTTTTTTACCCAGCTTACCTTTTGCAGCTGTTCCTTGGTGATATTCCCACTCACGGTATAAAGTCGTGAGAAATATTCATTTGGATATCTCTGTTCCACAAACTTATGGATGGATAGATCCGAAAGTTTCATCTGAGCTAGATTAAGCGGTCTTTTCGCCTCAACCACGAAGCGCGCGGCCTGTGCTACTGATGAACTAAAGAGGAGTGTCAGTAATAGTGTTTTCATATTAGATCAACCTCTGCATTAGCCAGTTGATGAAAAACTCACCCTCAAGCATATCGGTAGTTCGCTGCATCTGGATCACTGGACCAAGAATTCTAGGTGATCCGTACTCACCTAATGAATTGGCGATGATAGGTCGATCTCCGTCTTCATCCCCTTCTCTGAACCCCGTGATTTTGGAAGTGACATAAAGATTTTCTTCGCCACCCACAAGTTTCACAACTCCTGGAAGATAAATGGTTTTATCCATATAGCTCAGGGCCTTAAGAAGATACTTGTTGGCCTTGTCATCCTTATTCTTCGTCACATATTTTTTGTAGCGTTTTAGGAGCCTGAGGAAGCGGTTAACCCCAGTCTCTTGGTAGATTTCGTCTTCAAAGTTTTCGTCTTGTTTTTCTTCCGGAATACTTGGATTGATGACCAGGTTTTCCTGTGTCTGGTGCTCAAGAAAGATTCGTTTAATGCGATTATCATCCAGCTTCAGAAGGTGTTCGATTCCCTGCTGATAAAAAAGTATATTAACGCCGATATTGTAGAGATAAATTTTGTGGGTGTTGTTTAGCACCGGTGATGAGTAGAAATTGAAACGGTAGCGATTGCGGATCTCTTCCAGCAGCTCATTGGCCTTTTTGGCCTTAATACTCCACCCGTTCCAAACGCGGTTGAGGCTTACGAAAGGTTCGATGACATTTCCATCTTTATCCAATTCCTGATCCAGTATCAGATATTTTGTCTGGGCCTGGCCTTTGAAGGAATAACCAGGATTGGTTCCCGTGGCATCAGAAAGATTGGCCTGAGTATCCCAGATCAGGCTCACCCAGTGATTAATCAGCGCGTTCACATAGGCCTGGTAATTGCGACCTTTGGTCGTCCCATAATAGTGACGGTTAAAGTATTTTTCTTCGCCTACAGGATTAGTGACCGAGAAGCGTGTAGAGGAATTCTGCTTGATGAATTGCCAGAAGAGAAGATTCATTCTCGGAGAAGATTCTGTAAAGGTATGTTTGAGAACGTAAGGTTTAACTTCGACATCATCCATTTCACTGGTTGATGAGTGAACAATGGCACGTCTTAAAGCACCGGCATTGCCCAGAGCTTTTGGATTCTTAGGATTCAGGTTCAGGTTATAAAAGGTAACTTTTGCGTGACCTCCGGCCTTGCGGGTTGAAAGGGTCAACACAGGAATGAGCGAATCAAGACTAAACTGAACGCCTACTGTTCCTTTGTGTCCAAGGTCGCGATAAACGTGGAAGTCATGCTCATTCTTTCGGTGAACATGAAAGCGGGATACCACCATGTGGTTGGCGGATAATCCCAAGGCCACTGTCAAAAGTTTTCCGTAGAGACTGGCAGAGGCTTGAGCACCACCACCCAAAACAAAGGAATCAGTCACGAGGATAGACTCTCCGATGTTCATGGTATCGTTTAATGGTTTGAGGGCCGCCTTGATTTTAGCTTCGCGAACTTCCTCAGAAGAATTTGGATCGACACTGGTTTTAAGCGCTTCATGGAGAAGCTTTCCGTAATCCATCTTCACCAGCGGTACAAAAATATTTTTGAACGGATACTTGAGAGATTTTTTAATATTTAATACCGGACGCAGATGGGCGTAAGTACGAAGTAATGTCGCCTGTGCTCCGCCGTTGACTGAAACTGGCATAAGACCTTCACCGGTGATCTTCGGTATTTTAATTCCCATAGTACCAGCGGCTAATCCTCCGCTAACGGTGACACCGACTGTATCAACCAGCTGGACGAGATTATCAGTACCGAGATAAGTCCCGGTGACGAGGTTACGGGATAGAATCAGATTTCCTCTGACTGTTGGGAAAACCCATGCCTTCAGTGGTGTTTCCAGTGTTACATTATTCTGGGCCGCATCGGCAGCAGCTTTGACCATATAGTCTTTATATTTCTGAGAATTAATGGCGTCGATATCTGTACCGAGGTAAGGCAGATCATTAATCTGACCTAAAGCAATTTCCATGGCCGTTGAGATGGCGCGGGACTTTACCCAGGATTTCATATCAGAATCTGAGACCGGAGAATCAGGATCACCATAAGCGAAACGACTGGCATAACCAGGCCATTTTTCCTGAGTCAACTTACCGTTCACAAGCTCAAGACCATTATTAACTTCACCATTCACAGGAAGAGGTTCATGGTCAATTTTGAGCAGAGATAAAACCGAATTGCGTCGAGAAAGGATTTTCTCCAGAAGTATTTGTTGGACAGGGATTGGGGTTTGAGAAGAAGCAACAATCTCTTTCCAGTCTTCAATGCTTAAACGTGATAAACGACGAGCGATCCATCGGGCATCATCCCAGGTACACTGAAAATCTTCTAGTTTATCTAAAAACAGGATCACACGTTTATTTGAGATATGACCCGCATTCCAACGGAGCATGTTCACACTCTCAGTCAGATTTACTACTGAGAAAGGTACCGCAAGTGATGACAACAAACGTCGCCCCTGAACCATATCGGGAGTGACACCATATGCGAGGTTGTAAATAATGTGATTCGAATCCATCACCACCAGATCCTGAAGGATCACTTTATCACCTAGGTCTTCTACCACCCAGGACTTCGCCGAACCAGCATAGGCCACGTTTTCCAGGTAAGAAGTGAAGACCTTCTTCTCAGCTTCATCTTTAAATTTCAGAATAACTTTTGGCAGGTATTTAATGTCTGGGACCTGGTATCCCAATTTTCGCAGAAGACTTTTTGCCAGAAGAGCTGAGTGCACTGTCTTACTCAGCATCATGGTGTAGAATTTATTATCGCCGTTTTTATTCAGGATATTGAAACGAAAAATCCCTGATGGAGAAACCACCGGTGAGTGGTACACAACTTCATCCATCTCATTGATGGGAGTTTTTTCTTCCGGAAGTGTTTTAAGAAAAATATTTTTCCAAAGATCACTGGTTTCAATGGGGTTGAGAGTTGAGATATCAAATTTCCCACGAGTGCTTTCAATCAGTTCATGGACTTCATCCGGCATCAAAAGCTTACCATTTCGGGTAAGATCCACGGCCGGATCGTTCATGTACTGAGTGGGAATCCCTTTGTCCTGCGCGAAGACAAGGGACGACCAAATAACCAATAACATCAGCGTAAAACGCTTCATAGAGCACCCTTATAAATAGACTGACCGGTCTTTTCCTTGAAAAAACTGTGCCAATATCTGAAGTATAGAGGGGGGCTTAACCC
>JBEIEO010000135.1:0-7897 GCA_040382895.1 Halobacteriovoraceae bacterium
GAACATACACACGATACTTTGTGGACTACATCCAAGACGTAACTTTTGACTGATCTCTGTCTTGATTTGTGCACATATTATTGGTTTACGGATCCTAAGCTTAGATCTGTGATCTGCAAAACGCTGGGAGCGTTCAGGATAGTAATTTCGACAGCCCTGGTTCCTACTTAGCTCACGATAAATAGTTGATTTGTGGAAGCCTACGATGCGGGCAATTGTAGAAATAGGTGTTTCTGTTTTCTTAAGGGCAAAAATCTGGCATCTTACGGCGTAAGACACCCTTACGTACTTTTTCAAGTGCGACTCCTCGTAAATTAGGTTTGGCGATTTGATTTATAGGACAAGGGTGTCCTTTTTTCAAATCGCCTGTCGCACTAGAAACGAGAAGCCAGCCAACACACTTTTACGGAAGCGGTGCTTACGTAAAAGTGTGTTGGAACCCTATTATTCTTCTTTTACGGTTTTGTTTTTCATTTTTTCTTTTTTGCGATCCTGGCGTTCCTTGATTGAGAGCTTTTTCTTAACTTTTTCTTGTCCCTTGGCCATGTTGGTCTCCTGTTAATAGTTAAACCGTAATGGTTATAGCAAAGAGAGGCTCAAGTGCCATTGAGCCAGATCAGAAGATGTAGATCTTTGGGAAAGATTAAAGTTCAGTGTACTTCTTGATAGAGCCGCGGGATTTTTCCACCGGATATTTAGCAGCGTTCTTCTGCATCTTTTCTAAGACTGCTGACTCGAGATCAATGCCTGACTTATCCACAATGCGCATCAGATAGAAAAACACATCAGCTACTTCGTCTTTGAGCTGGGCATGCTTCAGTGGATTATTCTGGATGTTATTAGCGTCGGCTTCACTCATCCACTGAAAGATTTCCATCAACTCAGAAGTTTCCACACTCAACGCCATGGAGAGATTTTTGAGTGAATGAAACTGATCCCAGTCTCTTTCTTTCACAAAAGTTTCCATGTTTTCATAAATTTTTGGTAAATCGAGGCTTCATAGGTTTAGGCTACATGATGAAACTGAATAAAAAAAGGGCCCTCTTGATTAGAGCATTTTTTGTTTTTGAAAGTGGTGCTGAAAAACTTGGTCGTAGTCTTTGGAGAGGTAGAAAGCCTTGGCGGTTTTCACGATGGTCTTTGCCATTTTTGTTGTTGTTGCCGGGTAGATTAACCGTTCGCCTTGAGCAAGAAACGGAAATGAGAGAGCAATCAATTCTACATTAAGAATTTTCAAGTCTAACTCCTTGACCAAAAATAGACCTAAATAAAGCTTAGAATTCGCAAAAATACTCCCTACATGCATAATTACTTACAAATACATGCACTCGTGAGGATTTCATCATCATTACCTGAGCGACAAAGAACGTCTTCCGTGATAGTCTCGAGGAGAATGAAACCTTCCTTTTACCAATATACTCTGCCCGAGCTCGAAAGCCTGTTCGCGCTTCATCAGCTGCCCCCGTCGGGGCCTTCGCTCTTGTATAATTGGCATCATAAAAAGAAGAGAATTGATCCCTGTTTAGTGGATCTGGCCAAACCCTCTCGTCAATTTGTGGCCGAGCATTTTGACTTTTTCTTACCTCAAATCGACACGATTCATCAGTCCGAAGATAAGACAGTTAAATTCTTGGTCAGTATGCGGGACGGCCTAAAAGTCGAATGTGTCCTGATTCCTTTCAATCAAAAATACACTCTCTGCCTTTCTTCTCAGGTAGGTTGTGCCATGAAGTGCAGTTTCTGTTACACCGGCACTCAGGGGCTTAAACGCCACCTCTCCACCGATGAGATAATCGGCCAATTTATCGTCGCCCAGCGCTGGCTCACTGAAAATCGGCCTGAAGACGATCGCATTCTGAATATTGTTTTCATGGGTCAGGGTGAGCCTCTGCATAATTTTGAAGCCGTAAAAAAGGCTTGCGAGATTTTCCTTGAACGCAAAGGTCTGTGCCTGGCACCTCATAAAATTACGATCTCCACTGCCGGTTATCTACCAGGGCTTGAGCGCTGGAAAGCCGAGATGCCGAAGGTGAATATCGCCGTTTCTTTGCACTCCGTGATCAAAGAAAAACGCGATCAGTTGATTCCCATTAATCAGCGCTATCCGGTCGAAGATGTGGTGAAATTCGCGGAACAGATTCCGGAAGGCCGCACCCGTTTTGTGACCTATGAGTACCTGTTAATCAAAGACTTTAATGACGGCCTTGAAGATGCTCACGCCACTGGTAAGTTTCTCGCCGGCAGAAACGCCTACATAAGCCTTATTCCTTTCAACCCTTTTCCTGGAACTGATTATAAGCGTCCTCCTTTGGAAGAGGTCATGGCCTTCAAAACCATTCTGGATTCTTACCAGATTCCCACTCTCATTCGTAAAACCAAAGGTGATGAGATCCTGGCGGCCTGTGGCCAGCTCAACACCAAGAACCTTGACCAAGTTAAAGCCTAGCCACTAAGATTTTCCTATCAGGAGAATCCCATGCGTTTATTTATGTTACTTTTATTGCTTACCAGCAATCTTTGGGCTCAAGCCTCTCGCCCTGCCCGCGACGTAAGAATTAAAAATGATTTCTGTATCTGCCAAGACACTAAAAGCTTATCTCCTTCCAATAGTTGCTCCAGCTTCTGCGCTAACAAAAATACGAACGGCGCCGAGATCCTGTTTGCAAGTGTAACGGTTTCTCCCCGAGTCCAGATGAGCCATCTGAAAAATCTTTACGGCTGGTGTAACTACCCGATGCCGGGAGATGTGAGAAATCCAATGTGCTTGCTGGATCTGTCTAACCGTTTCCATCAAACCTACCGCTTGATGGTTTGGATTTCACCGGAAACGAATTCGCTCCAGGCCAATGTAGGAATGGTTCCTTATAACCAAATGTTGCGAATGGTTTTAACGGAAGCCAGTTCAGGTGCTAGAAGTACGATGATTGATTTTGTGAAGGTTCCAAGACACTAATTAGTTCAGGAGCTCTGAGAGGAGCTCCTTGAATTTATCGACACCACTTTTCATGCGACGATTCTTATAGAGCTTCCAGACTTTTTCGAACTCTTTATCATCGGCTAAAAAGCGATGATACAGCACCATGACCTGGTCAGGAGTGAGCTTGTAGTCTTCCTGAATGAGTTTGATCGCCAGATTGACGGTGCCGGAATCCATTACTTTTCTGCCAGTGCCGCTTCGATAGCATTCTTCAATTGTTCAGCCCCGAAGTCTTCCAGTGGTTTGCCGTTAATAAAAAAGCTTGGAGTATAACGAACCTGTAGCTCACGGCCGTCGGTAATATCCTGATCAAGATTTTTTGTGATTTGCGGATCATTCATGTCTTGCTTGAGCTTCTCGATATCCAGGCCCTGAACTTCACCTAAGCGGGTCCAGATTAGGTCCGGACGAGGATTGTGATGATCGCCCCACTCCGGTTGGTACTGAAATAAATTCTCCAGGGTCTCCCAGTACTTGTTTTGTTTGCGGGCAGCTTCCACAATGCGGATGGCTATCTCGGAATTGTCATGAAAGGGAGCATAACGAACGACCAGTTGAATCTTTCCCTGGTACTTGTTTAAAAGATCTTTGGTGAAAGGATAGAACTCACGGCAGCTTTCACACTCTGGATCCAAAAATTCTACAACAAAGACCTTCGCCTTTTCGTCACCGGTACGAGGAGCGTAGTCGGGAACAAATTTTGAGAAATCTTCCTTGGCCATGAAACCCATCTTCTCTGCATGAGACGATCGATAGATGGAAGCCGCCAGCACGAAGCCTGCGATGAGTACAAAAGTGACAGCAGCGATGATGATTTTTTTATCTTTCATGTTTCAATTTCCTCATGGCGAGAAGTTGCAGAATAATTATCAGACTAAAGCCTGTCAGAGCAAGAAGGGGGATGGTGATAAATCCCAGCCACTTGATAAAAACCGTCGTGCAGGATATCCCCTGCACACAAGGAGCGGCACTCTCTGGCAGGATTTTATAGTACAGAAGGTTGTGATAAAGAGCGATCCCAAGGCCCGCGAGGCTCAAAGGCAAACTGAAGCGTAGTACCGACTTGTTAAGTGGAAATAGCCCTACTAAAAAGATCAATACCAAAGGGTACATGCAAATGCGCTGGTACCAACATAGGACACACGGCGGAAAGCGCATAACTTCACTAAAAAAAAGACTTCCGAGGGTGGAAATGAGGGCGATGACCCAGGCACCAAAAATGATGTACCAAACGCCTTCTTCGGCTTTTTGTTCGTTCATGACTCAACGATAAAACATATTCATTTAATCGTCATCCGCTCTTTTCCTACTATTTCGGTAAGAAGACGCCTGAGCGAAGATTTGTTAAACTCTAAGGTATGAGCAAGGTAATTAAAGCGAAAGTCATCAAAGGTCGCTATCTGGGTGAAGTGGTCCGGGTAACCAATGTCTCCCAGGATGAATTGGGAAGGAAGAATGCAGCCTGTTTTCTTAAAGATGGTACCCGGGCCAACATACCAGTCATTGATCTAGAGATTTTGCCCGAGGAAACTGAAGCTGATTCTTTCGATTACAAAAATAAAAGCTAGTGTCAGATCGAACCATCCAGTTACATAGTGACACCGAAAAATCAGAATTTTTTGTTGGATTTATTTGAGATAAAAATTCTCTTTCTTTGTTTAAGCTTTAATTAAGCGATGAACATGAGGGAGGGAATCATGAGAAAAGCGTTGAGTGTTCTGGGTTTTTGCATTCTTTTTCTGATGTACGATGCCGCCATGGCCTGCTCCGTAATAGTCAACGACAATTCCCAGAAAAATGCTCTGGCAGCAATAGCCGCCAGTCACCTGGAAATTTCACTGGTGAGTGTTTCCTCTACTCATATCTCCGGATACGGAAAATCATTTGGTACTGAAGACCCGGCGACTCATTGCCCCCAGTACCTCAATACCCGCGCGACTATCACTTTTGCTTACGCACTTTCCGCGGATGAATCCTGTGACGCCCAGGTAACTGTAGTACGTTCAGAATTTATCGGAGAAGTTCTTTCCGGACCAATAGAGAATGTTGAGTTTTTAAATATGACAGCTGCCTGCTCAGTGGCAACCCGAAGAGCAGAACGCCCGATTCGCATTTATCGTCCAATTAAACCCGTTCGTCCTTGATTGTCTAGATTGACTAATCGACCTCAACTAGGGATGGTAGCTCTTCCCTAGTTGAATCTTCCGAAACTTCCACCTAAATTCTCATGCGTATCAATGAAAAGCGACAAGATCAGACGAAAGTTTGATGAATGTTAACTCTGTCATTCCGTTCCAGACTGAGGTGACGCTCCCTGATCTGATCGAACTCTGCCAATGCTCCTGAGACATCCAGATTGACTCCCAGATTCAGATAACTTATCCCCATGGCCTCGATCACTCGACGGATATTTTCCAGGCGACACTGCTCACCCATTTGCCCTACACGGATAATATCCAAACCAAAAGCTCCTGAGATCTCAACCCGGTGTTGATCCACCATATGTGCCAGCAAATCTTTAGTGCTAACCTGATTGCGGTTTTTTATCGCGACTACTGAATTGAGACGGAATTCTGCTGGAGCGTACATTTCCATCCCCATCACTTCCAGGCAGTGCTGAAGCGTGCTGGAACAAAATAAATGTCTCTCAAATCTTTTTTCCAGAGTTTCCTCACAGATGAGCCTTAGTCCCTCATGCATAGCAAGGATACCGGTTACCGGTGCTGTGTAGTGGTACTCACCGAGACTCCAGAATTTATGGGCGCGGCGTGGATCAAGACACCAGTGAGGCATCCGCTCTTCACGCTTAGAGATAAATTCAAAAGTGTCTTCAGAAAAAGCAATGAGAGAAATTCCCGGAATGGCAGAAAGACCTTTTTGTCCTCCCACCACCACTATATCAATCCCCCATTCATCCATAGGAAGACTCATGGTTGAGAGAGTACAAACGGCATCGACGATAGTGCGAACCCCGTAACTTTTGGCAAGCTTCACAATGGCCTCAAGCTCGATGTTTTTTACTCCACAGGAAGTTTCTCCCTGAACAAGGGTCAACACATCGTAGTGATTCGCCTCAAGAGCTTTTTTTACATCTTCAGCACGAAAAGGATTGAGTCCCTGAGGAAATAGTTCGGTGACTTCAGCACCCACGCCTCGAGCAAGCTCTGAAAAGCGAGCACTAAAAGTTCCAAGATTGAGCACCAAAACTTTTCTTCCTGGATACAATAAAGATGTCACGGCCATTTCCATAGCCGCTGAAGAAGGGCCAGCAATACCAAAAATCTTTTTGGTATTGGTTTGAAAAACATACTGGGCCATGAGTTGCAGACGAGAAACAACTTGTTTCATAGTCTCGCCCAGATGGCTGATGACTTTTCCGTTTGCCAATGCCACTTCGGTCGGAATAGGCACCGGGCCCGAACCCATCAGGAGAATAGGTTGGTCAGGAAGAATAGAATTAAGAGGCACATTGCTGGGTGCTGGAATTTTCATATATCTATCATCCCTAGAAAAGATGAAGAAGGTCAAACAAGAATCTCTTGCCTCGCTGGTAAATCACTGAAAACACGAGCAAACATTCTCGAGACCTACTGCGTGGACCAAAAGTCGGAGTGTTGCCAGTCTGGAAACTAGGTCCTTAAGTTTTAAGTTAGATGTTAGTTACCCACTCATTTTCGCCAAAGGCGCCAATGCCCAGGTTTTAAATGATCAGGTCATAGATGAGGAAGGAAAAAAATAAAAATCAATCCCGCTGATCTTCAGCTCCACACTGATGTACCAGTGCTAGATGAGAAAAAATACGCACGTGACGATAGAGTTCAAATCACTTCAAGATCATAGTGAGTTTTAAAAATGAATTCAGTGAGGTGGTGGAAATCAAAACCCCTCTTACTACCAAAGCTAAAATTTAATTCCTCCCAAATCCAAAGGGAGTTTCATGTCCTATGTCTGCGGTTTGACCTATCTGACGCATGATAATTTTCTACCCCATCAATACGAGGGTTTTAGTGTGAGTAACGACGGCAAAAACGCCATCGTTAGCCAGGCCGGAGAGCCGAAGAACTCTGCTCAAAATCATAAAAAAATATTTCTTATAACCGACAAACCGCGTAGTCTGCTTAACTTCATCATGATTCGAAATTATGATTATGACCCAGATTGCGATGTTCCGAACAGACATTAAACATAAGGTTAATCTTGATCAGCTTAAGTAAGCTGAACTAAGATAGATTCATGAACAAACTGTGGTACCTGATTTCTCTATGCGGTTCTCTGAATCTTCTCCTCGCACTTCATTGGCGAGGGTCCTGGAGTTTTTATCCACTCCTGTTCACCTTTGTTTTTCTCCCCCTTCTGGAACTCTTTCTTCCGGTTGCATCAGGAAATCTGACCGAAGAACAAGAAGCCAGTCGTAAGAATGATTTTTACTTCGATTTTATTCTTTGGATTAGTGTTCCCTTTCAATTCATCCTGCTCTTCATCTATCTTCAAACGCTCCAGACAACTCCTCTGACACCCTCGGAGCTGGTGGGACTCACTTTTGCCATGGGACTCTCCTGTGGAGTCCTGGGCATTAACGCCGCCCATGAGCTAGGACATCGAGCCACTCCCCATGAACAAATCATGGCGCGCATGCTTTTATCCACATCCTGGTACTGGCACTTCACCATTGAACACAACAAGGGTCACCATAAGAATGTCGCAACTCCCATCGATCCGGAGACTTCGCGCCTCGACGAAAGCGTATATCGCTTTTGGGTAAGATCAATTGTGTATAGCTTTCTTTCGGCTTGGCACATTGAGGAGCAAAATGCAAAACGCGAAGGCTACTCAGCGTGGTCGGTTAAAAATGAAATGATTCTGGCATTGATCCTTCAAATGTTTTTCACTTTGTTGATCTATTTGTACTTCGGGACACTC
>JBEIEO010000136.1:0-7889 GCA_040382895.1 Halobacteriovoraceae bacterium
GGTGAGGATGCTGATGTGCTGGGATACTTTATCATGCGCAAAGGATCGTGCCAGACTCAGCTTGATCGCATCACCAAAACCATGGGACGAGAGCACGGGGATTTTTCTTCATTCTGGCAGGCCAGAGATTATCTTCCGAAGATTAAAGATATCAAAGCTGCCACCTTCATTATTCACGGTCAAAATGACTGGAACGTGAAACAAAAACACGCCATTCAACTTTGGGAAGCTCTTGAGGGAGTTGCGCCCCGGCGGATGTTTCTTCACCGAGGCGGGCACGGATCTACCTGGAACCATCAGGTCCCTCGTAAACTTCAGGCCTGGTTTGATCACTTCCTCGAGGGAGAAGAAAATGGCATTAACAGTGGAGCTCCGGTGGAAGTTGAACTTCCCGATGGAACTCTGGTCGTGCAAAAAGAATGGCCTCATGAAAATGCGCAGGACCATCGTCTCTATCTTTCTTCACAATCCACTCTTTCTATCATGGCTTCGGCCCGAGAAACACTTTCGTTTGTAGACAATGGAAGAACTCAAAAAGTCGAAGGTCTCATAGAAAATCCCAATCAGAGGAGCGAAGGAAGATTGATCTTTTTATCAGCTCCTCTCGAGCGCTCTCAGCTGCTTTCAGGAACTCCCAAGGTTCATCTGGAACTGGCCATCATGAATCGCAAAGCCGCCAATTTGACGATCGCAGTTGTGGAATATGATAAACCAGGCCGGGGTCGCATCATTACTCGTGGCTGGGCCGATCCACAGAACTATCGAGACATAACTCGTGGTGAATCCTTAATCCCAGGCAAAACTTATAAACTTTCATTTGAGTTGGAGCCTAAGCAGTACCGTTTAAGTTCAGGGAGTCGTTTGGGAATCCTGATTGCTTCAACTGATTATGAGTACACCTTGAGACCAAAACCAGGCACTATGATCCAGATATTTAGCGGAGAAAACAGTTTCATCGAATTGAAACTGGCGCAAAACTAAAAGATCAGCTTACTGAGGACTTCGGGGGAAGACCAAAACAGGTTTTTCCCAATTCCCCTTTTCGAAATTCGGCCAGAATCACTTTATAGACCCGATCCAGATCCGGAAGACCCTTTTGTTTCAGACATCCACGAACCGTAGCGATTCGAAGGAAGGCGTCATCCAGTGAAATATCGTCGGACTCAATTTTAAAGCGAGTTAAAAAAGCTTGCGATTTGATTTTCAGCAAGTGCTTAACCAAGTAGCTGGCGGTGATTTGCTCATCTGCGATGTCATCCGGGATGGCATGGATAGCACTTAACCACAGCCCATGTTCCTCGCGTTCAATCATTGGTGGCATCACACCCGGCGTATCCAGCAACTCAATACCATTCTCAATAGAGATCCATTGCTGAATCTGAGTCTGACCGGGCTTATCCGCAACCTTGGTTGCATTCTTGTTTGCCATTTGATTGATGATCGTGGATTTTCCCGTGTTCGGGAGACCAACGATCATCATTTTAAGTTTGGTTTTGGTTTCTACATGATCCGGATTACAATCCTTGCGATTTTTCTCTACCAACTTTCGTGCTATGCTCACAATTTTTTTCAGAGAAGCTTTATCAAAACAATCGATGAACATGAAAGGAGTACCTTGCTCAGTAAACCATTCTGTCCACAGATTGATGATCTCAGGATCTGCCAGATTGACCTTGTTCAAAACAATAAGATGGGCCTTCTGCCCAATGGCCTCATCTAGGGCCCGGTTGCCAGAAGCTAATGGAGCGCGGGCGTCCCGGATTTCCAGGACGATGTCGACCATTTTAAGTTTCTGCTTAATTTCCCGAAGGGCCTTGGCCATGTGGCCAGGGTACCAATTGAAGAGAGCTCGTGCGGGACCACTTGGATCATTTTCTCGTTTCATGAGTTCCTTCTAACACGTTTAAAAGAAGAGCGCCATGGAAGCTGACCATTCTCTTAATAAAAAATAGTTGTAGTTCAGACCAACAACCAGGTGCTTACCAATCGAATACTGGACACCGAAGAAAGTAGCAGCTTTATCTTCATCAACCAGCAGCTGATCTGGCTCTTTATAGGATTTAGCACCGGATTTTTCATTCCTAACGGCCAGGTTAAACAAGAAGTTTTCGTAATAATAAGATAGAGCGTAAATGGTGATCCTGGTCTGCGGCACTTGCGAGAAGTCCTCATAGAATTTAAGGTTGGAAGAGATCGACGCCACATCAAGGGAAAATTTCTTGAAGCGCACACCTGCGGTCCAGGTATTCACGGTGAAGGTTTCACGGTACTCATCTTTTCCCAGAAGAACTGAATAAGGTACCCCCGAGCCACTTTCAAGCACTGAGAGGTCGAGATTATGATCATCTCGAAAAACAGAAGCTCCGAAATGAAAATTGTGGATTCTGGCCGAGACACCCGCACCAGGATTCAGTGTCCTGATCTCTTTGTGTCTTTTGATGATAACTCCGGCATCGACACCGTAATGTTTATTCGCAAGAAGTCTGGCACCCAGGATGGTAGAAAACTTTTCATTTTCATACTGCTCGTCTTTCTGAAGACGCTCGAGCATGACTTCATCGAGCTCCGGTGTGCGATTCCCGAAGAATGTGTTATCCAGTGAACCTGAGATCAGGGCACCTCCCAACTTTCCGGTGCCGGTTACCAGACCATACACAATCTGATTCTTAGACTGAGCGATGGCCTCTACTCCAAGACCTTTGTCAAAGCGAGTGTTCGAAGGATTGATGTTCGAGGCGGTACTAGAGTTGGGAGCTGATTGAAAAGTATTACGTCTGAGTTGTTTGGTAATACCCCGGCATTTAGGAAGATCGAGGATGTCGCAAATATCACTCTCCACCGCCTGGGCCGAGGAGCAGAAAAGAAGAAATGAGATAATCCATTTCTTCATTCGAACGTAAGCTCTTCAGTCTTGAGATTCTGGATATGGGTTTTGGCGATCGTATTTGTATGAATCAATCTACGCGCCAGAACTTCAGCACAAGAACGATAAATATCCATCCGGAGTTTATAATAAACAGGTTCAATCATCAGATTGATCTTATTGGTATCAAAGAGCATCGCCACCACTTTGGTGTTGGCCACGACACTGGCACTGGCCGGACTAAAGTCAACGAAACTCATTTCACCGAAGACATGTCCGCCGCCGAAAAGTTGCACTACGACGTTGCTATCAATAACAATATCCACGTTGCCGTTGATAATAAAAAAAAGATGGTTGTTGTTGCGATTCTGACGGATGAGTTTATCCCCGACCTCGTACTTAGAAAAAGTCGCAAGTCCCGCCATGGTGACTTTATCCACCTCATCGAAGCGGGAAAAAAACCCGATCTTATTGATCAGTTCTAGTTTTTTTTCTAGTGAAACTTCCATGCCTTAATTATAGCGCTCAGATTAAAAAAAGCTACCAGTACCAACCGATGATGATGAATTGTATGACAAGACTTCCGATCCAGGGCAAAAGGATGAGATTAAAAAGTGGATTTTTTCCCAGGAAGAGACAAATCAGTCCCTTAAATAAGGTATTAGAAAACAACGCTACGAAGACATAAGAAACTGCCTGATCAGGACTCAAAATATTGCGGTCAACTAGTCTAGCAGTGCTCAGAGTAATAGCATCAATATCCAGAATACCGGCAACAAAGGTCACTCCATAAAGTGCCGTTCTGCTGATGTCATCATTGAAGTAGGAAAATACTGCAATCAATAAGGCATAAAAAAAAGCAAAGAAGATCGCTGTTTTAAGATCGATAGGCCTATTGGTGATATCAGCTTCTTCTTTTTGAATGAGATTTTTTCTCCACGTGAAAAGGATCATCAATAAAGAGACCACCACCATCAAAATTAAAGGCCACTGGATAGGTATGTTCGGACTTACCATCTGTATTTCCAGATAGGCCCGAAAATACACTACCGTCCAGGCAATCAGAATTACCAAAGCATGGAAGGTGCTTGAGGAGCGATGGAGGGATGAAAGACGAGAGTAGCTGAAGGTTGTTGCCGTGCTGGAAATCAATCCACCGATCAGCCCACCACCAATAACACCTGAGCGTTGCCCTGCTAGCTTATGCAAAATGTAGCCGGCCAGGCTGATGCCCACAATGAGTACGACCATTAACCAGATGTTGTGCAGATTCAGTGCATCGTTAGGACCAAAGGAGCGGTCAGGCATAATGGGTAAAATTACAAGGGCAATTAACAGGAACTGCATGACCGAAGAGAGTTCGGAGCTAGTGAATTTATCAGCAAGAGCATGAAGTTCCATTTTCACATGCAAAATCAAGGCTATGAGGCAGGCCATCGCAGCAGCAGGAAGAAATAAGTCATGGCGGACCATCACACCTACAATGTACATCAAGAGCATGGTCACGCCTGTCACCATACTGGTTTGAAATTCACCCTTAGATTTAATTGTTTGAAAATGCGCCATGCCTGCAAACATCATGGTACTGATTAAACCCAGACCCACAAACCAGAGTCCGTAGGTCTCTGAGATGAGGGAGCAAGCTGTTCCGAAAAGGGTGATAAAACTGAAAGTTCTTATGCCTGCTGCTGGGGAATCGGCCCATTCCCTTTGTAAGCCTACCAACATGCCCAGTGCAATAGAAATAATAAGATGAGAATAAGGACCGAAAGTATGGATGTAGGTCAACATAAAGGTGTTTTACCATTACAGACGAAATGATGACATGAATTTCTTAAAGCCCTTTTAACGCAAACTGCAGAAAAAAATACAATATTGGATAAAAGTTAACCTATAATAATGTCATGTCTTATTACGCCATCGATTTCGGAACCTCTAACTCCCTCCTCTCGTTTATTTCTGACGAAGGAGTGATTACCCCAGTGCCCCTGGATCCCAATAACGGTTTAGTTCTCCGCTCCCTCCTTTATACTCCGGAAAAAAATCAATGGTATTTTGGAAGTGAAGCCATTCATGAGTATGTGAATCATGAAGGGGAAGGTCGTTTTTTTCGCTCCATTAAAAAATTTCTGCCAGAGCCAAGCTACAGCGGAACCTCAGTCCATAATCGAAACCTGAATATCTCAGAGCTTATCGCAACCTTCTTAGCAGAAATGCGAAAGCGGGCCGATCAATTCACAGATAAGAAGATCGAAAAAGTAATCTTAGGCCGTCCGGCCCTCTACTCGCTAGATAAAGACAACGACCAATTCGCACAGGACCGAATGCTCAACGCCAGTGAGCTCGCTGGTTTCAAAGAAACCATCTTTTGTCCGGAGCCCATCGCTGCCGGACTGGATTATCAAACCGCGGGTAAAAAAGAAAGAATCGTTCTGATCACCGATTTTGGTGGTGGGACTTCTGATTTTACGTTGATGAAAATTCACCCAGGACAATACTCTCAAGAAGATATTCTTGGTCTCTCCGGTGTGTTTATTGCCGGTGACGTTCTGGATGGCGTGATGATGAGGGATTACATCTCACCTCACTTTGGCTCACAGTTTGAGTACCAACTCCCCGGTAGCTCTAATGTTCTGCAGTTTCCTCGAAACCTTTTAAAAAAAATCTGCTCTCCTGCCCATATCACCCATTTACGGGAAAAAGACACCTGGGAGTTTCTTCAGCATGTTAAAGCATTTGGATTATCAGGATTAGATCAAAGAAGAATGAAGAATCTACTGACTCTGGTGGAATGTCAGTTAGGCTTTCCTTTGTTTCATGAGATTGAGAAAACGAAAATGGCCTTGGGAAAAGAAATGTCTGCTCTATTCCATTATGCTTTCCTGGACCTGGATGTTTCGCAAGAAGTAACGGCAGCGGGATATAGACTATCTGTCAGCCCCACGATTCAAGAAGTGATGGAATCCATGATGGACGTGTTCCGGCAATCGGGTTTAGTTCCAACAGACGTCGACCAGGTGGTCCTCACCGGAGGAACCTCCCAGTTCCCTCTTGTTAAAGAAGAACTGGCGCGAATCTTTGGTAGAGATAAACTTTCCGAGCATAACATCTACCAATCTGTCGTGAATGGTCTCGCCCGCTTCGCTCTAAGGCAGATCTAATCCTAGACTCCCTGACTCCACTGCTTAAAAAATATATACTCAAAACTGACTGTGGTCATGGACGTCCGAAGATAATTTTTAAAAAATCATAGAGACCTCTAAAACAAGGGAGTTCCCCATGTTAAACGTCCCTAAGATTCTCGTCTGTACGGATTTTTCTCCAGAATCTCGCAATGCTCTTATCATGGCCGAGAAGATCAGAAAAAAAGCTGGCGGACAAATTACTCTGCTCCACGTTTCAGAACATACCGCAATGTGGGACTGGATCTCAAGCGAAGGGCTACCGAGCGAGCCAGATGCAAGATTTGAAGTTGATCTCCTGAACACTTTCCGCAAGAAGATTTCAGAAGAACTAGAGAACACTGGGATCGAAGGTAGGGCCGAGGTCATCATAGGAGTAGCCTCCTCGGTGATTATCCAGGAAATTGAGCAACAGAAGATCGATGTCGTCGTAATTGGTCATCGAGGAAGATCAGGAACAATCTTCCATCTTGGCAGTCTTGCGCAGAAAATCATCGCAAGTTCTCCTGTGCCGGTGCTTGTGGCCAAGAAAAGCAGCTTGAGTAACGTTGCAGGCCTTGTGGATCCAACAGAAAATATGCAGCAAATCGTGAACTGGAGCGAAGAACTCTCCAACCTGCTCTCTTGTCAACTCGTGATGGTTTCAGTGATTCCAGATTTCGCCGCTCAATTCTTAGGGATCGGCAAGATTGGAATCTCTACAGCTCTCCTGCAGCTTAAACCGGATGACAGAATCGCTCTGATTAAGGCGACATCCGAAAAAATTAAAAAGGAACTGGATCCGCACACAAAGGCCAGGATTCGGGTGGAAGTCAGTCCCGAAAAAAGAATCTCCTACCATCTCAATTCAATACTAGAAGATGAGAAAATTGATCTCGTCATCATGAGACGGCACCAGGCGGAGTTGCTGGAAAAAATCCTCATCGGTTCCGAAACCCGGAGAATGCTTGAGATCTTCCATGGCAACTTACTCATCCTTCCTCCTGCACAAAGGAGATAGATAGTGAGCATGAGATTAAGAAATTTCGTCTTTTTGGTCGGAATCTTTTTTGGGGGCAATTCCTTAGCGGCAACCTCACCCCGCGAGGCTTACGAAGAAGTAAAGAAAGAGCAGGCCGTACTGGTAGATGTCAGAGAAAAAGAGGAGTTAAAATCCGGAATGCTTGACCGCGCCCAGTGGTTTCCAAAGTCAAAAATACAGGCCCAGGCCAACTGGGAGTCAGGCTTTAAAGATATGGCCAAAGGAAAGAAGGTATACCTCTATTGCAAATCTGGCAAACGGTCCAAAGAAGTTCAGGAAGTCCTCCTCCAAAGAGGTTATCGCGCAGAAAGCATCGGGGGCTATGAAAAGTTAAAAGATGTTCTCCCTAGTCGCAGAGGTATGTGAGTTTCACCCACTCCGCAAAAAGTGGTGCGCAGGAGAGAATCTTCACTTTTTCACCGTTTAGAATCTCAGCGCTCACTGGATAGCTATCAGTCACTACTATCTTTTTAATAAGCTTTGATTCCAGAAGCTCCTGACTTCCTTTAGCAAAAACACCATGAGTCGCCAAAACCGTAATCTCACCAGCGCCAGAGTTCAGCGAAGACCCCGCAGCTCTAAGAATTGTACTACCGGAGCAGATCATGTCGTCATAAATCACAATCGAAAGATTTTTTATATCACCGACCAGCCGAGATCCACGTATACCCTCTGAAGTCCTAAACTTTTCAACAAAGGCAGAACGAACCGGTGCTCCCAGTGTAGATTCCAATTCACCACGAAAAACCTCTGCACGCTTGATGCCACCGATATCAGGAGATAGGACAACCGGAGTTGTATTGTTCAAAGATTTTGTCAGATA
>JBEIEO010000137.1:0-7806 GCA_040382895.1 Halobacteriovoraceae bacterium
ATTTTCAAACTTCAAACTTTCTTTCGATTTATCTTTTGGATCTTTTCCGGTGAGCGACTTGATCATCTTGTTGGAAAGATACTCAGTGATATCTTCCACGTTTTTACTTTTGATCAATCCATAACTTTCTAATTGCAGGTTGTCGGCGAGCTTTTTCAATTCTTCTGCGCTCTTGCCTTTCAAAACATCATCTCTAAAGCACTTCGTCGCTGCTGCTAATTTAGAAGGATCAGGAGTTTTAGGATCGAACTTATTCATGTCACGGCATTTTTTGAATTCGCTTGAACCGTTAAGTTTATTTTCAACTTCCACATCCTTCACCACCGACACAAGTCGATTACGAATTTCGGTATCGGAGATTTCTTTGAAGTCCGTACCGGCCGAGAAAGCTAAGGGAGAGATCACAACCAGAGGCAAAATAAGCTTTTTCATATGCCTATTTTATCGGAAGAAAGGAGCTGGCGTATTACCCGGTTATATATAAAGACTTCAAACCGCCAGGTAGCCCTATGATTTTAATTACTTATGATTACATTGCATCCCGGGAGATTCCGAACAAACTCTTCATTTCTCCCAACAAAATGTGGCTCTTACCCAGGTAATGCCATTGGCGTACGAATCCAATCGCCATGGCAACGAAAAAACCATATGCAACACCTGAGTGAACGACCTTTGATGCCATTCCCGTATCATGGGCACCACCCAGTAAGAATGCAATCGTTCCGAGTACCAGCATTAGCATGGTCCAAGGAATAGTTTGTCGCTTGGAGAGTTGCGACTCATGAACATATCGCGCAACTTTCTTTTTATATGGTTCTAGATCTGCCGGAGGATCATCAAAAAGTTCGCCCAAATTTGCTGGTGAATTCAGGGCATACCAGACGTTCTCCACCAATCGAGATACACCGATAAAGTAGAACATCACAAAGGCTTGAATAAAAATGGTGTACATGAAAGCAGGAATTGCCAGCTGAATATGACCAAAATCAATATGTAGCCATCCCAGTGCCACCGTTGCCGTCAAAGCTATTCCAATAACCATGACTACTAATAAAAATCTAAGAAGATGGGCCATAAGAGCTTCCAATTTAGGGGGCAATTTGTTAATTTCCCCCTGTATTTACCCCCTTTTACATCATAAGGAAATCAAATGTCGGCAGAAAATCAGGGTAGTCCTACGCCTTCAAAGAAAATTCTAGAAAGCTCACCGCTCTCAGGCATTGCAGTTCCGATAGCGATTGTTTTAGTAGGTGGGTTGATCATCTTTGGTGTAACCAAAATGCTTTCTACCGGAAAAGACCATCGAGATCTTATCGAAGAGATGAATTCAAAAACCTTTGGAAATCGTTGGGTAGCGGCTTACGAACTTTCGAAATTTTTAGCAGCTTCAAAAATTCCCAAGGAAGACATGCCTTGGGTGATTGAAAACCTTTCTAAAGTTTATTACGAATCTGTCGATAGCCGCACAAGAAATTTTGTTGTGTTGGCCCTGGGAAGTTTAAATAATCCTTTAACCACCCCTGTGCTTAACAAAGCTTTGGAAGATTTGGACCCCCAGGTTAAATTCAATTCAGTGGTTGCTATCGGCAATATGAAATCCGCTCCTTCAATTGAATGGAACAAAATTGAAGCAATGCTTCAACAAGAAGAGGACCCAGGACTTAAACAAGTCGCGTTATTAGCTCTTGCGTCACATAATCATCCAAAAACCGAAGAGCTTAGTCTGCCATTACTAAATTCAAACGAAAAAACAATTCGTTATGCTGCTGCGATCGTCTTGATTCGATTCAAGCGGGAAGAAGTTAAGCCCATCATCCAGGAATTGGCGCAACTTAAGTACGACAATGTCACTCCAGGTGAATTAAACGGTGCGCAAGTTGAAGGCCTGAAGGTGAGCTTGTTGGAAAATATTGAAAAATCTAACTGGAATGAACTGGCCGGTTTTGTAGAAAAAATCGAGACAAATGATAGCAATATTCGAGTCACGACAAAAGCAAAACAGGTGCTAAAAGTATTGAAAAATTAGAAGTTTACACCCATAATGGGGTCTAAACCTTAAGCCCCCGTTTAGAATGCCATTAAATTGGTCTAGACATATTTTTTCTGGAGATCTCTCATGAGTGAAGAGGCAAAAACCAGTCTGAACCGTCGCGAGTTTTTTTCTTTCCTCGCTGTCGGTTGGATCACTTTCGGTGCTGCTACCGCTGGTCTAGCAAGTTTAATCTTTAGATTCCTTTATCCAAACGTTGTGTTTGAGCCTGCGATGGATTTCATTGCTGGTTTCCCTGATGATTATCCTGAAGGTGTAGACGAGCGTTGGAAAAACGGATTTGGTGTATGGATTTATAAAAAAGACGGTCGCCTTGTAGCGATGTCAAACATCTGTACTCACCTAGGTTGTATTCCAACCTGGCTCCCAGCTGAATCAAAATTCAAATGTCCTTGTCACGGTTCTGGTTATTACCCGAATGGAATCAACTTCGAAGGTCCAGCTCCTCGTCCTCTTGAGCGGTTTAAGATTTATCGAAATCCTGAAGGTAAAATCATCGTTGATAAGACAAAAGTGTTCCGCTACGAAAAAGGTGAGTGGAACGCTGCTGATGCATTCATTGAAGTTTAATTTCTAGAGGAAGATATATGTCTGAAGGTTTTGCTAAAAAAGTTGCTAATACCCAGGTCTGGAAAGCCATTTTCCGTCACGGTCCACCAAACAACGCTCGTAACAGAGCCGCTGTTGTTGCTGGTAACGTGTTCCTTCACTTGCACCCAATTAAGTTAAAGAAGTCCGGCGTTCAGCTTGGCTACACTTGGTGTATGGGTGGTCTTACTTTCTTCGTATTCTTGGCACTAACAGTAACGGGTGTACTACTAATGTTCTACTACCGTCCAACTGCTGAATATGCATTCACAGATATTATCGGTCTTCGCGAACACGTTCCTCTGGGAATCATGCGCGAACTTCACCGTTGGGGCGCCCACTTAATGGTAATCACTGTGTGGATTCACATGTTCCGTGTATTCATGACCGGTTCATACAAACCACCTCGTGAATTTAACTGGGGCGTTGGTGTAGTTCTTCTCATTTTAACCATGCTTCTTTCATTCACAGGCTATCTTCTTCCTTGGGATCAGCTCGCAATTTGGGCGATTACCGTAGGATCTAACATGGCAAAAGCAACTCCATTTGCTGGTCACGGTGGTCCGGGTGCTGCCCTGGCCAAGATTGGTGATTTCGTAATGGTTTCTGATAAAAATGACGTTCGTTTCCAGCTTCTGGGTGGCCGTTTCGTAGGTGAAGCAGCTCTGCTTCGATTCTACATTCTCCACTGCGTATTCATCCCACTTGTTGTGGCAGTTTTAATTGCTGTTCACTTCTGGCGTGTACGTAAAGATGGCGGAATCTCGGCTCCACTATAAGCAAGGCAAGGAACAACTATGATTAAGGAAGCCATTAACTATCTTTCCGATCCTCTCTATTCCTTCACGGGATTTTGCGTTCTTTTCTATTTAGCACTGAAGCGCATCGATATCGTGGGAACGAAGAAATTCGGAATGGGACTTTTGATCGCCACTCTTCTTATCTTCGGATGGATGGTAGCAGATCCCATTTTCTTTTCGATCATCTCACTTCCAGATAACATTCCTATTATTATCTTGAATGCTTTGGTTTTCTGGTCGACTTGGTATGCTCTATATAAAGGACACCAGAACGATCTGCGTATCGCAGCTGGTGAGCCACCGATCGAAGGCTCTCCTGAAAATCGTGAGAAAGTTTGGGCCTGGCCTAACCTTGTTTACACTGAACTTTTCTGCGGTATCGCTTGTACTGTTTTCCTTATTGTTTGGGCCATTTTCTTCAAAGCTCCACTCGAAGAACCTGCTAACCCAACTTGGGCACCAAACCCAGCGAAAGCACCATGGTACTTCCTTGGTCTTCAAGAAATGCTTGTTTACTTCGATCCATGGATGGCAGGTGTGGTTCTTCCAGGAATCATCATCGTTGGATTGATTGCGATCCCATTTATAGATATCAACCCAAAAGGTAACGGATATTACACGTTCCGTGAGCGTAAATTCGCTATCACAACTTTCCTTTTTGGTTGGCTTGCTCTTTGGGTTTATTTGATTCAGGTTGGTACGTTCCTTCGTGGTCCAAACTGGACGTTCTACGGTCCATTTGAATACTGGGATTTCCATAAAGTAGTAGCTGAAAACAACATTAACCTCTCTGAGATTATGTGGATCAAGCTTTTCAATACGGCTCTTCCTAAGAATATTCTTATACGTGAAATCTTCGGTATTATTGTAACCGGTGTCTATTTGTTCGGCTTCATCCCATTTATTAATAAGAAATGGGGTAAGAGCTACCTTGAGCGCATGGGTGCAATCCGTTACTACCTGATGATTTTCCTGATGCTGAGCATGATGAGCTTGCCGATTAAAATGTATCTTCGTTGGTTCATTAACCTGAAGTACATCGTGGCAATGCCAGAATTTGAATTAAACCTCTAATCGTTTTTTATAAGGTAAGAAAATGAAACGTGAACCCGGAATGGCCTACGACACCAAAGTTCTGAATAAGATCTTTGCTGTCCTATCTGTTACCTTCCTCCTCGTCGTCGTCTGGATGGTTTTTGATGATTACATCCGTCCTTGGAAAGCCGTGCAGGTTAAGGCTCTGGATATCGAGAAGCAAAAGATTCAGGAAAAAATTAAGCAAATTGATGGTTCAACCGATGGCCAGAAGTTGAAAGAAGCACAAGCCAAGATTGCAGCTGCTGAGCAAGGTTTGAAAGCTCATCAGAATAAAATCGATAAGGCCAACGCCGAGATTGCTGAGATTCAACGTAAGATTTATGTTCAGAATATGAGCAATGGTGTCAACGGCTCTCAAGCTGCTGCTTATCAGTTTAAGTACGAGCATGCTCTAATGGAAAATCATCCAGAAGACGCAAAGAAACTCAAAGTTAAGTTTGATGATTTCAAAAAGAAAGAGATCGAAGGAAAAGATGCACTCAAAGGCTTACAAGCCCAGGAAGCTGCTCAGGACGAAGTGATCAAACAACTGACAGCTGATAAGACTGCAGCTGAGAAAGAACTTAAAACTCTGGTTGCAGACAAAGAGCTCATGCTTCTGGCGATGTCTGGCGTTGAAAAGAATCCAATTTGGGCTATCCGAAACGCTCCTTTCATTGATTATCTTGATCCAACGATTAAAATTCGTCAGTACGTGATCAAAAACGTTACTGATGACCGTTACTTCCAGCATCCTCCTAAGATTGATCGTTGTACCACTTGTCACGTATTTTCTGACAAGCCCGGCTTCGAAGATCAACCGAACCCTTATAAAACTCACCCGAAGTTAGATACACTTGCTGTTGGTGTTAACTCCGCTCACCCAGTGAAGGATTTCGGATGTACTTCTTGTCACGGTGGTGTTGGTGACCGTGTGAATGATTTCAATTCACCTGCTCACATTCCTCAAAACGCTGCTCAAGCCAAAGAATGGAAAGAGAAGTATCACTGGCATGAACCACACAAAATTCCTCAGCCAATGCTTCCACTTCAGTACACCGAAGGTATGTGTATGAAGTGTCACCAGGGCGTGGATCGAATCCCAATGGCCGACAAACTAAATGAAGGTCGCAAAACCATCGAGCAGTACGGCTGTTATGGCTGTCACAAAATCGAAGGCTGGCAGCATCATAAAAAACCAGGTCCTTCTCTGCAGAAGATTTCTGGCAAAGTATCAAAAGAATGGATCAAGAACTGGATTTGGTCTCCAAAATCGTTCAACCCAAAATCGAAAATGCCGTCTTACTTTAATCAGTTGAACAACTCAAAACCTGAGTTCAAAAACAAAAACATGACTGAAGTAAATGCCATGGCCGAATACGTCTGGCGCCAGTCCCGTGGCTATCAGCCATTCCAGAAATACTCTGGTGGGGACGCGACTCAAGGTAAAGAGCTTATTGAAACTGTTGGTTGCGTAGGCTGCCACATGGTGGAAGGAATTGATGATAAGTGGAACAACCTGAATCAGAAAAAAGGTACATATCTGACAGGTACTGGTTCGAAAGTTGATCCTGACTGGCTTGTGTCTTGGTTGAAAAAACCATCTCACTATCAGGAAGACACTATCATGCCTTCGTTCCGTCTAACGGATAAAGAAGCTAAAGATATCGCTGCTTACTTATTAAGTCTCAAAAACCCGCAGTTTGCCGGTCTTGAGTTCCCTGAAATCAATAAGCAGCTTCGTGATGAAATTCTTGTTCAGGATTACTTCTCTGCTTTCGAAACAGTTGATGCTGCTAAGAAAAAACTTGAGAAGCTTTCTGATGATGAAAGAACGATGGAGCTTGCAAAACGTTCTATTAACAAATACGGCTGTTACTCTTGTCACAATATCAATGGATTTGAAGGTGATCTGCCACAAATCGGTCCTGAGTTGACAAAAGAAGGCTCGAAGCCAGTTGAACAATTCGGCTTCGGTCAGCAGAAACATGTCCCTAAAACTCGTCAGGGCTGGTTAACTCAGCACTTGAAATCACCTAGCATCTGGGATGTAGGTGTACCAAAGCCGTTCAAAGATCTGAACAAAATGCCGAACTTCTATCTGAATGATCAAGAAATTGAATCTATCGTTCTTGTTCTTCTCGGTCAGGTTGCAGATAAAGTACCTCTGGCAGGTCAGAAGATTCTGAATGCGAATGAGAAGTACTACGCTGAAGGTATGAAAGTCGCTAATCAATACAACTGCTACGGCTGTCACAAAATCGATGGTATCGGTGGAAAACTAGCTGAAGCTTTTGATGATCAGAACTATGGTCCTCCATATCTTTCTCAAGAAGGCTGGAGAGTTCAGACCGATTGGTTATATGATTTCCTACAGAATGTGCACCCGATCCGTCCGTACGTGAAAGTGAGAATGCCAAGTTTTAACTTTACACATGAAGAACTGAACAAGTTGGTTATGGGCTTCACAGCTGGCGCCGGTCAGGAAACATTTGATGCTCCAGTAAAAGTTCAGTGGGAACCAGGTGAAAAAGAGGCTGCTCAGAAAATCTGGAATGAACTTGCTTGTACAACTTGTCATACGCTTGGCTTTAATAACGATGCTCCTCAGGCACCAAACCTGAAGTATGCAAAAACCAGACTGCGTGACACATGGATGGAAGCCTGGATTGCTAATCCGCAATCATTCCTTCCGTACACCAGCATGCCAGCCTTCTGGGATGATGGTAGCGGAAATTTAATTCCTGCAGTAGATGGAGTTTTGGATAATGATCCTAAACGACAGATCCGCGCTGTCAGAAAATTAGTACAAGAATTTGGTTTTGATTCTTCACCTGTACCATTCGCAAAGAACGCTCCTTCGAACTAAAATGAGGGCCCTGAAAAGGGCCCTTTTTTTTCACAAAAATCATCTAATTTTTTTCTTCAAATAATCCGAAAATAATCATCACTTCCTAGTTGACAGATTCGTGCGAGATCCACTAAATTGGCTTCTCGCAAATTGATAGTGGGGGTGTAGCTCAGTTGGGAGAGCGCCAGCTTTGCAAGCTGGATGTCGCAAGTTCGATCCTTGTCATCTCCACCAACTTTTTCTTTTTGCGGCGAGTTTAGTTCCAAAAGATTTCCTAAAAAAAGTCTTGAAGAAACGAAACACGAGTGATAAAACGCTAAGCTCTTTGACAACTGAATAACGATATAAAGTTTTGATGCTTTCGGGCATCAAGATGAGATGAGAAAGGAACCCGTTCAATTGCCTAGTCTTCCGTAAGTTTTAGTACTTACGAGTACAGG
>JBEIEO010000138.1:0-7773 GCA_040382895.1 Halobacteriovoraceae bacterium
ACCTCGTTCGCTATTTTTTGATCGCAGGTCTGACTTACCTTATTTTCTGGAAATGGTGTTTCCCTTTATTTAAACATCGCTTTCTTTACACCCGACAGCCTAATGGTAAAGACATTCGTCGGGAGATTCTCTTTTCAATCCTCTCAACGCTCATCTTTCTGGTGCCGACAATTATCCTGGTTTCTACTAAAGAACTGGGCTGGTCTAAAGTCTATCTTTCTGTGGATGAGAAGGGGACGGGGTGGTATGCCTTGAGCTTTCTCTTCGTTTTTATTCTTCATGATACCTATTTTTATTGGACTCATCGATTCATGCATCTCAAGAAGGTCTATCGATATTTTCATAGGACACATCATCTATCAGTAGAACCGACTCCTTTAGCGGCCTTCGCCTTTCATCCACTGGAAGCTTTAGTAGAGTCTTTTATGTTCCTTATGATTCCACTTATTATGCCTGTACACATCTCCGTCTTGATCATTTTTACTCTTTTCTCGCTTTTTATGAACGTCTATGGACATTTGGGATTTAATCTGGTGGAACCAGAAAGACTAAAAAAATTTCCCTACAATCTCTTTAGTCATTCGACTCATCATAGTTGGCATCATCGCTATCAATCAGGAAATTATGGCTTTTATCTACAATTCTGGGACAGGTTGATGGGTACATGGAAGGGGGGAGTTAAATGTGGCAATAACGGGAAAACGGACTTGTAGGCTTAAGTTAATTTAGTGATTAGCCGATTAGTCTAGTATGAAGATTTTTCTCCTTCTGTTCATCCTCCTAGGTTGCAATAAGGCAGACTTGAGCTCGTCCGCCAACGGGGCCCAGATCTTGAATGTTTCTCTTTTATCTGGAGATCCCCAGGGTACGACCCTGATGATTTCCGGAACAGGATTTGATGCTACTACTTCTGTCTACATTGGAAATAAACTATGTGCGACACTCACATCCTCAGAAACTGAGATCACCTGCCAGACTCCAAGCTATTCTGTTTGGCACGGGAAAGGTCCGGTAGCCGTTAAAAAAGGTTCGGCTTTTGCCGTATCAGAGTTTACTTTTACCCCTGAAATTCTTCTCGGTCAGTTCACTTACACTAGCGGCCTCATGAATCACACAAACACGGTTATACCTAACGCTTCCTCCATGCGGCGACCTTACGGAGTTGAATCCAATAGATCCAAGCTAGTCATCTCCGATAATGACAACCACCGGATACTCATCTGGAATTCTATCCCGACAACTTTCGGTCAACCGGCCGACGTTATTCTTGGCCAGGCAAATCCTAGCGGATATCTGTGTAACCGTGGGATCTCTGTGACTGCAGACTCTCTTTGTTTGCCGCGGGATGCGAAGATCTATGGAAATAAACTCATAGTTACTGATTCTAGCAACAACCGGGTTCTGATCTGGAATCAATTTCCAACTAGTGTAAGTGATCTTCCGGATGTTGTTCTTGGACAAAATGATTTTACCTCCAATTCCCCAGGAACGACTGCTAACAAATTCTCGATGCCGACTTCCTTGGATGTAGATGATTCAGGCCGTTTATATGTCTTTGATATGAACAATAACCGCATGCTGATCTGGAATTCGATACCTGCCATAAATACTAACCCTAACGCCGATATCGTTTTGGGGCAGGTCAATTTCACCGACGGATGTATCAATAATTGTTCCTTATCAGGCGTGCTAAGTGCGAGCGGCTTCTATCAGGCACGAGGTTTTAAAATCCTACCTGGAAATCGACTCGCGGTGGCCGATTACGGTAACAATCGGGTCCTGATATGGAATCATCTACCAACGGAATCTAATAGGCCGGCCGATCTTGTGCTGGGGCAGGCTTCGATGACCACCAATACTGGTAATTATGACGGTATACAGTCCTATACCATGCGCTGGCCCGTGGATGTAGCAAGTACTGGAGATGACCTTTGGGTTGCCGATTATGGTAACCACCGGGTTCTCTACTGGGAGGACTTCCCTGTGACTGACGGACAGAGCGCGACACACGTTTTCGGTCAGAATGATTTTACTTCAGGTTCAGCTAACATGGGATCGGGCACTAACAAAGATAATTTGTACCAACCTTTGGGACTCGAAGATATCGGCAAAGATGTGATTGTTGTTGATGGACTTAATAACCGCGCAAAGCTACTGATCAATCCCAGCAACTAAAGATGCTCTTTGCTTGTTCTGATCTTCACCATGCGCGAATTCTTTTCTTCCCAGACAACACTTAACCTTGCAACTTCAGTGCCTGAGGCGAATTAAGGCAGAGAGAACCCCGAGTGAATCAAAAGAAGAGTAGGCTATTTTTCTTTGGGAAACATCACGACATTGGCCAGAATCGCCAGAGAAGTATTCATCAGCATGAAAAAACCATTGCCGCTTTCGGAAAGAAAGCTTCCCGCAAAAGCAATGATGACAACGAATTCGTTTAAGGCCCAGACCAGGATGTAATGGACGAATTTTTCCTGAAAAGATTTGATGTTCACGATTTTAGATGAATGATAAAAAAATGTACCTGCCAGGATCAAGGTCGCTAATAAGCCCATTTTCTGGAGAGGCAGGATTTCACCTTCCGGTATCCATATTCCCGTTATCTTTTGTAATTGGAAGAGAATGAAAACATAGATCAAGGTTGAGGCAGTCAGTGCTATCCAGATAATTCGGGCAGTTCTTATATCAGCAGGGCGGGGTGCATGGGGTTGAAGCATTGAATCTCCGATAAAATGTTAGGTTTTATGATAATAATCCAGGGCAATATGATTGTGAAAGCGTTTTGGATAGTCTTTAATTAAATCAGGATTCTTTACTTCCATAGGGGCAAAACATGGATAAGTTTAACCTTTCGACTATTCTGCTGGGATCATTTCTTTTGTTTTCATCATCTCCTAGGCCACAGGTCTATCAGGTCATGACTTCTCATCCCCATGATGTCCAGGAATTTAAGTCCTTCATCCAAACAGTTAAACAAACTGGTCGCTTGTGGCTAGTGCATGTAGATCCAAAAATGCCTAAGCATCTTATGGAACACTTCCGCGCTACAGATGGTCAGGATGTGAGACATTACCTGCCAGCTAAAACAAAGTCCCTTCATGCCATTTCTCAAATTAAAGATTTCACTAATCGCATTGAGATTTCAAATATCAAGGCAGACGTAGAATCTCTTGCCAACTTCAAGACCCGAGCGGTAGGCACTGCCGATAATCAAAAAGCTACCACTATGGTGAAAGACTTTCTTCAAGGACTTGGGTATTCGACTTCTGTTCAATGCTACCGCCCTGAGGCCTGCAGCGTGATTGTAGATAAGGCCGGTGAGAGTTCGTCTAAAAAGGTTATCATGATTATGGCGCACCTGGATTCAGTCGGACGAAGTTTCGCTGGAGCTGATGATAATGCCAGCGGTACAGCAGTTTTGATGGAAGTTGCCCGTGTACTCAAGGATTATGATAATAAGAATACCATCCGCTTTTTTGTCACCAACGGTGAAGAATCTGGTCTTTTAGGAGCTAAACACTACGCCAACGTGCTTAAGAATAATGGAGAAATTAAAAATCTTATTCTTGCGATCAATATGGATATGGTTGGCTATAACTCAAATGGCATCGTGGAATTAGAGACTGATGAGCAGTATGAAAAACTTGCCAACTGGTTTGCTCAGCTGGCCGGTACTTACACGAAACTTAAATCCAAAATCACGATCGGTGCCTGGGGGAGTGATCACGTTCCATTTATTAACGGTGGTGTTCCAACACTTCTTACTATTGAAGACTGGAGCACTAAAACTCCTTGCTATCACACTGAATGTGATAAACCCAATACCCTGAATTACGACTACGCTGGAGAGATCGCTAAGCTTAATCTGGCAGCGATGATGGCCAAAGATATTGAGTAAATCTCTTCGGGGATCTCTTTAAGCACTCATCCCGTGAGGTTTTAACACAACCTTAAGGCAATTATCCTCTTTCGCGTTAAATATGTGATAGGCATTAGGCGCTTCAATTAGAGGAAGTTTGTGAGTGATTATGTCATCTAAAAATACTTTTTTATCTCTAACTAAAACTGCCAGCTCATCAATGTAATTTTGAACTGGTGCCTGACCTCCCCAGATTTTTATTCCTTTATCTACCACTTGCCCCATCGGGAAATTGTCGTAAGTCGTTCCGTAGATCCCAACCACTGATACTGTTCCTCCTCGACGAACTGCAGAGAAACACTGTTTTAAGCAGTTGATGGTGCCCATCTGTAATTGGACGAGGTTTGAGGCATTCTCCAGAAAATTTCGATTAGCCTCCATTCCAACAGCATCGACTACTACATCTGCACCACGTCCACCGGTCATTTCCCTTATCGCATCAACTGCATCTACCTCTTTCATGTTGATGACTTCAGAGCGCGCAGAACGTTTGGCAATCTCCAGACGATAATCCAGCAGATCGATACCTATGACACGACTAGCTCCTTTTAACCAAGCCGACTTCTGGGCCATGATTCCAACTGGGCCGCAACCAAAAACTGCGACGGTTTCACCTCCACGGAGCTCGGCTTTATCAATGGCTGCCCAACCTGTCGGGAAGATATCTGTCAGAAAAAGAGCTTGTTCATCGGTGAGTCCTTCCGGGACTTTTCTTGGTCCAAAGTTTGCAAAAGGGATCCGGCAATACTCTGCCTGGCCACCTTCGTAGCCACCATAGAGATCAGTGAAGCCGAACATGCCTGCACCTTTTTCCCTCAGGATACCACCTTCGGGGCCGTAATTTTTTTCATTGGAATGCTCACAATGGGTAGGCCATTTATGTTCACAAAACCAACACTTCCCGCAGGCAATAGGAAAAGGTACGACAACTCGGTCACCTTTTTTTAGGTTTGTGATATTGGATCCAGTTTCTTCTACTACACCCATCATTTCGTGTCCCAGGACTTGATTTCTCAGCTGTGGCAGAAGCCCGTTATAGATATGCAGATCAGAACCACAAATCGCAGTAGAAGTAATTTTTAAAATGATATCGTTGGGATCTTGGATTTTAGGATCTGGGACATTATCAACAGAAACTTTTTTGGGACGGTGAAATACAAGGGCCTTCATATAAGATCTCCTCGCTCAAAGCACCTCTTAAGCTTGTTCCTTGCAGATGCATGAGTCAAATTAAGCTCATCGCAATGATAATCTTTAGAAAAATTAAAGATTCATTCAAAGTTACATATAACTTGTTACATAGTTCCCATGGACAAAAATTTAACCCTCTGTTAATAAGGTTTCACTTTCAAATTGCGAGGTATTTTGATGCATTCCCAAAGTGACGAAGAAGGCTTTACCATCGAATCACTCATGGAAGCTTTGTTTTATCGGGATGAATTTCTGGCCATCGCCAGTCACGAATTGAAAACACCACTAACAGCACTTAAACTTCATACTCAAGTTTTTCGTCGTAATAACAGCAAACAAAAGTTCACTGAACCCTACTCAAAAGAGAAAGTAGATCGCTTAGTCGAAGAAGTTGATCGGCAAACCACAAAGCTTTCCCGCCTGGTAAATGATATGTTGGATATTTCCCGTATCCGTTCAGGCAAGCTGGTCATGGTAAAAGAACAGTTTAGTATGACCTTATTAGTGAAAGAATGTCTGGAGAATCACTTTGGTATCTTTACAGAGGGTCAAATTAGGGCCGAAATTGACGAAGATGTATGGCTTTTTGGTGATCGTTCAAGAATCGAGCAAGTTATCTCTAACATCCTTAATAATGCCGCAAGATATGGTAATGGCACGCCTATCGATTTAAAGTTACAGCAAAGGAAAAATAAACTCATTCTGACCATAAGCGACCAAGGCCGCGGTATCCGACCGGAAGATCAAAAGCGCATCTTCCATCGTTTTCAACGAGCGGTTCCTGCTTCGGAGATTTCAGGCTTGGGTTTAGGACTCTATATCGCAAAAGAAGTTGTAGATTCCCATGAGGGAAAGATCACAGTCAAAAGTGAACTGAATCAGGGGGCAGCTTTTAAGATGGAGTTCAGAACCGAGGACATTTCATGAATCACGGACCTGTCCTAATTATTGACGATGACCAAGACGTTAGAAGTGTCTTGTGCTTTGCCTTGGAGTCTGAAGGCATTCCAACTATCGAATTGGAAAGTGCCAAAAAAGCTCTGGAGTATTTCGACCAGGGCCTTCCTGATCCGTATCCTTCATTGATCATTGTCGATTTTATGATGGCCGGCATGACAGGAATCGAATTTATCAAAATCCTTCGTGGTGATTTTTCAGAAACATTAGGTAAGATTCCTATCGTCCTTAGTACCGGCCGTTGCAGTTTTGAGATGGTGGATGAAGGTTTGCCTGAGGGAGTGCTGGTTTTAGAAAAACCCTTGGATCTTACCCATTTTCTCAGTGTAGTTAAAGAGCACTATTCTGAGAAACCACTGTTGTCTTCATTTTCATAAACTCTATGATTGCAACCCCTACAAGATAAATGGAAAGAATGATCAATCCAACAGACATAAAAGAATTTAATAAAGAAATATCCAGCCCCAGTGATTTGCTCCAGTTACTTCTTGCAAGTTGCACCAAGGCGACTAATGTGGTGATGAGAACAAACATCATAGGAAGCAAAGTGAAGGCCAGGCGTTTGTTATTTTTGTGAAGCCACACTGAGATGACCAGTAAAGTAAGTGCGGCCAGTAGTTGGTTCGCAGCACCAAAAAGTGTCCAGAACTGGGCCCACATTCCTGAGTCCGTGTTCATAAGAATTAATGCTGCCGGTGCAATGGTCAGTACTGTTCCCAAAATGGCCCCTATCTTGCCGCTCAAGCCGGTTAATTCCTCAACCAGATATCGACCTAAGCGCGTGGAGACATCCAGCGTATCAAAAACGAAAGTAGAAAAGGCCATCGCCCCAAAAGTCATGGCGAAAGGTAAGTTATCTTTACCAATGATGAGAGTCAGAAATTCTCCAATGCCGCGTCCATAAATACTACCGGGCTTCATGCCAGTGACTTCGGCCGGGGCCCTCATCATGATGATGCTTAAGCTGATGAGGGCGACAAACCCTTCGGCCAGCATAGCACCATAGCCCACAGGGTGAAGATGTGATTCTTTATCTATTTGTTTTGAAGTCGTTCCGGAGCACACCAGCCCATGGAAGCCCGAACAAGCACCACAAGCAATCGTGACAAAAAGAAAAGGAAACAAAGATCCCGTCATCTTATCAAAATGAAAACCAGTAAACGCTGGCTGTTGAATGGAGCGATCAGAGAAGAAAAGACCGATGATGCCCAGGATGAGAACTGAATAAAGAACATAACCACCAAGGTAGCCGCGTGGTTGCAACAATAACCAGACAGGAATAAGTGAAGCAATGGCACAATAAACACAAATCAGTAGCGCCCATGATACTTGAGTCATCTGAAACCAATGGGAGAAGTAGGTTCCCAACCAGCAGACTCCAAAAGTGGCCGGTACAAAAATCAGGGTATTCAGCCATAAAGGTGTTTTGAGATAGCGCTCAACCAAACCAAGAAGAATTGATAACAAGAGGTAAGCCATGGATGCCCATGCCACAGCTCCTCCGGGATGAAAATTCAAGTCGAGGTTGGCCAATTCATCCGGAGCCGTGACAAAACTTGATGCTGTGATGTCTGCAAATGCCACAATGATGTAAATGAGAGCGATCCAGATAAACAACATCATCGCTTTACCGGCCTTAGAGCCTAATTGTTCTTTTGTGATATCTGCAATGGAGTGAGCTCCATGTTTGACAGAACAAGTGAGGG
>JBEIEO010000139.1:0-7712 GCA_040382895.1 Halobacteriovoraceae bacterium
GCAGTGAGGTTATTTTCATTGATCCTTTCCCGGATTAAAGCTCATGACTTTTAAATGCTAACACTTGGAAAATTTTTAATTTAGAAGGCAGAACTTGCACATTCTTGACCGATAAGGTCGAGAAAGTCATAAACCTATGTTCTTGTAGAACTTCAGGAATGGGATAGCATGGGAAAATGACTTTACTCGCTCCACTATCACTGGGATTAATGATCCTTTCCTCTTTCTTCACTTCAGCTTTGTCTGCAGCGACTGGCATGGGTGGAGGTGTTCTGCTTTTTACGCTGATGACATTCTATTTTCCTGTTAGTGTCATAATTCCCATTCACGGTGTGATTCAATTCTTCAACAACCTGCTAACCTTAACTTTTCTCAAGGTTCACTTAAAAAGTACTTTGCTCAAACCTTTCATTCTGGGAAGTGTGCCCGGAATATTTCTCGGTGCCTGGCTGGTGAATAGGATCATTCAAACCAATTTTCCTCAGTACGTTATCCTGGTTTTGATTATCTACAGCCTCTTTCGACCAAAAAAATTACCGGATCTTGAATTGCAGCATCATAATTTTATCTGGGTAGGATTCATCACTGGATTTCTGGGAATCATTGCCGGCGCTATTGATCCAGTACTCGCTCCATTTTTTGTGCGTAAAGATATGAGCAAAGAAGAAATCATCGCCAACAAGTCTGCCATGCAGGCCATGGTGCATTTCTCAAAGATTCCTGTTTTTCTCTACCTTGGATTTGATTATGTCCCTTACATTTCGTTCTGTTTATTGACCAACGCCGCCTGTCTCTTAGGTACACGCTTTGGAATCGCTATGCTAAGAAGAATGAGTGAGACCTTATTCTTAAAGGTGTTCAAGATCGCTCTTCTGGCCACGGGCCTCCGAATGGTCTACAAATTGATGTATTAGGAGTTTTTATGTCGACCTATGAAATCGTCAATCCCTACACTATGAAACCACTGGCCGAGATCAGTTTCACTTCTAAAGAAGACACCCTGAAAGCTTTGGCGAAACTGGAACTTGGCCGAAAGACCATGCGATCCATGGCCCCTTTTCAGAAGGCAGACATTTTACATAAACTCGCCAGTCTGATGAAGCGGGATCGTGAGAAACTTGCCCGCCAGATTACAGACGAAATGGGTAAAACCATAAACGATTCCTTAGTTGAAATGGATCGTGCTATTACCACCATTACACTTTCAGCTCAGGAGGCAATCCGGATTAACGGGGAATTGCTTCACTCCGATGCCTTTGCTCCACGAAGAGATAAGCGTGGATTGGTGGAACATTTCCCTTTAGGCATTGTCCTGGCGATTACCCCCTTTAATTTCCCTATCAATCTCTCTGTTCATAAAATTGGACCGGCCTTTGCCGCCGGCAATTGCATTCTATTCAAACCAGGCCCACAGAATTATTTCTCTGGGAAACTCCTGACAGAACTCTGTCACGAAGCCGGAATGCCTCAGGAAACTTTCCAGATGATTAATCCTGATATTCCAGTGATGAGTGAGCTGGTTAGCCATCCAGAGATTAACTGCATCAGTTTTACGGGTGGAGTTGTGGCCGCCAAATCGATAGCCCGCAATGCAGGATTTAAAAAATTATTATTTGAGTTGGGGGGAAATGATCCCCTCATCGTGATGCCTGATGGAGACATTGAACTCGCTGTTAAAACAGCTATCAATCAGCGATTCGGTACTGCTGGCCAGCGCTGTACCGCCAGTAAGAAACTATTTATTCACGAATCACTTTATGAGAAATTTAAAAATCGCTTGCTGGAAGAAACAAAGAAAATCGTCGTGGGAGATCCGACTAAAACAGAAACATTCGTTGGGCCGGTAGTGAATTCAAAAGCTGCCGATGAAATTATGCAGCGGTTGGAGCAAGCGGTGAAAGCGGGTGCAAAAGTACTTACTGGTAATAAACGCGAAGGAAATATCATCCATCCAACAGTCATTGAGAACGTTGGAGCAAACTGTGATCTCATCAAAGATGAAACCTTTGGACCCGTGATTCCTCTGATAGCTTTTAAAAATCTGGAAGATGTTATAGAGCAGTTAAAAACTTCTGCATTTGGTCTACAGGCGGGTGTCTTTACCAACGATTTAAGAACGATTAAGCGCTTGTTTGAAGAACTCGAAGTTGGTGCTCTGGCCGTTAACGATGGGCCAGGATTCAGAGCTGAGCACTTTCCATTTGGCGGGATGAAAGACTCAGGACTAGGCCGAGAAGGTGTCGCCTATGCGATTCGCGAGATGTCTGCCGTTAAGACCCTTATTTTCTAAAAAAAAAGCCCTCTGAAGAGGGCTTTTTCATTTAAACAATTTTATTCATCCAACCATTTGAATCCCAGCTCTTTAGTTTGAGCAGGATTTGGTTTAGAAGGTGAGCTCGCCATAAGATCAGTTGCAGAAGCAGTCTTAGGAAAAGCAATCACATCACGGATAGAGTCAGTTCTTGATAGCATCATGATCAAACGATCCATACCGAAGGCCATACCGGCGTGCGGAGGTGTTCCGTATTTGAGTGCTTCGATGAAGAAACCGAACTGATGTTGAGCATCTTCCGGGGTAAAGCCCAAGAGCTCGAACATTCGTGACTGTTGCTTGTTATCGTAGATCCTCATAGATCCCCCACCCAACTCATAGCCATTACAAACGATGTCGTAGGCATAGGCCTTAACATCTTTAATCTTGGATTTGTCAGAAGAGTAATAGAGCTCCATGTCCTCATCTTTTGGACGAGTGAACGGGTGGTGCTTGGCATGAAGCGTGTTATTTTCTGCATCGTAATCAAACAACGGGAAATCATAAACCCATAGGAAGGCATACTCATCAGTCTTGATTAGATTCAGAGTCTTCCCGAGGTGGCGACGAACGGCATCAGCGCAATCATGAGCAATATTCTCATTTTTATCAGCACTGAAAAGCCACAGACCATCGCCTTTTTCTACTGATTTCTCATAAAGCGCGTTCAGCATGTTGCCATCTACAAACTTAGATATCCCACCAGATACTTGATTATTTTCGACCTTAAACCAGGCCACACCTTTACCACCGTAAGGCTTCACGATCTCTGTCAAAGCATCGATGTCCTTACGGGCCAGTGTTCCCATGGAAGTTGGAACAAACATGGCCTTAACCATACCGTATTTGGCCGTAGCTACTTCAGCAAAAGTTGTAAAAGCAGACCCCTTGAAGAGGTCAGTCACGAGCATCTGCTTCAGCGCAAAACGCACATCCGGCTTATCTGAGCCGTAATCGCGCATGACCTCATCATAGGAGATAGATTTCATTTCATAATTTTCAGGCATATCGAAAACATGCTTTACCACATGAGTAGCAAGATTTTTCATGTACTCTAAAGTTGGAAAAGAAACTTCGATATCCACCTGTGTAAACTCCGGCTGACGATCTGCGCGCAGATCTTCATCACGGAAACACCGACAAATCTGGAAGTACTTGTCGGTGTTTGCAATCATCAAAAGCTGCTTTAGCGTCTGCGGAGACTGTGGAAGAGCATAAACTTTTCCAGGATGAACTCTTGAAGGCACGATATAATCACGAGCTCCTTCCGGAGTTGTTTTATAAAGGATCGGAGTTTCCACTTCAGTGAAGTCCAATTTATAAAGAGCTTCACGAACTTTTCGTGCCGTAAGTGAGCGCAGACGAAGAATATCCTGAAGTTTCTTTGAACGAAGATCCAGGTAACGATAGCGAAGACGAAGATCTTCAGTTGCCTGAACCATTCCGTGAGGAAGGAATGGAACTTCTTCGGCCAGAGATAACAATTTAATCTCTTCCACCTGAACTTCCACCATACCGGTATCCATATTAGCGTTTTTCGCTGAATCCGGACGAGCCGTAACTTTACCTTTGGCCATCAGAACCGATTCCAGAGAAAACTTCCGGAGTTCGTTGATGTCACCTTTAAAGTTTTCAAATCCGAGCTGAGTGACCCCATAGCGATCTCGTAGATCGATGAAATGTAAACTTCCGAGATTTCGGTATTTGTTCATCCAGCCACAGATAGTGACTGTTTTCCCTATATCGGATTCACGAAGTTCACCGCAGTGATGGGTACGTAATGATCCTGCTAAATCTTTTGCTGAAGCCATTTGAAAACTCCTAACTCTTCTTCTAGACTTTAAGTCTAGGATAATACCTGAATCGGGAATAAACTTCATGAGAAAACTTCTTACTCTACTTTTCCTTCTGTCTCTATGGTCTTGCCAAAGTGAGTCACAAGACCCGCTTCGAAAAGTGATTTTAAAAACTCCCACCGGAAACACGATTCAGACTATTTTAGTCTACACTCCTCGAGATATGGAACAAGGACTCTCTGGAGTTAAGTCAGAGGACTTTAAGGATGACGAGGGGATGCTCTTTTTCTACCTAGACGAAAATGAAAGGCATTTCTGGATGCCCGATACGTATTTTGACCTGGATATCTTCTATCTGGATAAGGAACTCAAAATTTTGGACATAAACCGTAAAGTTCCTCACTACGTTGGGCGTGCTAATGCTGAGCTCATTCCCCGTGCACGGGCAGTTTGGGGGCGACATGTATTGGAATTGAAATCCAGCTCAGCTTTAGCCGCAAAGCTGCAAGTCGGCGATCAACTTAAATGGGAATCAAAACTGTCATTAAAAGAGACAGAAGATCAGATCATTAAAAAGCTGCAGGCGCCTTAGATTTCGTTAGGCTTTTGCTCGTCGGGCGTTTCTCCGGCAAAGAGAATTAAGAATTCATCAGCAGCAATTACGCCCAGATGTTCTTTTGCCAGGTGGCGCTGAAAATTCTTATCACTTTGGATGCGCGTGATTTCAGTTTTTAGCTCGGAGTTTTCCTTACGGATATCCCGAAGCTCATTTTGTTGTTCACGGATATTGGATTCAGTCGCAAAATAGTCCCAGACTCCGCGATCCATAAAAATCAGACGGAGTACCAGAATACCAACCACTGACCATCCGATCTTTGGTAGTAAGTTCTTCTTGGGTTTAGAGGCTTTCTTATTCGAAGAACGAACTGCCGGTCGTTTTTCCACAACCTCTTCTTCGTCTTCCTCTTCATCATGATCCAGGTATTCAATTTCGGTGTCTGCCAGTTCACTTTGACGGTGTTCCAGCATTTCCATCTCATCGGCCCGACCAATAGAGCGGCGGGTAGACTTGGCTTCAACAATTAATGGCGCAGCTGTAGGTTCCGTGGCAAAAGGACGGTTAAAAACGTTCTTTCGAGTTCTAAGTCTGTCACGGGAGGTAGATTTGCTATCAGCTGATCTGGCCGCGAAAGGGGACTCTACTTCTTCAAATTCGTCTTCATGGGACGATGATCGATTCATTCTTAATTCCACGCAAAATACATCCTGTATTTTTTGAGCATCGTGCCCAATAACATGTTTGGATATGTGTGTTAACTAACAATTTAACACGGTTACATAGGCCTTACAATGCCGGACTGAAGAGAATTTTTTGCCTGGAACATAGGGGCACAAGAACTGTGCCCCTATGTGAAAAGTGCTAATTAGTAACGGTTGCCACGGAAGCCGCCATCACGATTCCCACCACGGAAACCACCGCCGCGATTGCCGCCGCTGTTGCCACGGTAACCGCCGCCGCTTCTACCACCAAATGCCGGAGCTTCGGCAAGCTCAATGCTCACACGACGGTTTCCATACATCTCCCCTTTCAGGTTCATGATGGCATCAGTGTGCATTGAGTTTGCTTCGATGAAAGCGAATTTTTCTTTGGTATCAATTTTACCGATATCGCGACCTGAGATGCCTGCTGCTGACGCAACAAATTTCAGAAGTTCGCCAGAATTCACACCATCCATTGTTCCAAGGTTGATGAAGAATCGCTGCATACCAGATTGTACGCGAACTCCACGCTCACCCTGAGGACCCTGGCCGCGAGGAGCGACGTCGATCTCAGTAGCTTTCTGGTAACGCTTAAGAGTATTTTCGAACATAAATCCGTAGATACCCTTGATCAGATCTTCTTTTTCTAAAGCGTCAAACTTCGCTTTGAAAGCATCAAAGTGAAGAGTTTCCTCATCTTTGAAGTTAGCAACGTTGTCGTTGAATCGAACCATAGATTTCTCAAGGATCTTCTCGCGTATTTCATTCACACGTGGAAGTTGAATTCTTTCGATTTTAGCTTTCGTCAGACGCTCGATCTGACCAACACGGCCTTGCTCAGAAGGCTCGATGATTGAAAGTGAAATACCTTTCGATCCACCACGGCCTGTGCGACCGATACGGTGAACGTAAGACTCGTTGTCCTGCGGAAGACCGAAATTGATAACGTGAGTAAGGTTGTTAACATCAATCCCACGTGCCGCAACGTCAGTACAAACCAGAAGGTTGATTTTCTTTTCTTTGAACTTTTTCATGGTCATATCACGAGCGGCCTGATCCATGTCTCCATGAAGGGCGTCAGTCGGATAACCACGAGCGTTCAATTCATCTGTCAGTTCTTTTGCTCCGATCTTTGTTTTAGTAAAGATGATGGCGTACATACCGTCAGAGAAGTCCATATAGCGGCAAAGAGCTTCGATTCCATTCTCACGACGAACCACAACCGCTTTCTGCTCAACTGAGTCAGCAGTCAGAACTTTCTTTGTTACTTTAACGATTACTGGATTATTAAATTCGCGCGCAACCAGATCAGCGATCGGGCCCGGCATAGTTGCTGAGAACATCCAGATTCTTTTTTCAGGAATATCAGCGATGATGTTTGTTACATCTTCGAAGAATCCCATATCCAGCATTTCATCGGCTTCATCCAGGATAACAAATTTCGTGGCGTCAAACTTAAGCACACCGCGATCAATAAGATCCATCACTCGACCTGGAGTACCAACAACGATCTGAGGTTTTTTTGATTTGAAATCTTTGATCTGCAGACCAACAGATGTGCCGCCGTAAACAGACATAGAACGAATCGGTTCAAAAGCTGAAAGCTTCTGAATCTCTTCGTGAATCTGGTTAGCAAGTTCACGAGTCGGAGCAAGGATCAGGGCCTGTAGAGCTGGTGATTTAAAATCCAGTTTTTCCAGAAGTGGAAGTACGAAAGCAGCAGTCTTACCAGAACCGGTTTGGGCCTGGCCGATGAAATCGATATCCCCTTCCATAAGGACAGGGATTGCTTGCTGTTGAATTTCTGATGGGTTTTCAAATCCCATCTTTTCAATAGCTTTAAGGGAGGCCGGTTTTAGTCCAAGATCAACAAAAGACATGAGTTTCTCCTTTAGAGAAAAAATAAATATAATGCAAAATTTGAATAATAAGAGACGGTCTAGTTTCTAGTATTCAGGTCTCTAAAACCTTGGGAACCACTTAGACCTTATATGATTAGACGAAGATCCGGGTGGGGAACAAGGCAAACAAAATTTACGACTGCGCACTGAGTACCATAAGCTTATTCACAATGTAAATAGTGCGTTAGATATTACATAGTGACCGACAAAAACAGTTAAATATCAAGCTATTAGGATAACTCCCCTTTCATAAGTTCCTCGTTGCTAAAAATCAAATAGATACTAAAATTTTGGATATGAAGGCATGGATGCTTCACATTTTGGTCTTTCTGATAACCCTTGCATCAGTGCAGTTGGGTCAGGCACGTGACTTAGATTTTAACTACTCTCTTGAGGATGCTCTTAGTGCTGAGCCTGTTCTTAAAGATGTTCCTCTCAATAACC
>JBEIEO010000140.1:0-7690 GCA_040382895.1 Halobacteriovoraceae bacterium
ACCGGTCCCTGAAAGAAGGTGGCAGGATGAGTTTTTGAAGCTTGAAATGGTTAAGATAATTCACCATCCATGGAGTTTAAAATGAAAAAGATCATGACTGGGATCCTGATAGCCTATAGTGCTTTAAGCTTTGCCAGTTACGAAGAACACTTTCCTCAATATTTTGAGTACTGCACGGGTACTCAACTTAAATACCAAAAAGAGTATTTTAACGGAGCTCAAGGTGGACCTGGCGGACATGGCTTCATGTACGTCCATGGACTATGTAAAGATCAGGATCAGTCCTACCCTCAGGTAAAACCCTGTGATGAGTCTTCTGATCATCAGGGTGTTGGGATCTCCCTGGATAGTGACTACACCAACGTCGCGTGGGTAGCCGTTCCTGCACGGGATCTGATGATTTCCGGGGATCGTGCTCGTAAAGTCATTGGCAAAAACGACATCGAACATGTCTTAAAGAGAAGTGTTGAACTCAAAATTTTCCAGAACGTAAAAATGAAACCAGCTGCCGTCACCAAAGAAGGCTTTGGGACTGTGGCTCACGAACGTGCGGCTGCCCTCTTTTCGATTGGAACGGATATCGCTGTGGCATGGGCCCGGGACCTTCGCTGTGTGAAAATCCCGGTAACAAAAAAAGCCATTGCTTCAGCCGCTGTATACCTGAATAAAGTAAATGATAGTTATTATAAAGGTAACAAGAGTTATGAATGGTCTATGATCAGTAACAACTGCACTCATCTGGCCATAAACACTTCAGCTGCGATGGGAATGAATAAATTTATTAAAGTTGATAAGGCACTTCCGGTGCAACTATTGAATCTGGCCATCCCAGCAAATGCCTTTATGATGTATGCGGATAGAATTTTAAAAAAGTCAGTCTCAGCTAAAAATATTCTTCAATCAGACGTGTATCAGCAGTTTGGCTACTACCCGGTACAAGTTGGGTCGTTGCTGGTAAGAGAACCTGTATTTCCGTCGAGTGAAATTTTTAAAACAAATGAGTTAAATGGAGTCAGTCTGCCGCGCAAGAATATCTTAAAGATGTTTACGACACTAAAAAATTACGACCGCAAGTTTGTGCCAGAAAACACTGATCTGAAGGTCAATTCCGAACGCTGGGCTGTGCGCTACTCCCGGATGCGTGGAAAACAGAAAGTATCAGCAGAGCTAAATTATGTGGAAGCTCAATTAGAGAAGGCCATGGAGCTGGCTAAGTGAACATCATTGTTCCAAGGCGAATCCAGTCAGATTGCTCCTCAAGAGCAATCTGATAATCCTGGCTCATTCCCATGGACGTTTCTAATTTGAGATGCAATTCCGAAGAAAGATTCTGTTTCAAATCAAACAGCTCTTTAAAGCAACGACGGGCCTCGGCCGAAAAATCTTCGGTCCGAAGTGTTCCCATGGTCATGAGGCCCTGAAGCTTGATTTTTGAAGTAGCAGAGATCAACTGGGCAGCCGCTTTAAGCCCTTCATAATTCTCAAACCCTGACTTCTGTTCTTCTTTGGATGTATTAAATTGTAAAAAGATTCTCACTTCTTGCGCCAGTCGCCCCTGCGCCTTGAGCAGTTTCAGCAAGAGCTCTTCATCATCTACTGAATGAATGGCCCAAAGATTGGGGGTGGCAAAAAGCTGATTCACTTTATTGGACTGCAAGTGCCCAATCATGTGCCAACGGATTTCCGGGCATTGAGTTTTCAGGTGTTCAGCTTTTTCTTGAAGTTCCTGAACCCGATTTTCACCGAAGTCTCTGTGCCCCAGTTCATAATAAGCAATGATCTCAGCCTCTGATCGTGTTTTGGACACGATCAGAAGATGAGAGTTTTTCAATTGGGATTGAATTGATTGAAGTTTGGCGGACAGGGCTTCTTTACTCAGCATCCGTTTCGGTACCTTTGCCCTTCTTCTTTTTTTTGAGACTGATAGTGGCCTTGACCTCGAAGTCATATTTCTCGGCGATCTTATCGATCTCCTTGGAAATATCGATTTTATTGAGATAAGTGCGCAGCTCGTTTTTCACCGAAGCCACGAATTCGGTCTTGGTGTTTTTGGCATTTTCGACCAGTGAACCCACCATGTCTTTCGGGAGCGGAAGATCTTTCAACACAGCTCTGACACCTTCTTCTGTCATGAAAGCAGCAGTGACACCTGTGGTGAGGACCTTCTTAAAAAGGTCCCCGAGTTTACCGTCCCGATCTTTTTGGTTTTCATCCATATTACAGGCTCTGTGCTCTTTTAGCGAATGACTTCATGGTCATTGGCAGATTGGTATTCACTAGAGTTTTTTCAATCATCCCAAGACCCGGAATGAAGCCTTTCAGTTCAATCTCGAGGTTATAGGTAACTTCTGTGCGGGCGCCGCCCAGATCTTTAATGATCCATTTTCCGTTGTTCACTTTCATCATGTCGCCGCCGACTAAAGACCAGCTAACTTCTTTACTTGGAACGTGTTTCAGATCCAGCGTATAGGAAATCTCTTTAATGAGATTCAGATTAAATTTAACGGTTGCACCCGTAGCTGATTCCTTCTGCACTTCCACTGACTTCATGCCATCCACGAAACCTGGATAGCCTTTATAGTCTATGACTGCCTGATAAAATTTTTCAGCAGGGACGTCGAAAATTTCAATTCTTTCTGCGCGGGCCATTTAAAATCCTTTTAGTATCTAGGTTTCTTATCAAAGTGATGTTCAGCACGAATATGACGTATAGTTCCCGACTCACTTCGCATAACGATCGAATGAGTAAGGCATCCCCAGGGCTTAAAGATAACTCCATCCAGAAAGTTACCGGTGGTTACACCAGTAGCACAGAACATGAGGTTGCCTTTTGCCAGTTCATCAATTTTAAAAACACGATTGATATCATCGATCCCCATCTTAAGTGCACGCTCTACTTCGCCCTGGTTTCTCGGTTTAAGAATCCCCTGGAACTCTCCTCCCAGACACTGTAGAGCGGCAGCTGCGATCACACCTTCCGGTGCTCCACCGATACCAAAAAGAATATCCACACCCGAGTTTGGGTTGGCGGTTGCAATAGCAGCGGATACGTCACCATCCCCAATCAGATTGATGCGTGCACCAGATGCACGGACTTCTTCGATTAATTCTTTGTGACGAGGACGATCCAGAATGATGGCGGTCAGATCCTGCACACGACATTTTTTGATGTCGGCCAATCGCTTAAGATTTTCAGTCGGAGTTTGACGAATATCAAGTTTGCCTCTGGCCTCACGGCCAGCAGCGATTTTAAGCATGTATGTATCCGGAGCATGCAAAAGACCTCCGGCTTCACCGATGGCCATCACCGATATAGAGTTCGGTCCACCGATAGCACAAATAGTGGTGCCCTCCAGGGGGTCCAGAGCTATTTCAAGCTTCGGTCCATTTCCTGCACCGACCTTCTCTCCGATATAAAGCATAGGAGCTTCATCGCGCTCACCCTCACCGATCACAACGGTGGCGTCACATTCAACGGAGTCAAGCATCGCTCTCATGGCATCAACGGCAGCCTGATCCGCTGCTTTCTCATCTCCGCGACCCATAAGTCGGGCCGACGCTATAGCGGCCATCTCTGTCACGCGAACAAATTCCATCGCAAGGTTTCGGTTCATATTTTAATCCCTGATAGAGTTAATCAAATCTGCAGGTATAATACCTGATTTGATGGACCCTATGAATATTTAACTCAATTGACGCACTAGAAAAGTTCTTACTTCTGAAGGCAACTGATCCTGCGGGATGAGATTTACCAGCTCTTTTACCCGCTTCAGTTTCTCGCCATCCATATCAGCATCAATTTTAAAAACCCATTCATCCTCTGTCAGAAGAGGAGAATCCACATTGCGCTTGGATAGGATGCGTCCCGTCTTAATACCCACACCGTCTTCCCATTCCACAAAAACTTCCAGGAATAAGGCCTGAACTTTGGCAATTTCACCATCGCCATGTTGCCAGATGAAAAGCTCTACCGGACCGTCAGCGCGAAGCCAGTATTTCAGACGCGGAGGAATCTCAAGTCCCTCTTCGACCTTATGCAGGGGCTTTAAACATTTCACAATTTGTTTGATATCCAGAAAGTCATTCACTTTCTCCATTACCTCGCGACGCTTAACAAACTCCACGCCTAAACGATTGTTGGTGGACCACTTGATGGTGCCTGAGATATCGAGATTTTTTCCTAACCAGTGAATGCTGCCTTTCAGAATGGAGTCCGGGGAAAATTCTGGGCTCTCATCTTTTAGCGATAGCTGCATACCGGTATGCGAGATATCCTTGATCTCATATACACGAGATGTTTCGTCGGCTTTAAACGTCAGGTAGCAAAAAGGAAAACGAGGCAAGACTCGCTTTTCATGTTTTTCAAAATCAGACTTAATTAAATTAAAACGTCGCTCCATTATTCACCTCATGATTTTCTTATTGTAGGTGCTTAAGTACTATTACTAAAGCTGGGAAAAATGTGAACCATCTGAAACCTTTGCCCTAAGTAAAACTGTCTGCTAAATTGGACTGACATGGAACGAAACGATCTGGAAATCGACAATCTCCCCAATCGCTTAACATTTTTTAGAATGTTGATGATACCAGTGGTGGTGTTGGCCCTCTATTTTAGTGAGAACACTCCCTCCAGTTTGCTGCCCTACCAGCACTGGCTGGGTCACGTGGCCTGTTGGGTTTTCGTGGTGGCAAGTATTACCGATTTTCTTGATGGCTACATCGCCCGCAAACGCAATATCGTAACCGTCTTCGGTTCCTTTCTGGATCCCATCGCTGATAAATTCCTAGTGGTTTCTGCTTTGATTATGTTACTGGCCCTGGATCGGGTTCATCCCATCGTGGTGATCATCCTGGTCTTGCGGGAAATGTATATGACTTCGTTGCGTCTGCTGGCCATGAGCGAAGATGTGGATGTGCCAGTAAGCTCCATGGGTAAATGGAAGACTGGAACCCAGATGGTAGCGACACCGATGCTTATGATCTATGATGAGTTTCTTTGGATGGATCTCCCGCTCATCGGGACCATTTTAATTTATATCTCTTCTTTTCTATCTCTTTGGTCCGCCTTGCTTTATTCCTTAAGCATGATTAAAAAACTTCAGGAAAAAAGAGCCGAGAAAAAGAAACTTAAGAAAGAACAAAAAACCGGTCAAGGTGTATTATGAACCAGTCCTGGGTGGTGATTGCTGTTTCGCCAGAAGATCCAGGAGCTGAATTTCATCAGGGACTGGAGAAGATCTTTCTTGATCTCAACTACCCGATTCGTTTTTCCCGGAATATGAATGTCCTCAAAGGCACTCTGGAATGTGACTTTGACTATGACCTGGTTAATACCGCATTAATGAATCTTGCCGCTCTTTATCGCATCGACATCGGGCTTATTCCCTCTTCGATTTTTAATTCACCGAAAAAACTTGTCGTTTTTGATATGGACTCGACCCTCATCACTGCCGAAGTGATTGATGAGATGGCCCTTCGCCATGGAGTCGGCGACAGAGTAAAACTCATCACGGCCCGTGCGATGAATGGAGAGCTGGATTTTAACCAGTCCCTGACAGAGCGGGTTTCCCTGTTAAAAGGCTTTCACCGCCGACACATGCAGGACATTGCGAGTGAACTCACCTTCACTCCAGGCACTATTGAATTCCTGCGTACTCTGAAGCAGTCAGGGATTAAAACGGCTATCGCTTCCGGAGGCTTTGAATACTTTGCCCGCCAAGTGCAGGCCAAGCTTCAGATGGATTACGTTTTTGCTAATAATCTTGAATTCGACTCAGATGTGCTGACGGGAAAAATTCAGGGGCCCATCATCAATGCCGAGGCCAAGCAACAAATTGTGGTGGATCTGGCGCAGAAAGAACACTTACGCCTGGATCAAGTCGTTGCTATTGGTGATGGCGCCAACGACATACCAATGCTCCTAAAAGCTGGTTTAGGAATCGCTATTCATGCCAAAGAAAAAGTGCAGAAAGCTGCTCGCTATCGTATCAACTTTGGGCCCATGACCAGTGCCATCAGTTATATGAATCTGGATTAGGCCATGAAGCTTTATAAAAACCTCACAACTGCGTTTAAAGAAAGGGAAGAAGTTAGAGCTATCAAACTGTCTTTAAAAGATGGGTTTGCACGGGAACTTTTCGACTTAACGGAGCTGGAAGAGATTTACCTGGAAGGAAGCTGCAAGAATTTTCCGGACGATATCCAAGGCTGGAGAAAAGTCAGGTTCGTATCAATCAAATGGGAACAATTCACTGGAGATCTCTCCCCGCTTTTCTCTCTCCCTAAACTGGAGAATTTGAAAATTATAGAAACTCCCATTAGCTCTTTTCGACTGCCTTTGGGTAGAATCGCTGCTCCTCTGAAATTTCTTTCTATCAAGGGCTGTGGACTAAAGACTCTTCCGGAAGAAATCTCCATGCTAACGGAACTAAGTGAGTTTCATCTTCCTAATAATGAGCTAACGATTCTGCCTTTCTCCTTCCGGGAGTTGAAAAAACTCAAACGTCTGAATCTGGATAGTAATAACTTTTCTGTCTTTCCTGATTTCATTAAAAAGATGCCACATCTAGGGCACCTTTCGATTGATTATAATTCTTTCTCAGAATATGAGAAGGACCGTATTCAAAGAGAATTTCATATCTGGCCTAATTAGAAATCTTTAGATTCACCCTGATCGAAAATCACAAAATTCTCCGGGGCAATTTTCTTTAAAGCCTCAATGGGATCGTTGATACCTTCATCCGTGAGCTGGAAAGTTCCGAAATGCATGCCGATAGACAAAGCGGGAGCTAAATCTTTATGGGCCATCACCGCATCTTCCGGATTCATATGAGAGAATTTCATAAACCAGCGAGGCTCATAGGCGCCGATCGGCAAGAGCGCCACATCTGGTGAACCCAGCTTTAGGCGGATATTATTGAAGTGACTGGCATAACCAGTGTCTCCACCGAAATAAACTTTGAATTCGCTTCCTGAAATATAAAAGCTACCCCAGAGGCTCTCACACTTATCGAAAAGTCCCCGGGCCGACCAATGTTGAGCAGGCGCAAAGGTGATGGTGTGTTCCTTCACTTTCTGCTGCTGCCACCAGTCCATTTCTATTACGTTCTGAATTCCGGATTTTTTCAACAGAACTTCGTCGCCGAAGGGAACCAAAAAAAGAGGATGAAATTTTTCATCAATGTGTTTTAAGGACGCAAGATCCAGATGATCATAGTGGTTGTGAGAAATGATCACCACATCTATGGGAGGAAGTTGCTCCCATAAAAGACCCGGCTCGCGCACACGCTTTGGGCCAGCAAATGTAACAGGACTTGCCCGCTTTGAAAAAATAGGATCCGTAAGCACCGTTAGGTTATCAAATTGCAAAAGAAATGTGGCGTGATTAATAAAGGTCACTTTCGCTTTCTGATCCGGGTGATAAGCAGAAAAAGGATAGGACTTGTTAGGTACATACTCAGGCCATGGCACCGGATCTGTAGTTGCCTTCCACTTAATGACCTGCCAGAAGCTTTTAATCTCGTGATGACCAGGGTTAAAAAATTCTTCTCCGTTGTAGTGATCAGATAAAGGATATTTGGCAAAAACCTGAAGAGAGAGAAGTAATAGGAGAATAGGCATGATTGAGATTCACATATGTTAAAGTGTCTCATTGACTCTAACAATATGGCATTTTAGTTGCAACATAAAG
>JBEIEO010000141.1:0-7677 GCA_040382895.1 Halobacteriovoraceae bacterium
AACCAAAGATGATCCTGGATGCTGGCCTTAATCATACTATTTAATAGTGGCAAATTTGTTGCGAATTTTTATCTTCTTACTTTCCCGCCAATAGTTCGTCAGCAGTTTCAGACGCTGTTTATGTTCCAGGTCACTATTTACAAACTTAATCCCATAAACAATAGAGCGCCCAATAATCGGTTCGCGTTTTGAGCGCACCTCAGAGAATAATGTAAAATTCTGGTTGAGTATTTCAAGATTAATCTGGATCGGTTGGCCGACATGAATATGATGAAACAGCTCAAGACATGCAGCTCCCCGGCGTAGATCCGCAAGTCGCCCTCGATACTGACGCCCATCAATTTCCACCATACAGCGAATATCTGCACGGAAACGAAAATCGTATTCCCACCAGTGAACACGCGGATAATAGAGCGGTGATGAAATAATATAGCAGGCAATTAAAAGGAACAGAATGCTCACAAAAAACAGGAACGCAATCATGGGTTGGTCAATCACAAACATATTTCTGATAAGTGAGACCATATAATAAATCGCCAAAATAATTGAAATGTTCCAATAGGAGTAATAAAGATTGGCCAATGCTTTGTAATAGAAATTGAAGGTGAAAAACAAAAGTCCAAGCTGAAAAAAGAAAGAGAAATATACCACCGAGTGAGTCACCAATGCTTCAGAAACAAAAGCGATTAGCACAAGTAGAAACTGCAGCACAGTCAGAAACCTGACCTTATCGTAAGAGTTTTGAAGGTTGAATTTATTGAACATGCTTCACTTAACGGCAACTAAGCATCTTTTTCAAGTCCAAAGCCTTATTTTCTTTCGCTTTTTAGATCGGACAACCCTGTCGGGGAGAAATCCCTTATTAATCGTAGCTTCTTTCCCTCTGGAGTCACCATTTCCTCTCCATCAAACTGCTTTTTATCTGTTAAATAGCAGAGCTTTGGACTCAGATAATAGGTCTCGTTAGGGACCCAAAAATCAAATTGGTTTTTACGGGATTGATAATTGAGAGCGTGAATCGGTTCCTGCAGATAAAAGGAGAGCTTGGAGGCAATCTGATAAGTGTTGGCGAGTATTGGGCCTCGGCAGCGCTCTTTTACTTGCACTGAAAATGCCTCCCATCCCTGGAATTCATTTAAACGTTTTATCGGCAGCATCTTTACCGGGATCACCAGCAAAACTCTGGCAGACATGACGATAGTAAAAGACGTGAAGAGAAGAGGTTTAAACCAGCGTTGCGCAAAGAGTTCTGTTCGAGATGCCAGATAAATTAAACTAACTGTTATAAAGACAGTCCAATTAGCTTCAAACTTTTTTGAAAAAGTGGATATGAAAAAGAAAACCACCACTCCAACCGAAATGAATTTCATCGCGCGATCAAAGTCTGTTTCACTCTTGAATTTAAGAATTTTAAACCACAGGAACGGACCAACCAGAACTCCGGCCATCAGCACCTGTAGTAATAAATATTCAATCGAGCGCTTTAAACTAAAATCCGAAGAAGGTCTTTCAATGAAATGATACTTAATCGTGGCAAACTGATGGGCATACTGCCACAAAAAATGCGGCAGAAAAAATAAAAGAGCGACCAAAGTAACCAGATAAAAATGTTTCTGCTTAAACAACTTTGGCAAAGCTAACAGCGTAAAAAATATAAGCAGGATGCCGTGATATTTAGAATAAAGTAAAAAAGCTATCGCCAATCCAAGTACGATAGAATTGGCGACGGTCTGGCGGCGTAAATAGTCTTTTAGAAAAAAGCAGTAGAGGGCACTCATGAATAGCAGTGGCATATCCGGCAAAGCTAAAAGACCAGAAAAAGATGCCAAGGGAAAAGCGAAAAAAAGTAAAGTGGAGTACCAGCGCTTTTCCTGAGGTATTAGTTTCCAAAGCAAAACAAGCGAACCGAACTGCATCAGCACAAATCCCAGACGTAAGCCTAAGGCTGAATTAGGAAGGAAAGAAAACAATTTGATAACAATTGCCACCATGGGAGGGTGGTCGAAGTAGCCCCAGTCGAGGTTATGAGAAAAGAGCCAGTAATAAGCCTCGTCATGGGCCAATCCCATGAAAGCGGCTATCAATAGTTGTATCAATAGGATAATGGGTAAGAGTATTTTTAGATTCTTAGTCATTTCAATTTATGTTATAAATAATGCTTAACATAAGCCAGGTAAACTTCGGTGCTTGAAGCATTATCCAATCTGGATCGAAACCTATTTCTCTTCATCAATTCCTGGAATGCCGGGTGGCTTAATCCCATTATGGTTTTATTGTCCGGACAGGCCTTGTGGATACCACTCATTGGATTAGTAATCTGGATGGCCCGTAAACAACTTGATCGCCGTTCATTTGGAATATTCTTTTTATTCTTATTGCTAGGGATTGTGGCTTCGGATGTTACTTCCTCCTATCTTTTAAAAAACTTAGTGGAAAGGCTACGACCTTGTCGCCTTCCAGAACTTAAAGTTCTGACAAATCAGTTTGGCCAAAAGTGCGGTGGGAAATATGGCTTTGTTTCATCTCACGCGGCGAACTCTATTTGTTTAATGAGCTTTGCGTTTTTGGTTCTGGAAATGAAATCTTGGAAATACTATTGCTTGTGGCTCCTGCCAGTAATGGTAAGTTTCAGTCGTATCTATCTGGGAGTGCACTATCCAGGAGATATTATCGGAGGCCTGCTGGTTGGTTTTTTCTGGGCTTACATGTTGGCGAAGTTTTTTAAATTAAGGCGCCAAACGACTTAATGTCCACAATCCATTTTCTTTTTCATAAGCAATCCGATCATGCATGCGATTGTCACGGCCCTGCCAAAATTCAATGTACTCTGGACTAAGAGCATAACCTCCCCATGATTCTGGTCGCTTCAGTGGTTTATTGTCTCCGAAATTTGATTGTACTTCCGAAAACAATTTTTCCAGTACCTGACGCGAGGAAACTTTCTGACTTTGTGGAGAAGCAATTGCACCCAATTGACTACCGCGAGGTCGCTTTGAAAAATAGTCATCCGATAATGCCGCATCAACCTTAGTGACTGTTCCTTCGATTCGCACCTGACGTTGAAGGGGTAGCCATAAGAAAGTCATGGCCGCATGTGAATTAGTCTCCATTTCTTGGCCCTTAGCGCTGGAATAATTCGTGTAAAAAACGAAATCCCCCTGGTGCAAACCCTTAAGGAGCAAGACTCTTCCTCGAGGTTTATTATGAGAAACAGTGGAAAGTGTGAAGGCATTAGGTTCATCACACTGTCCGTTGATGGCCTCTTTCAACCAATAGTCAAACTGCGCCAGTGGATCTGGTCGGCAGTCCGATATGTCGAGGGCTTCAAGTCTGTAACTTACTCTGAGATTTTGGAGGGTCTGATTAATATCCATAGGCGAATCTTAGAATTAATTCTGCCTACTTGTCCAACAGTTCACCGGTAAAGATATAATTTTTGAAGTTTTCAACCAGAGCAAACGCTTTATCTCCAGGATCTACCATCCCGTCGAAGAATTTATCAACAGCATTCCCTGCATCATCTAATACTATTTCCTTGAAACTCTGAAGGTTCTTCAATTCTTCCTGATCTACGACATCTTTTTCGACCTCTTCGATGAAACGGACCAAAAATACCTGAATGGATTTATAAAGGAGGCGGGACATGATAAGATTGGAATAAGTTCCACGACTTTTTCCAAAACCTAAAAGTTTCGGGCCACCTATAAAGCTCAGCTCATAAGCGGAAGAAAATGCAAATTTACTTAGGGCCGCCAGCACTTTCATGCTGTAAACAGTTCTTTCTTTCTGATCAGGAAGAGATTCTAGATCATGCAGAAATTCAGTCATAAAGATCCGCAGACCGTTATTGATTCTTTGTGGGATTACCCTCAGTAAAATAGCAGTGTCCTGAACATTGGAACGAAAGTCTTGTAAGGAATGCTTCAGTGAAAATTCTTTTATAGAATTGCGTTTTTTTGCTAACACAACAAGGTCAGCAACCACGTCTTTGATGATATTTTTAACATCCTCTTTCATGAAGCTCGTGAGAAGATGTTGCCCCTTATTTTTAAAAACATTTTTCATTGATTGATTAAGGCTCATCTTTCCTCACAGATTAATCGACAAACTCACACTAAAGAATCAGCTGCGATTTCTTAATTCTACATCAGATAAGGTCGTACCGGGACTTAATATACCAACTTCTTGCATCATTGTTTTATCATCGCTGATACGCTGATATTCCAGACTGAAACTCAAGGCCTTCCACCACAAGACACTACCAATCTGGTAAAAGATTCCTTCCGAGAATTTTATATCTATATTTTTATTTTCCTCAGAATTTAATTCTGGGTTCATAATGTAGGTTCCCCAAAAGCGCAAAGCACAGGATTGCTCAAGCCATTTACAGGTCCTTAGTTGAAAGCTCTGGCATCTGTATGAACAGCATGTGCAGGAAATGAAAAAAAGAATAATCCTGTAACTATCAACTTCTTCATTCTTCATCTCCTTGATGAATGATTCAGCTAATAAATTTAAGGAGACAGAAGTTTGTGAACAAAAACATCAGCTGCGCCGGAAAAAATTGACCCAGCAAGAGTCATGAGAAAAATAAAAAGTCTACTATGAATGGTCTTTTGTCTATCGCGAATAAAAGATTTCGTCTTCAATTGATGAATGTCTCCTCTTCAGAGTAAACGTTAGATTCATCCTCATCAGAATTAGAAGTTAATACATACGCGCCCATGAAAAAGGTAACAAGACTTAAAGTTAGTAACGTTTTGGTAGTTTTTAACATATACAGGCTTTGCTTGATTAGGTTTTGCTCAACGTTCAGGCCATAAATGCATGAAAGATGCCACGCCAACGCTGTTCAGAATTCCGCGGGTTTAATGCCTCAGCAGGGCTTGTCAGTGGGTATTTTTGCCACTATATTCCGGCAAAAGTACCCTTCAAAGGATTTTAGCCCCGTGAAGCTCAAGAACTCCTCAGCCATTGCATTGATCGACGACGACCTGGACCTCCTGGATCTGCTTTCTAGTTTTTTCAAGCAACGTGGGTACAAGGTTCTGGCCTTCAGTAATGCTGAAGAAGCACTAATTGAAATTGAAAATAAGCGAACCGAAGCTGACGTAGTGATCTCGGATTTAAAACTTCCGGTAATGTCCGGGATGGAATTCATCAAACGAATCAAAAAATCGCATCCTGCTTTACCAATCATCCTCATGACTTCGGAAGGAAGTGTTGAGACAGCAGTAGAGGCGATTGATACTGGCGCCTACGATTTCGTTCTTAAACCATTGCACATCCCCCAGTTGTTAATTTCCGTTCAGAGAGCACTTCACCTCAATGATGTACAAACAGAAAACAGCAATCTCAAAAGTTTATTCCAAGGCCAGGATTACATGGGCCTCAAGGGTGTAATTGGTAAATCTCAAGGTTTTAAAAAAGCCATGGAACTTGCGAAACGAGTTTCAAGTAGCCAGGCAAATATCCTCATCAGCGGGGAAAGTGGTTCAGGAAAAGAAGTCATTGCTAAAGCTGTGCATGAGCTTGGTGATAAAAAAGATGGCCCATTTATAGCAATTAATTGCTCTGCTATTCCTGAAAATCTGCTAGAGTCAGAACTTTTTGGTCACGCTAAAGGTGCCTTCACCGGTGCCAATGATAAAAAGATCGGTCTATTTGAAGAAGCTAACAAGGGCACACTCTTTCTTGATGAAATTGGGGATCTAAGCCTGCCTCTGCAGGCGAAACTTTTACGAGTGCTACAGGAAAGAAAAGTTAAGCGAATTGGTGAAAACCAGTACCGGGATATTTCCGCCCGTATTATCTGTGCGACTCATAAAGATCTGCGAAAAGAGGTGGCCGAAGGACGCTTTCGGGAAGACTTGTACTTCCGTCTAAATGTTATTCCAATCTATATGCCGCCACTGCGGGAGCGAAGAGACGACATTCTTCCGTTAAGTGAATATTTTTTGAAAAAATTCGCTCTAATGAATAATGCTCAGGTTAAAGGCTTTTCCAAAGAATCGATCCAAAAACTTGAGTCACATGAATGGAAAGGAAACGTTCGCGAACTAGAAAATGCTATTGAGCGGGCAGTGGTGTTGACCACCTCTGATTACATTCAAACCGAAGATTTACCATCAGATGATGTTTTTCAGACGGAAATTTCTGTCATTGCTCAGGACAAGTCTCCAAAGGGATTATCTTTTGAAGACGAAAAACCCATCACCCTGGATGAGCTTTGTAAGAAGTATATCCAACATATTTTTGATAAAAATGGCGGAGCAAAAGAGCAAACAGCAAAGGATCTCGGAATTGATCGCAAAACGCTCTATCGCAAACTGAAAGAAATGAACCTAAATTAGTGTAGCTCCCAGACCCATTCTAATCAGAACCATCGAGCACTTCTACAAGGCCAATCTTAAACTCTTGGGATTTTGGCAAATATTCCCCAAAAACCATGAGTCATTTTTCCCCGACAAGATGGGATATTAAAATAAGTCCTTAAAACATGGTTGGTAAGATTTGGCATAAACCATGCTTCCTACATGTCAACAGCCTAAGCTGTTTATAAAAAGCTGTCTCCGATGCTAACAAACGTTGAGTCTGAATGGACTAACGCCCCAAAAAAGAAAGATAGTTCAAATACCTGCATAAATCGTTAGCATCAGTTTTTTATATCCTTTCCATCCCTCCCTAATACATCTACATATACATACTACACTACTATAGCAGGGTAGTAATCCTTCATCGGACCTGCTAAGTTAATGCCCCATGAGCATTATACCAGAAATTAAACCAGGCCAGTCCCTGGAGCTTTTGAAAGAACTGCACATCCTTACCCGCGATGGTAATATCAATCAGGATACTCGTCGAAAACTCAAACAAGTTTATCATCTCTATCAATTCGTTGAGCCGTTGCTGTCCCAGTTGAACAAAGAAGGAAAGCATTTTGATATAGTTGATCATGGTGCGGGAAAATCCTACTTAGGTTTCATCCTTTACGATTTGTTTTTTAAGAATTTGGCCGACGGCCATATTTACGGAATAGAAACGCGCACTGAACTTGTCACAAAATCAGAAGAACTGGCGAGAAAGTTAAATTTCGCTAGGATGAACTTTTTAAACTTAACTGTAGAAGAATCAATCACTTCACCAAAGTTACCACAAAAAATCGGATTGGTAACGGCCCTACATGCCTGCAATACTGCAACCGACGATGCCATCGATTTTGGTTTGCAGAAGAATGCAAAATATTTTGTTCTAGTTCCCTGCTGTCAAGCAGAAGTTGCCGCAGAGTTCAGAAGGACCAAAAATCAGATGATCGGGAAGAGTTTCTTTACTGAAATCTGGAGACATCCGATTCATACACGTGAATTCGGTAGTCACATAACCAACGTCATGAGATGTCTCAAGCTTGAATCTCATGGCTACAAAGTTACCGTTACTGAATTAGTGGGGTGGGAACATTCAATGAAGAATGAACTTATCATTGCTGAATACATTGGTCAAAAAAACACCTCCAGCACACAGAAACTAGCAGCAATTATTGACGAGTTTGGGTTAAAGGAACTTGGTCATAGATTTTTAAACTAGTGAGGCAATTCCCTCACTAGTTCTTATCATACTTAACATCAGTATTCTTATTTATACGATTACCGGAATAACCAATCAAAAAATCCAGCTGAG
>JBEIEO010000142.1:0-7650 GCA_040382895.1 Halobacteriovoraceae bacterium
GAGAACAAATGGACCCTTCTGTTTTTTACTCAGCGCTATTACAAAGGAAATTTTGATAAATATTCCGTCTTTGAACGCTCTAGTCTCAGAGATCTCTCCGGTGAGCAGGACCTTCTAAAGGAGATTGAATCCTATGGCTAATTTAGAGAAGAAAAATACCGATCGTACCGGGGCCTATTCAATTATCCCGGACAATTATAACGAAGAGTATGCGGATACTCCGGATAAGATGCTTGAAATCCACGAACTACCAGATGCAGCAAAAATGTTGACACGACTGGTGGTGATCTTCTTCTTGTTCATGTTTGTATTTTTGATTGCACTGCCTTGGCAACAAACTGCAGATGGTTCCGGAAAGGTTATTGCATATAATCCTCAGGATCGTGTTCAGAATATTCACGCGACCGTTAGTGGACGTATTAAAAAGTGGTTTGTAAGAGAAGGCTCTTTTGTTAAAAAAGGTGATCCGATCATCGAAATAACCGATATCGATCCAAATTACCTTGAGCGACTAAAAGTACAGATGGCAGCGGTGAAATCTCAGTATGATGCTGCCATCGCAGTTTCAAGAACTGCTCGCTTCGATTTTGAAAGACAAAAAGATCTTTTCTCTAAGGGGATTAGCTCCCGTAAGGACATGGAACAGGCAACTATTGCTTTCAGAAATGCTGAAGCAGCAGAAGCTCAGGCCCTGGCCAATTACACTCAATCACAAAGCACACTTTCGCGACAGCAGAGTCAGCTAGTCCTTGCTCCGACCGACGGAACCATCGTTCGGTTACAAGTAGGATCAAGCAATATTGTCGTTGAACAAGGACAAGTTCTGGCCATTTTTGTTCCAAAAAGTGATCAACTCTCCGTTCAGATATTCATCAGAGGAAATGACCTTCCTCTTGTGTATGAAGGAAGAAAGGTACGTCTGCAATTTGAGGGTTGGCCTGCGATTCAGTTCTCAGGTTGGCCATCCGTTGCAGTAGGAACCTTCGGAGGTGTCGTGAGTGTAGTGGATCAGACCTCAACACCAGAAGGACTTTTCCGTGTCATCGTAGTACCCGAAAAAGGCGAAAAGTGGCCAGCTGCCCGGTTCATTCGACAGGGAACTAGAGTTAATGGCTGGATTCTCCTGAACAATGTAGCCCTTGGTTACGAGCTCTGGAGACAGTTTAACGGATTTCCACCATCACTAGATCAGGCACCGGATCAGTTATCTAATTCTACGTCTGATATTCCGGAGTAATAGATGAAGTTTTTATTATTTGTTCTGTTTAATATTCCATCCTACGCCGCACTTTCTCCTCAGTTTGTGAAAGAAAGTGCTATCAAGCATCACCCAAGTGTCCTAGCAGCTATTGAGAGGATGAGAGCTGGGGATGCAGCAATCACTGGTGCAAAAGGTGCCTTTGATGCAAAAATTATCTCTGATTACAGACGACAAACCAAAGATGAATATCGTACGACCGTGTCTCGCTCCTTCTTGGTGAAACCACTTGGAATCGCCAACTCAAAGATCTACGCAGGTTCTGAGCAAATCAGCAATCCCGATGGAAAGCTCTCTCCTGTTTACAACACAGGAAACCCAGCGACCACAGGTCAGCCTGGAAACTACTCGGTACTCGGAGCCCAGATCTCACTCTGGAAAAACCTCTTTCTTGATCCAGGCAGGGCTGCCCTGAAAAATGCCCGCTTTGATGCTCAGATAACCATGGCAGAGAAACGTCTGACGGAGCTAGATATCGCGCGATTAGGTCAACTCGCTTACTGGGAATGGATCACGGCCAGGAAGGTTAAAAATACTTTCGAGGAACTGCTCAAAAATGGTGAAACAAGAAATGAATATCTTCAGGCCCGAAGTAAAAAAGGTGATGTCCCACAAATTTTTGTAACTGAAAATGAACAATACATTGCCAGCCGAAAAGGCTCACTTCAAGCCGCCAAGGAACGTCTTCTTCGAGCTGAGCTTGGCCTCTCCTTATTTTATCGAAATGAAAATGGAGAGCCCATTATTCCAGGTGAAGCTGAGGAATTTGAAGACTATCCGGAAAAATTAGCAGCTCTCATCGAGAATCTAGATTTAAATTCAAGCATTGACGAACTCATTAAGAAAAGACCTGACATGAAGAACCTGGCCCTCTTAGTTGAAAAATCTGGCGTTGATGTGGAACTTGCCAGACAAGATTTAAAACCTCAAATTGATGTGACTACTGAGTACTATCAAAGAACTGAAGATCATCCTGACTTACCGAGAGATTATATGATGGTCATGGCGCAGGTAAGTATTCCTATCGAAAGAGATTTGGGAAAAGGAAATATCGCCGCCGCTACTGCCCGTCAAATGATAGTCCAAAAGCAAATGAGCTATGGACTGCAAACCTACAAAAATGAAATCATGGCACTGAGGCAATCGCTCCATTTGCGATTAGAGCAAGTAACTCAAGCCGAAATTGAGTTCACCAAATCCAAAGAACTAGTCGCTTCTGAAACTTACAAATTCAAAACTGGTGGTGGTAACTTATTCTTAGTAAACATCCGAGAGGAAGCTCTTGCTCGTGCAGAAGCTTCTTTTCATGAAGCTCGCTTGTCTTTTATGAATACCCTTTTAAGTTATCAGGCCCTCATAAATACGGCTGAATAAATTCAAAATAAAAAGGGCACTCTGAGGTGCCCTACTCTATTAAAAATTCCTTAAACAATTTATTTGATGCTATAAGCGAACGAGATACCGAAAAATGTAGATTCGGTTGAGAATGGAACATCGTTGATATAAGCGCCGATGTAAGGGTTGACACTCGCCTTTTCAGTCAAGGTTTGGTTTACACCGAACATCAGGCTCTGCCACCAGTCGCGGTAATTAGATTGTTTTCCACTAAGTGATTGGTAATTACGAAAATTCTCAAGAAAGTGCTCATACATAAGCTGAAGCTGAGTCTTATCTGAGATGGAGTATATGATCGATGGAACTGTGATCATACGATGACGTGAGTTGTTGTAACGATCATCATACACCCACATACGGTTGATCCATGCAAGGCCGAATTCCCAGTTTGTATTAAGAGTATAAGTGAAAGTGTTGTTCCAATCTGGTTGATGAGTCGTCGTACCGAAAGTTCTATTATTGGCAGTTCGAGATGCGTGAGAAGTTGCCAGACGAAGAGCTGGTCTCATCCACCATGAGAATTTTCCGTCATCAGATTTATAAACAGTACCTGAAAAGCCCACCAGTGTGTCTTCGATAGTGATCATGGCCTGATCCGACTTACCGTTATCTACTGGGTTAGACAGGAAAAGTGTCGCAGTTATCACAAGCGCCAACGAGATCACCATATTCGGGGGGAATAGCAGCGTGACGAGTATCCCAATCTTTTAGATTTGGTAAAGTATAGTACGCAGAGTAACCGATACTAAGGCGTTCATAAAAACGATCAAAGCTTGTTTTGCTTATTGGTGCAGTTCATTTGGCCTGTCCCAAGCATGACACAGAGACGAGCGAGCTCAGAAAAAAAAGACTAAGAGATAAGGACTTTTCATAAACTCGCCTTGTCGAAAAATAATTATCAAACAACATGTTATAAAAAAACATTAAATGCAAAATAGATATTGAAGCTAAATCAGAATAAATATCTAAATTATTATTTAATTGAGTATGAAATCCAAGCTCCTGCCCAGAAAGAACGTCCACTAAAAGGAACGTCGTTCACGAATGCAGATACCCAAGGAAAGAAATTAAATCTTGGAGTGATATCCTTAGAAACACCTACGTATGCGTTCTGCCATACGCTCTTGTACACGGGCTCCTTATTATTAATGGATTTCCAACGCCGATTATTCTCGATCATGCTTTCGTAGTAAGCTTGAACCTTGGTGGTGTCGTTAACCGTGTAAGAGACAAATGGCGATGTAAAGTAGCGCATTCTAGAAGTATTATAGCGATCATCGTAGACCCATAATCTTTGCTGGGCGAACATACCAATTTGAAATTTAGGACTCACATCGTAGGTAAAGACATGCAACCACTCAAACTGTTGAGTCAGAGTTCCCCAGGTATCATTCTGAGTTGTGCGTGAAAAGCGAGAAGTAGAAAGTCGAACCCCCGGACGCATCCACCAATTAAATTTCTTATCGGCACTCGAAACGAAGACACCAGAGAAGGCCACTAATGCATCTTCAGGAATTAAAAATCCGCGCTCGCCCTGAGCTTGATCACTTGGGGTATCAAAAAATGTGGTCCAACGAGGAATAAGATTGAATTTGAACTTCGCCCCGAAATTATATGCAAAGTTCACCTGGCTCCAGAGGTTTAGCGGATAAGAATCACAGTTTTTACAGCCTCCGCTGAATTCAGGAGAGATGGCTGCATTATTACTATCCCAATCCTCCAGCGGAGGAGAAGTAAGTACTCCGAAGTAGTTAATACTTAGTCTTTCTGAGAATTTATCGAAAGACGTTTTGCTATTTTCTGCTGCAACTGCCAGCTTTGCGTTGGTAACTTGAGAGAAGGCTGAGTTAGTAAAAAGAGCAATAAAAAAAATTAGAAACAATGATTTCATATGGTTTAGACCTTCCCTAGCATGCATGACTTTGTTAACATTATTCTTAGTAATCTTAGTCAAGAATACAAATCTAGTCGATTGTTCTCATGACTTAATTTAAAAGACAACAATATATTATGTGGTGCAAAATGACACCAAAGGGTTTCCATGAGCAGTGAAAAACAACAAATTCTTACTTCATTCTTCACCTCACTGGAGAAAATGGAGTCTGACGACATGATGAGCATGGTTGAAAAGCATCTCAAAGATGATGATGTCGAAATATTTGTACAGCACATTGAAAATTTTTACGGAATCACAGACGATGAAGAGCTTGGGATGCTGGCCCAGCTAATGGTAACTGGTTATCTCGCTGCTAAGCACGAAGAAAGTCTCAAGCAAACAAAGCACTAATTACTCAAATCGTACTGCACCTGAATCCAGAATCTTCTCATGGCAGCTATCTCCTGAAGGTACAACCAAAGGGTTTCAAGCTGAGAGTGGTCCTGGATTCTACGGGCCAATAACTTAAAGAAATTTTTCATTTCTAGTCCGATCACACCAAACTCAAAAAGATCCTTGAGCTCTTCCAGTAAAAATTCCTCGCCTTCATTGAATTGAACACGGTTGGATTCGTTCTGAATATTAAGATCTAAACCTGCTTCATGCATCAGGCTTTCCATTTGCTGAAAGCTTTTCAACGCCAGTTGCTGGTCACCGATAGGACCGAGCTTGGTGGAAGAGTCTGAAACAGACATGGTAAAAGAAATCTGAAATCCCAAAGGTTTTTTGGTTAACCACCAGCTAAATCCGGGATCGGAAAGATTGCACATCATTTCTTCATTCACCGGAAACCGACGATTGCAGATCTGATCATGAATAATTTCTGCCTGCAAATGATTATCCAGGATAAAGAAGCGCAACTTCTTTTCAATATCCTCAGGTCCACCTTCCAATAAACGCAAGCTAGGGTAATTCTCAGGATTTTCAAGAATCTTGAGATAATCTTCCCGGATATTCTGGGATACAAGCGTACGGATAACAAAAAGTGATGTTGTTTTTTGGAGATGATAGATCAGACCAGGCCCAGCAGGGTATTCATTTTCTTCCTGCTGCTCGTCCTGAACCATGGCGATTGGAGCATAAACCTGCTCATGAGAGAAATGCTCATGGAAATGTTTAAATGTCTCGGCAACCATGAATTCAATATCGTCCATGCATTCCCTCACAATAAGTACATCAGGATCTGACAAAGCATAATGATAATCATGGGAGTTGGGTCCAGAGGAATATCCTTTGGAAGCATGTCCCGAATAGGTTTTTGCGGAATATTGGCAATTTCATGCAGCTTCTGTGCCCAAGGCTGGCGTCGGACGTCCGGCACCCAGCTCAAAAGCACATCAGCGATGATGATATAAATGAAAATTTGCAAAACCCAATCAATCATTACATTAATTGTGGGCCTAATAAGAAGAATTGAAAAGAAAAATAATAAATGCTTACTTCATTCAAATTTGTAATTCGCTACCCAGCTAGCAATTCCAAAAAGGATCAGCGAAATAAAGTATGCTGGTTTTCCGAATCGAGGAAGTCTGCGGGCGATCACTGCTCCTCCAATACCAACGATAAACCAGATAGCCATTTTGATCTTGATCCAAAGTGGCCAACCTTCAGCGTGTCCGATCCCGAGACGGGCCATGAGACCCATACCGCCTACCAAAGTCAAAAGAGTCGCAATTCCCGTCAGCACTTTGATGTGCTTGTGGTGAGATCCATAAAAACTGATGGCCAGCCCGGTAAAGAGCACCAGAATCGATAGCAAATGGATAATTTTGTAGTTTTCGTAAGAGATCATACCTTTCCTTTTAAAGAGATTTCAAAACTTCTTTCAGGAGTTTCCAGAAATGTTCCACCGTTGGAATCAAAACTCTTTCCTGAGGAGAATGAGCTCCCATAATTGTAGGACCAAAAGAAACAGCGTCGATTGGGCCGATTTTGTCTCTTAAGATACCGCATTCAAGACCCGCATGGATGGCCGTGATCTTTGCTTTTTTGTTGAACAACTCTTGATATTTATCGGCCACCAGATCCAGGAGCTTGTTTTCACGAACAGGCTTCCAGCTTGGATATTCACCGTTTTTTGAAACTTCCATGCCAAAACCAAGGGCGAGAGAGGTTACTTGATTTTCCAGTCCCACGCACTCCCCGCGATCAAAGAAGCGCAGAGAACTTTGAAGATAGAACTGCCCTCTCACCAGAAGAGAAATAGCGAGATTGTTACTTAAAGCAACTAATTCTTTATTACTGGCCAGATCATAGGCATGGGCCCCATGCGGGAAAGCCATCAAAAATCCGGTAACCATCTTCAGATCTTTCGCTTCCAGGACTTCTGAAAAAACAGCTTCTTGCTTTTCAATTTTTCCAAAGAAACCGCGGTCAGATTCTGGCGTGAAGGATTTCCAGCGGGCAGCAACGACTTCCAGAGCTTTTTCTGCGACTTGAAGGTCTTTAAGGTTTACCAGGGCGAAGGCATCACGAGGAATGATATTGTGGGCTTTTCCGCCACGCCACTCATTCAGTTCATAAGCTTCCGTGGGCATACTATTTAACCAATCCATTAAAAACTTAATGGCATTTCCCCGTTGCTCATGAATATCAACGCCTGAGTGACCTCCCAGGAATCCGCCCACAACCAGCTTAGCACCAGTAGAAAGTTTTGCTGGAACCATCATCACATGTTTTTTGAATTCGTAATCAATTCCACCGGCACATCCGATGTAGAGACTCCCCCACTCTTCTGTATCGAGGTTGATCATTTTTTTGCCTTTAAGGAACTGAGCGTTTACGCCCCAAGCTCCTTTGAGACCAGTCTCTTCATCAATAGTGAAAAGAAGCTCAAGCGCAGGGTGAGCAATAGCTGAATCATGCATCAGTGCCAGAGCTGCAGCACAACCGATTCCATTATCTGCACCCAATGTCGTGCGGTCGGCTTTGATCCATTCCCCATCTCGAAAAGTAATGATCGGGTCAGTATTGAAGTTGATGTGCCGATCCGGAGTTGCATCGGTCACCATGTCCATGTGATTTGGCATGATGACAGTGTCGTGAGATTCATAACCTGCAC
>JBEIEO010000143.1:0-7633 GCA_040382895.1 Halobacteriovoraceae bacterium
ATTCCTGCGTGATGATATCTTTGATCCATTTTTTTTGTTCCTTGGTGTAAGGAATAAAATCAAATTTATCGTTTACCGCCAACGTCTGATTTTGATGGGCTTCATCACCCCAGCACACACGAATAGATTTTTCTATCCAGGCGGTCTTTGGCTCATAAGGAGACATGACTTTCATGAGCTTAGCTTCAACCCCCAGGGAGGCCAGCAGGGAGAGGAATATGAGATTTTTCATGGCTCAATAGTAGCCTAGGCAGAAATCTAATGGGTCCAGAGGCGTAGTTTTTACCGGATTAGGAAAACCGTCAAAACTCTAGACACTACTCACACCCTTTCCTAAGGGTCTCCCAGTCCATTCTTGAGAGCACCGGGCTGGTTTCATAAACTTCACTAAAGGTCTTGATGCGCTCAGGGTATTCCGGGTGGGTGAAGCTCAGATACTTTAAATAGGCCGGATCTTTCTTATCCCTGTCTAAAAAAAAATCCACCATCCCCTGAGGGGAAACTCTTTGGTTCCTAAGAATTTCGGCTGCTATCGTATCAGCTTCCCGCTCTTCCAATTGACTGAAAAGACCTTGAGAGATGCCTTGAATGAAACTGTTATCAGTGCCACCCATAACAAAGGCCAGAAACGTTCCCAGCAAATGATGTTTGATCAAACCAATCTTGAGATGATCTTTTTCCAGATGAGCGATTTCATGGGCCATAATACCCGCAAGTGCATCCGGGCCACTTACTTCCTTTATAAGACTGTCGTGGATGATGATGATATTCCCTGGCATCACAAACGCATTTACCAGGGTAGATTTAACCACAAAGAGTTCATAACCTGACATGTCTTTTCCCAATCGACGAAAAATTTCCCCCAGAATTTCTTCCTGCTTTGGCTTGAGACAATGCAAGGGACGATAAAGTGAAATGGCCTGCTTTGCGGTGGAATCAAAAAATGAGTCTGGAATTAAACCGGCCAAGAAACTAAAGGCAGGACGATAAAAAAAATATCCCAGAGTCAGTATGATAAAAGCACCAATTAACCCACGGAGTAGGGGGCCTTTATCCCTTGAAAGAAGTTTTGGTTTAAATTGAAGTTTTTCGAAATTCTCTTTGGACAGATATAATTCTTTTTCCTGGGCACTCAGGATAAATTCATCTTCCTGGAGATGCACCTCAAATTGATCCAATAAAATATTCCAATTTTCCTGAGACTCATTATCCTGGATTATTAATTCATTGCCCTGAACACGCACCTGCGCATCGCGCTCTTTACCGGATTTTCCGTCAAAAAATCGTGCTGGTATCATCAGCCAAGATCAACTTCCAGATCCAGCACATCTGCCACTGAATCACTGAAAGTTCCTTTGTCAGATTTGGCAACTGCCACGATCTCATCAAAGTTGATACTTCCCTTAGGAGAAAGATTTTTGAGAAAGTAAGAGAGATTAAGGTTTTGAACAAAGGGTGCTGCCAACCCCAATGTAATCATCATTAAGAAGATAGATTTCGCCAGTACCCAAAAATAACCACCGCCCTGGGCTTTGCTTATGACTTTGGCGCCGGCCATTTTCAAATGCCGCATGCGAAAGTGGTGCATCGAAACAGCAAACCAGGGATAATAAAAACCCAGAGTGAAGAGCGTGAGAAAAAAGCCCTTAAACCAGTTGCGTGCATAATCTCCGTTTTCCATATCCAGTTTAAATCCTACGTTACCATATTGAGTGTTATTCCAACGGTGCTTCTCAAGAGTCGCGGCCATAAAGGGATAAAATATCCCTAAGGTAAAAAGTGTCAGGAAAGCTCCATACACAGAACTTTTAAAATGAGCTTTCGAACCTTTTTTGTTAACTTTGAAAAAAACTGATCTGTAGCTGGTGTTGTTGACCAGATAGGAGTATGCGCCATAACGTGCCCAAAGAAAGAGCATAAAGATGGCAGCACTGGAAACGATAGAATGAACGAAGGTCAAAGATATACTACCCTGAACAACGAACATCGTTATCGCCTGATTGATCATGCTTAGGAGAATAAAGAGTCCGAGCAAAATAGCGTAGGATTTTAAAAGAGAACTTGGGTTTCCTTTAAAGAGAAAAGGAAAATTATTCAAAGACGAAGACTTCCATACGAAACGGCGAAGATTGATTCGCGCATAGGGAATATAAAATCCCAAAGTCAGTAAAGTGAAGAGAACATTCTTGAGCAGGAGCATAAAAAATTCTGCATTCGACGCTTTGAATGAGAAGTCATATGTTCTAACTGGTGTCGCAAATTTGCCGGATGCTTCGTGGCCAGCACTGACACCGGGGATGATCTGAGAAGGGGTTCTCTCATCGGTTTTGAAAACAAAAGTTCTTTCTCCAAACATCAGGATGTGGCCGTCATTCAGCAGAGTTTTCTTATGAGGCTCGATTTTTACTGAATTAACGTAGGTTCCGTTACGTGAATTGAGATCCAGGATAAAAGGGATGTTCCTATCCAGGAGAAACTGACAATGAGAGCGACTCATTTTATCGGCTTGAGGAAACTGATGATGACCTTCACTGCGTCCCAGAATGTCGCCAGATTTAAGTTCCACTTCTTTGGATGAATCCAGATCTTTTAAGCGAAAGCCCATTTATACCCCAAGAAAATTGAATGCTAACTTATCGGAGCATTAGAGCAGGGAATAACGAGATAAAATCCCGAGTAGATCAGTTTTTTTTAAGGATTTAAATTATAACTCATTTCCGGGCGGCGCAGGTCATGGCTCAGGTTATCCAGTTGCTTTGGGACAGGTTGATGGGGAGTAAGAGGGAAGAGCACATTGAACTCAGGTTTTTTAAACTTGATGCTTTTGGGATTATCCAGCATGTAAATTTCAATACCCCGACGCCGGATCTCACGCATGGCTTCGTTCATCGGCAACAGGACACCTTTTGAAAAGATGTTCACACCGGTGAACTCGGAGTGGATGCTGGTTCCGTCTTTCTTAAGTACCCGCATAATTTCGTTGAAAAGTTCAAAAGTATAGCGAATATGCGGAATAAGACCCTGAGAGTAAATCAGATCGAACTTGTTTTCATCATAGGGTATGCGTTGACCATAATCGAGATCCTGAAAAACCACATAAGGTAAGGTCATGGAGTCAACCTCATCCTTAGTCATGATTTCAAATTTTAAAGCAGTTAAAACAAAACTTTCCCGACGATAGAACGTATGTGTTTTTTCTTTGTTAATGCCATAGAACTCAATTTCAGGAAATTTTTTCTTGAGCTCCATCAGAACACGTCCATTCCCAAAACCAACTTCCATAATTCGTGTTTTCTCTCCGGCCAGGCGATTGCGCTCAAAGATCTCACTTATTAGTTCTTCAAGCCGGAATGGACTAATTTCATTATTAAAATCTTCCAGGGAATGGGAGCGGGATTCATTGTACTGCAGATTTTTATATTGCTCGAAGTTCATTGACTGAACAGTGCTCTCAGTCTGGAAATAGAGAGTGAGAATGAAGCCAATCATGATGAGTGAAAAGAGCAAAAGGAGTTGACGAAAGTTCATGCTTAATTGAACCATAGATTTTGACAACTGCCCATAAGCTGACTACCATTTCTCTACATTATCTGGGGGATCTATGAAATCTTTGTTGCTTGTTATCCTGACATTTCTGTCTACTTCGGTTTTTGCAGCGGAAGGACAATTAGGCTTAGGTGTTATGCTGGGCAACCCAACAGGCCTGAATGGAAAATACTGGCTGGAAAATAACCGCGCCGTTGACGGTGGATTGGCCTACTCATTAGGTAAGCATTCTGATCTGAGCATGCACTCTGATTATCTTCTCCATAAAGATTCTGCCTTCTATCTAAACGATACCCATGCCCTTGATCTTTTCTATGGCATTGGCGGGCGTATGGAATTTGCCGATGACATTGAGATTGGAGTGCGAGTTCCGGTTGGTCTTGCCCACAAGATCAATGATGGTCAAGCGGATATGTTTGCGGAAGTTGCCCCGATCGTTGATCTTTTTACGAAGACCGGGCTTGAGCTTCATTTTGGCATTGGGGCTAGATACTACTTTTAGTACTGCGCGGCATTCACTGTTAATCCACTTTAATGTTTTCCTTGATACTCACTTTTTTACCCAAGATTTCGGTAATCCTGACTTGGCCGCCCAAATTTTCTTCAACCGGATTTTCTTTTTTGAGAGGATTAATTCTTACGGCATAGTCAGCTTCGAAAAAGATTTTTCCACTCTTACCACTCAAGGTTGCGGAACGAATTTCTAAATTCATCACAGGCATTGATTCGATGGAAGAAGTTATACGATTTTCACTCTGCAGCCTGGTAAAGGACTGAAGGTTCTTGAGTTTCAGATCCGTCGGGAAGGTTTTTAAAATCGCTGGGCGGATTGTTCCCTCGACATCACAACCTTGTCTAAAAGTGTAGGTGAGAGTAGCCGATTCTTTCATCAAGATGACATCCATCCAATTAATTTTTTGGTTTTCACAGTTTTCTACTGAGAACTCTTTTAAAAGCGATTTGGCGGCTGCCTGAGTCGGTCTCTTGTTGGACTTCTGAAGGATGGGGTTTAACAAGGCTTTAAGCGATTGGCGGACATCCTCAACTTCACTTGCCTCTAAGGGAGTAAAACAGATGGATAAGGCTAAACAAAGAATGAATTTCATAGGCCCTCCAAGTCTATAGGTTAACTAAATTGTTAAGCTTTCAGCACTTAAAAAATGGCTTTACTCAAATTCTGTAATAAAATAAGTCATGGATCAACTTGAGCTATCGCATAAAAAAATTCTTATCGTGGACGATGAAGTTGATTTGCGTGAAATCGTCGCCTCTGAATTAGAATTTGCTGGAGCGACTATTTTTCAAGCTGAGAATGTTTTGAGTGCTCAGGAAATTCTTGATCAACAGCAAGTGGATCTCATCGTTTCTGATATTCGTATGCCAGGTGCAACCGGAATTGATGTGTTGAAATATATTAAATCTAGATATGTGAAGAGTCCTCCCATCATACTCATCACGGGTTTTGCAGATATCACCTTGCAAGATGCTTATCATCTGGGAGCAGAAGCTCTCATCAATAAGCCTTTTAAACTGGAAGAGTTAATTAGGCTTTGTTCCTGTCTGATCAAAGAACCTTCAGTCAGATTATCTGAAAATAAATGTCTCTCAAAAGTTACATTGAAGCAGTCCTTCGGCCTGTCTTTGGACGCTGCCCTTGAGAATCAGGAAATTAAAATCGGCAGAGGGGGAATGTCCCTTAAAGTGGATATGAAAAACCGAGTCTGGGATGGACATGATGTCATCAATTTTGAACTGCAATTCAAAGACCAGCGCCTTCAGGGATTAGGTAATGTGCGTTGGTGGAAACCCCTAGAAAGCTCATCTCAAATCATTCTAGGCTTGGAATTTAGTAGTCTAGATACGACCTCTTTGAATTTGATGCAAAACATTTGGCACTCCCGTAAAATCATCCCTTATATCCCATCCCTTTAGGCATTTACAAACTCTCAAGTTCTTTGAAACAATCTCCTTATCTTTTAGGAGTCATCATGAATTTCTTTGCAGTATTAATGTTGCTGGTTTCATTTAAGGCTTTCCCATGTGATGGAGGTATGAATCTTCGTCAATCCTACAAAAGCTTCATCCCAGTAAATTCTTTTTTGGCAAATGATTTTACGGAGCAAGAATTCAAAGGAGCCATTAAGCACTTTGAGAAATTCTTTGGACCTCAAATTGAGGACGAACATAACCTTGAACTCATAGTCTTCGGCTCATGGGCATCCAACACAGTTAACGCATATGCTGAAAAAAGCGACAAGAAAGTAATGGTTACTATCTATGGTGGGTTGGCCAGACATAAGGCCATTACCAAAGACGGCTTCATAGCTGTTCTCTGCCATGAACTGGGACATCATTTTGGTGGTTACCCGAAAAAATCCACAAACAAGTGGTCAAGTGCGGAAGGCCAAGCTGATTACTACGCCAGCATGAAATGTCTGAGACGCCTTTGGAAGAATGAGGATAATGCTCAGGCCATCTCTGCTCTGACTGTTCCTCAGAAGGTGAAAGATGAGTGTGCTCAGACATACTCCAAAGCAAAAGAGCAGGCCCTTTGTCAGCGTATGGGCCTGGCCGGCAGATCTGTGGCCTTGATGATTCAGGATCTGGATCATGATTCGATTGAGCCAAAATTTGAAACTCCTGAGACCAGTGTCGTACGGGCCATGAACTACATGCACCCGTATGCTCAGTGTCGTCTGGATACGTATTTTAATGGCGCCATTTGTCCTGTTCCTGAGCACCAGGAATTCAGTGACTCAGAAGAAACAGAGGGCTCATGCCATCCAAAGTTGGGCGACACACGAGGCAACCGTCCACGTTGTTGGTTTCTCCCGCGACTTTAATCTCTTAACCAGTGACAGGTATAGCCACCGGGATTTTTCTTCAGATAATCCTGGTGGTAGTCTTCGGCCGGATAGAATTTTGATGCCGGCACCAATTGAGTCACAATAGGCTTCTTCCATTTCCCAGCAACTGTCACATTCTTAATCACATTCTCGGCAACTCTTTTCTGCTCCTCTGATTGATAAAAGATCACTGAACGATACTGCGTTCCTTTGTCGTTACCTTGTTGATTCAGAGTTGTAGGATCGTGCATGCGGAAAAAGTATCCTAATAAAGTTTCGTAACTTAATTGGGAGGGATCAAACTCGACTTCCACAGATTCAGCATGGTTTGTGGTACCAAGCTTTACAATACTGTAATTGGGATTTTCGACTGAGCCGCCTGTGTAGCCGACAGTGGTATTTATCACACCGGGAATCGCGCGAATAATTTCTTCCATACCCCAGAAACACCCACCTGCCAGAGTTGCTATTTCTTTTTTCATGGTTTTTGCCCCTACATTAATTGTCATTAGCAGAGTCAGCATGATGGTAAAGAACTTCATGAATGGACTCCTCTTTTTATTTAATCCTGGCCCAGTTCGAGGCGAAAGCCAACTTTAACTGAGACAGTTCAGATGTTGTTAAAGTAAGAATGGATGACTTTTTAGCTAAGTCTTAAAAAGTACTTAAGCATAAATTTCAAATCTTCTGCTAAACTAAATATATGAACGTGTTAAAAGGACCTGAAGGGTTCAATCAATTTTACGCTGACATGTATGGCGAGCGCTGGCCCCGCTTAAAAGAAGCTTTGTTAGCGCCCAAAAAACACGTAGCGGTAGCAAACCCCTGGTCCCATTTCAAATTCGCGGAACAGCCTTTAGTAGTGAATGGATTAAGTTTTGAGCACGATGTCCGAGAGAGCTTTCCACAGCCGGAGCCCACTCATCACGGATACATGAATTATTATCTCCTAGATGCTGCAAGTATCTTGCCCGTGGAGGCGTTGAATCCACAACCGGGAGAAAAAGTAGTTGATCTTTGTGCGGCTCCTGGTGGGAAAAGTTTTTTGTGTGCCATCAAAATGAAAGGTGAGGGACTTCTCATCTCTAATGATCGCTCGGCCGCTCGACGTGCGCGTATTCATCGCATTTTCGATGACTACATCCCTAAGCCAGCTCAAAAAAATCTCACTGTGACTTCCTATGATGCTACCAAGTGGAGTCTGTATCAAAAAAGTATGTACGATAAAGTTCTCTTAGATG
>JBEIEO010000144.1:0-7565 GCA_040382895.1 Halobacteriovoraceae bacterium
ATCTTCCCGTTGGTGTGCACTACTTCTATGACATCACCCGCACTCCCTGTGATGTGTACCTTCGGATCAAAAAAGGTCCTAACGAATATCAATTCGTGAAACGCATTCACCAAAAAGATGTCTTCGATAAAGCTGAAATCAAAAAGTATGAAGATCAAGGCTTGAAAGAATTTTATATTCCAAAAGATTACCTCCAGTACTTCACAACTTTTGTAACGAACAACCTGATTCAGAAGTTGGAGCGAGAAGACCTGACGCTGGAAGACCGCATTCTCACCACGGCCAATGCTCATGAGATCGTACGCGAAACCATTCAGAACATCGGTTTTGATGATGTATCGGTTGAGCTTTCCGATGCTTCCATTAACTCGATGGTTAGATCGGTGAAGAACTCACCGGAAGTCACACAGCTTTTAAAGTTTCTTTTCTCCAATAAAGTTACCTATGCCTATCAGCACTGTCACCTTCTGGCCTTGATGTGCCACTACGTGCTCTCTAAACAGAGCTGGTACAAGCCCGAACATCTTGAGACACTGAGCTTTGTATCATTTTTCTCCGATGTGACTCTGAAGTCTCATCAGCAAATGCAGATCTCGAGTATGAGAGATCTGGCCGAATCAAGCCTTAGTGATGAAGAGAAAAAACAAGTTCTTACTCACGCCAAAGATGCTGTGGCCCTTCTGACTAATCATCCTGATGCTAATGACTACATCAAAACAGTATTGACCCAATCCCATGGTAAAATCGATGGTATCGGCTTTGAAGAAAATCCTGGTGAAGATCTTCATCCGCTTTCAAAAGTTTTTATCGTTGCTGATGCTTTCGTTAAGATCTTGCTTAACCCGGCCTTGCCATCCAGCAAAAAAGAGATCCTTCCTCTACTTTCCGCTAGGTTTATGAATCCAAGCTATCAGAAGATCATCAAAGCACTCGAGCAGAAGTTTCAGTAGCAAAACGCACTACTTGACGGAGCAATGGTCACCCTCGTAAAAGGTCCTGTACCTAATTTAAGTGAGGAACTATGAAACTTCTGATTCTTGCCCTTTCACTTCTCTCTATGAGTGCTCAAGCTTCTTATTTTGCCACGCACTGCTCTGATTCATTCGGACGAGTTCGCTGGGAAACAGGTCATAATACCAATCAGCTAATCATCAAAATTGATGAAACAAACTCAAAGAAAATCGATTTTCATAAAGTCGCTATTAAATTTGAAAAAGAGATGACCATTCGGGAAGAAAATATCCGCCGCTGCGGCTTTATGTCCCGGACTAAAGTAACGGTGGCCAAGACCATCATAACCCCTTCAGAAGAGTTCCCAACCGCCCTGGATTTCCTGGACGGAGAGAAGAAAATCGAAGTGGAAGTTCTATGTACTAACCATATGAATAGTCGTGCTTCTTGCCCTGAAAAAGAGTAAAAACCTTTGAAATTATGGTTGACAGCTTTTAGGGGGACCAGCTAATATCGATTCACCTTAAACGCGGTTTTAGCTCAGTTGGTAGAGCGTCTGCTTGCCATGCAGAAGGTCGTCAGTTCGAATCTGATAAGCCGCTCCAATCTTTATTTAATGAAGCCTCCAGAAATGGAGGCTTTTTTTTGCCCAAAAAATCTGGAATTGTATTTAACGACTTATAATGAAACTTAAAATCCGCTCAGTTCGATTTTGGTAGATGTTGCCATTGAACTTATAAGAAATAAGTTCGCTGATACTCGCTTCTACTTTGGCATCCGGTAGTTTGCCATAGAAGCGCTGGTACTTATTAAAGATATCTTTCGGCGTAAGCATCACTTCATCGGTCTGAGGCTCAAAGAAAATATAGCTCTCCACTTTCTCCGGAGCCAGTGGATTCACCAGATAAGCCCCGATGGCATGATAGAAGCCACTCGCTGCATGGGTGAGATTCACGTAATACAGATTGAGCTTCGGAAGATTTCCTTCCGTTTGAAAACTCACTCCCGTTTCTTGCTCAAAACCAGCTCTATCAATATTTTCGACCAGCACTCCACTTGAGCGCTGGATCAGAAATCGCATGGTAAATTCATTGCACGTAAAACGACGATTAATGAAAAGCTGAGCATCAGTATCGTCTTGCTTCAACACCTTTGCTAGCTCCGGATGTGTTTTGGAGATATCCGGATTCTTGAAGGCAATACCATCCATGTTCTGGGCCCAGAGTAGGCCGGGAATGCCACAAAGGATGATTAGAAGTAGTTTCATAGGTTGGAGTATACAAGGTCCAAGCTCTGGGAAATGCCTGAAGAGTAAAACCTCCTCAGGCTGCCAAATATTTAGACACTGACCCCTGTAGCGTTAACCCAGGTATTTGACCAAATAAAAGAAATAAAGTCTTATAGGAGCATGATTAAACTAATCCTACTTACTTTTATCTCCCTGAACGTTTCGGCTTCCTGCCTGCCCGGTAAGGATTTGCTGGTGATAGGCGATTCTCAACTTGGTGCCACCTGGGCAACCAGCTATACGGGGAATTTCCTACAACAATGCCTTAAAGGTGATTTTGTCATCTATGGCCGGGGTGCGACGGTGCCTGGTAACTGGATCGATCAAGGTGGCATGGATCAGATCGAGACCATTCAGCGTGACTCAGAAAACAAACATCTGAATCTAGGCTCTAAGGACCAAGTGCCACTTTGTAAGAAGCGACTCTCTCCTATGCTGGCGGCCCATACCCCAAAAAAAATCCTATTGAGTTTCGGCGGTAACTACATCGGTAAAACGATCGACGAAGCGAAGGTAAAAAAAGAAATCATCCGCACCATGGAAGTCATTCAGTCCCATGGACTGACCCAAGAGCAGTGTTTTTTTGTTTCGCCGACATTTGAGATGGAAGTAGCGACTCAAAGAAATGTTCCTCACCGGGACCTCGTGGCTTTGATGAAAGTGACAGACATAATTCGTCCGCTGCTGAAAGATAAATGTCAGTTGGTGGAGGGCACGACTCTTATGCAGGATTCAGCTCTGTTGAATGAGAAAAAACATCTGCGACGAGTGCAAGTGCCTGGCACTAATGGTTGCTTGGGCGCAGCTCAAAATGACAATGTCCATATCTGTGGTGAAGCTGCCTCTGAAATGGCCCATAAGCTTTGTGAGCTGGTGAATCCTCTCTGATCAACTCCAGTGATCTTTAGAGACCCACTTCATTTTGATCCCCTTACTCTTCTGCTTAAATAATTTAAGATAATGAGTCAGGATGCAGGAGATAAAGGCCGTGAAACCTAATGCTCCTCCGAAATCTTTCATCCATGGGATCAGCGAAACAAATAACAAACTATAAAGAAAACTAGCAACAGTCATTTGCTTGAAAGTGAATTTCCCCGGCTCAGTGCCACCGAGCAGTGAGCCGCCAAAAGCTGCGATGCTCAGGATGCGAGCCACTTCAAATGGTAAAAAATAAAAAAGACAGATAAAAATCAAGGACACTAATGATGTCGCCCTGACGACGGACCATGAGCGGGTGATGAGGTAATGACTACTCTGAGAACTCAGCCAGGAAATAAGTGCAATGAGAAGCCAGTTTACCATACACTCCGCCATAACATCACGGCCAGTGCCGAGAGAAAAGAGATGGTTCCTAGTTTTCCGCCAAAACCATTGAGATAAGGTCTCGACCAAAGAAAAAGAATGGTTCCTATCATGGAGATAAGCAATAAGTACGGCAGCCCCAATAAAATATGAGAAGAAGTCATGCCCGCAAAACTTCCAGCGTAGAGGGCAGCATGAAGAGCCTTACGATCATAAAACTTGGGAAGATGCAGGAAACTGCCGGCAAAACCAGTTAGGGCCGCTGCGGCCACTGGAATAACACCAAATCTCAGTTGCAGCCAATGACAGACAAAACAACCAAAAAAGAAGGCTAGAAATTTTGTGATGAATAACTGAAATGACATTCCTTCAGATTATATCATCTGTAAGGAGCCGTCATCTGGACTAGTCCCAGGGTTCATCACTTTTGGGTGAGAAGACCTGGCCCTGAGTTGCGTCGAAGTGATGACAAAAGGCGCGCTCCAGACCTTCCAGCACGTTGTACATCATTTCCAGCAACACTTTATTTTCATCGTCCGCAGTTTGATGGAGCTCAATACAACTTTCACGAAGAGCGTCCAGATTGCTGAAGACCTTTTGGTATTCAGGGGAGAGCTGATCTTTATTCCAGGAGAACTCTTCCGTGCTTTCAAAGCTGTAACCGAAATTTTCTAGTTGGGTATTCATAGATCCTCCAGTGATTTAACTATAGAGAATGAAAAACTGAAGGATAACTTGAGGATTTCAAAATCATCTCCGAGTGCCTTAATTTATAGGAAGCTAGATGGCGTTAAAAACCATCTAAATAGCTGATTCCCCAGATGGCGAATCTCTTAATAGGTCTTGAATAGGCTCTGCTTTAAAATGAGCTGATGCAGGGTATTTACCTTCTATTTTTGATCTTGCTCTCAAGCTGTAATGATCAACTTCCTTCAAGGTCGTTGCTGGAAGAACCGAGCATAAATACGGCCGGTACTATCACTGGTGGGTCCACTTCAGGTGGAAATGTATCCACACCTCCATCCAAGAATGGCAATTTTCTACCCCCGACTAAGATTTCCTCAATTCACCCTCGATGTCAGTCATCAGTTCGCTGTTTGTACATCAGCACACCAACCTACTCACAAAGCGCAATTGAACTTGCCAACTATGTTGGAAGAAAATTACAAATAACTAGTTATAATGATCCAGGTCTTTGCGTCCCTACTTCCGGGGCCATGGCCATGAAAGGAATTTTGAATGAACGAAGCTCCCAAACACGCTTGAACAATTTGTTTCTCGAATCTTTTCCTTCCAAGCAGTGGTATGAAATCGTCTACAAGATCGGGGAAGATTCCGGAACAGACTTCATCAATGGTGGAACATGGACCGCTAACATGTTTTTTACCTTTCAGGGATATTTCTCTGCAACTGTCGCCAAAAAAGGTCTTTCTTATCATTATGAGGGGCTGGAATTGGAAAAATACACTGAGATCAGTAACAGCGAATTAATCAATTCCATCAAAACGAAAAAATTTATGTACGTCATCGGTGCCGATGCTTTAAAGAAAACTGGTACTGCAGGTTGGATTAGAGATTCTGGTCATGCCATGTTGATCAAAGGTTTTGATGGAGACCGCTTACATATCCAGGATCCTTGGGGAATGGATTACTTTGCCCGGATTACTCCAGAAAATATTTCGATGGCCTACAGTCCAGGAACGACTCGCCGACAAATTTTTCAATATAGCGGAACTTCGGGCTTTATGGGAGCGGCCAGAACGACAAACGTAAAAGTCGCGTTTGATGAGTTCTTCGGCACCAGTCTGGATTAAGAAGTCGCAAGACTAATCAGCTCCAGAATCTTCATCAGCACCAACCAGGATAGATAAGCGGAAAGAACAATCAAACCAAACAGAGAAAGAAATAGCCCGGATAAAATCAAGCGTGATTTGATGGTGACACGATGTGGGTTGATCATATGCTGATCAATTAAGGCCATGTTGCGATTATTCGCCTTCCAGAAAAAATCAAAGATGTTTCCCAAAAAGGGAATCATATCCACCAGATTTTCAAACAAAACATTCAGGGCCATGCGGGTTAAGGTGGAAGGTGCACATCCCAGGAAAGCTGCCTGAAAAATGATGTATAAAGAAATTCCTGACGTCACAAAATCACCGACAAAGGGAATAAAACCCAGGATTCCATCCAGACCAAAGCGAAATCCCAGGGGGCCTTCAAAGCGTGAGTCTAATAGAGTGCTGAGTTGTTTAAGGTTTTCATAGCGTTTTTGATCGTCGGTATTCATAAGACTCACTGGTAAAGGAGTTTCTCTTCAATCAGAACGGCTTTATCATTGACCTTCGTGATGGTTAACATTCCATTTTGCGTTTCCTCTAAAGGCTCACCATTGAAAATGTTAAATTCGATTTCATATCGGGCCTTGAATTCTACCATCTCAGAAGGTGATTTCAAGGTTCCCGTCACGGCCTCAAAGTGGTAGCGCACACCCTTTTGTCCTTTTGACATCTTTTGAATCACATTCATTTGGGTCTGATTAAAGTCATAAAGATTTTTGAGATTCATGTTGATCGGAAATTCTTTTTCAAAAGCGGCGGTGAAGGTTCCATCAACGTCACAACCTTCTTTAAATCTGTAACTAAAGGTTTTGGGTTGTTTGGTCATGGCCATTTTAATCCACTCTATGGGATTGGCTTCACAGGTATTAACACGGAAAGTGACAAGACCATCGTTAAGAGTTTGCCGGGAAAGAATTTTAAGCACGTGTTTTAGAGCACTGGAAATTTTCTCTTGGGAAATTGGTGCTTTCTTTTCTTCCGTTCCTGGAAGATTGACTGCTCCAAAAACCGCAGACGATTTACCTGGAGCTAGTTGTCCGCTTTTATCAAAATTGTATTCTATTTGTGGAACGTTCTGCCCGTTAATTTTCTTGGTGCAGGCAACTTTCCTAAGACCCGTCACAGGACTAACAAAATCAACCTTCAAAGTATCAGGAGGACATTCAATGGAATCCGGAGTCTGGGCCAATAAGTGAGTCATTATTAAAAGAAGCGTCATCCACAGCACGTGTATACCTTAGTCAGGGTTTACCTTTATCTTAACCTGATTTTTCAGGTGTTGATCAAAGTGATTAAGAATTTTTTTAGAAAAAACCAGGGAGCAAGCAGGATGATCTGGAAATGGTGATCGTTCGGGATTGAAACTGAGCCCAGTTTTGAGCTGAAGTGGTGTGGGAACCAATGCATCCCGTAATCATATCACTGCTGATGTTTGAGATGCTCGGTATCCAGGAAGAGATTCTACTTGGTAACTTTCGGTAATCTCAAGAAGATTTGAACTTGAAAAGATGCTTGGGCCATCCTTTCAAAATCTGAATGACTTTATATAGCCTCCAGGCCCCCGTGATCCAAAAATATAAATGGTCTAACAATTTTTTTTGATCATAAGGCAGAATTCTTCTTCCCGGCCTTCAATCAGCAGAGTCGTTTATTAATCATGCCGGCACCTCCATCAGAAGCACTTCGCTGTCACTGAAAGCTTTCAGGTTTAGTCTTTCGCCTGCTTTCATTCCAGCACCATCCCGCGAAGTCAGGCGCTGACCGTTCACTTCTAGTTCCCCTTGCAACACAAAAATATAAACGCCATTGCCGGGCAGATAATTTAGATAAGTTAGTTCTTTCCCAGAATGAAGATCACCCAAAGAAAAAAAGGCGTCTTGATTAATGGTGATAGAGCCTGCTCTGCCATCCGGGGAAACCACAAGTGAAAATTGATTCTCTCGCGTTTTAAGCTCAAAGGCTTTCTGTTCATAGCGAGGTTGAACCCCTAGCTTTTTAGGCAGTACCCAGATTTGCAGGAATTTTACCTCTTCGGTGGAAGAAGCATTAAACTCGGAATGAAAAATCCCTGTACCGGCCGACATAATTTGAACTTCACCTTTGCGGATTATAGAAGAATTCCCCTGACTATCTTTATGCTGAAGAGCCCCCTCCAGCGGAATAGAAATGATTTCCATGTCCCGGTG
>JBEIEO010000145.1:0-7544 GCA_040382895.1 Halobacteriovoraceae bacterium
CCAGCCTTTTCAAGAACTTGCACAATCTTGTGCTCCAAGTCTTTGATGGTTTCTGGCGCCAAAGTTTTTTCGGAATCTTCGAAAACTGTACGAATCGTGACGGCCTTTTGTGTGTCATTCATCACAAAAACATCCACCAAACTCTTACTTTTGATTTCTTTCTGCTTCAACGTATTCAAGGCCGTAATAACACCGGCTGCAGCAGCGTCTTTATTCATCACGACGGTTAAATAAAATGATGAAGATGGGAATTTTGAGAGTGGAGAATATTTTGTTTTATCTTTTGATTCACGCGACTCAATGTCAGTGATGTCAATGACTGCAATAGAGAGGAATCCTTTCATTTTAAAGTTCTTAAGCACCAGAGGGTGAACTGTGGTTAAAGCTCCACAGTACTTCCCCATAACCTGAATGTTTAAGAACTCATGGGGATGAACTCCTGCCCAGTTAGATGGCATAACCGGATTCGGAAATTTTTCATTCTTAGGACCAAGATTGGCTGGGACATTAAGTGTCGCGAATAGTTTTTCCACAGTATTTACAAGCTCGAGGAAACGAGTGCTGTCTTTGGAGTATAAACCGATCACTAACTGACTGCGCTCTTTTTCAAATTCAAGATAGCTGCGGCCTAATTCAAAGAAAGCAAATGAATCATAGTGCTTCTGATTATGAGAAGCGATTTCAATCGCCGACGGAATGATAGAAGGGCGCATGCGATCGTGTTCAACTGAAATCGAATTCACCAGCACCAAATGATCATTCATGACAGGCCACAAGGCCTGCTTTAAAAGGGTTGGACCAGCGAGAGGATAAGTCATAACTTGCAGGGCTTTACCCTGAAAAACCATGAAATCCTGAATTTTGCGGTGAAACTGTTTTACCGTCGTCAGACGAACTGGTTTCACTGGTAGCATCGGAGAAACAGGAGTGATGTTATCGTATCCGATCATGCGACCAATTTCTTCAATCAGATCAGCTTTGCAACTGATGTCTTTAGTGGTCCGGTAAGTAGGAACCGTTACTTCTAAAGAGGAGCTCTTATCAACGACTATAAAATCAAGTCGGGTGAAGATATCAATGATTTTGTCCTTGGAAATTTCCATTCCCAAAGAACTGGTAATCTGCTGATGAGAGATGTTTAAAGTCAGAGGCTGAGAAAGCTTTGCTTCATTCACATATTTCTCAACGGATCCTACAACTTTCGCTCCAGGCGAAAGCTCTGTAATAAGCTCTACCATTCTCAAGAGGGTGCGATAGCAAAGATTGCTATCGAGGGTTTTCTCGTAACGCTGAGATGAATCAGTACGAAGACCCAGGCGTACAGAAGTCTTACGAACTTCAGGAGCTTCCCAGTTGGCGACTTCTAAAAATAGTTTCGTGGTAGACTCGCTCACACCACTCTCAAGTCCACCCATAATACCGGCCAGGACCAGAGGCTTAGTGCTATCAAGGATCATGGTATCAGATGGAAGGATCTCACGTTTAGCTTCATCCAAAGTCACAAACGATACGTTTTCTGAGGGACGCTTCACGATAATTTTATCGCCGGCAATTTTCTCGCGATCAAAAATATGGTTCGGAATACCCAGCTCAATCATGACGTAGTTACTGATGTCCACGATGAGATTTTTAGAACGTAAACCAGCGGCTTCCAGACGGTTTTTAATATAATCAGGAGTCGGGCCAACTTTTACGTTCTCCATGGATAAACCATAGTACCCAAGGCAGGAAGACTCAGGATTTATCTCAAGTTTAATCGGAGAAGATCCACCAGCAATTTTGGATTCGATTTTTTTCTGCCAGTCACTTTGGTATGGGTTATTTAGTGGCTGCTTATGAGCTGCCGCAAATTCGCGTGCCAAACCAAGATAGCCCCATAGATCAGGACGATGAGTAAGTGACTTGTTATCCACATCCAGGATGACGTCTGATTCAAGTTTTAAGTAGTCGATGATAGGAGTTCCTGGGGCCACATCAGGGCTTAATTCCATCAAGCCTGACTTTCCTTCTCCCAAACCCAATTCGGTTTCTGAGCACAACATCCCATCTGAGAGGATTCCGCGAATTTTCTTTGGTTCCAGAGTCATACCATTAGGCAAAGTGGTGCCAATCGGGGCGTAAGGAACTTTAAGACCAGGACGAACATTCGGTGCTCCGCACACGACTTCTTTTGTCTGACCTTTACCTAAATCAAAGGTCACAAGATTGAGCTTATCAGCTTCAGGGTGTGGTTTCAGAGATTTAATTTCCACACAAAGAATCGGTTTCAGGCTTTCACCTTTAATAATCACATCTTCAACTTCCGCTGTGGCCAGAGTGAACATGGATCCAAGTTCTTTTGCTGGAAGATCAGGGATCTGAACGAAATCTTTAATCCAATTAAGTGAAATCAACATATGTTTTTATCCTAGAAAGTTTTGAATTGAGAATTGAAGCGCAGATCACCAGAATGGATATGGCGGATATCATCAATACCATACCTCATCATCACTAAGCGATCGAGACCAAGTCCAAAGGCGAAACCCGTGTGTTTTTCAGGGTCAATGCCACCGGCCTTAAGCACATTGGGATGAACCATCCCACATGGAAGAAGCTCTACCCAACCGACATGCTTACAAACAGAACACCCCTTACCACCGCAGATAAGGCATTTAATATCCAGCTCAAAGCCAGGTTCTACGAATGGGAAGAATCCTGGACGCAGACGCACTTCAACTTCTTTTTTAAAGATCTCAGTCAGAAGTGTTTTCATAAAATAAATCAGGTTACCAACAGATACATTTTCACCAACCATCATGCCTTCAAGTTGATGAAAAACCATTTCGTGAGAGGCATCCGTTCTTTCACAACGGAAAACTTTACCAGGACCGACGAATCTGAAAGGAGGCTTGCGCTCTTTCATTCCGCGTACTTGAATTGTAGAAGTGTGGGTTCTGAGTAGGTGCTTTTTATCAGCGAACCAAAAAGTGTCCTGCATGTCGCGGGCAGGATGAGTTGCCGGGATATTGAGTGCTTCGAAGTTATGGTAATCGTCCTCAATGTGAGGTCCATCCAGGACTTCAAATCCCATGGAGATGAAGATGTCTTCAATTTCCTGTTGAATTATAGTCACAGGATGAAGACCAGAGGCCTGAAGACCTTTTTCCAAAACAGAATCTGTGAGAGAAAAGTCGATTTTATTTTTTTCCAGATTCTGGTTAATTTCAGCGACCTCCAACTCGATCATTTTTGAAGAAACAAGTTCTTCAATGGAGTTTTTTAACTCATTGGCCTTGGCACCCAGAGTTCTTTTTTCCTCAGGAGTAGCGTCCTTGATATTCTTCATGACCTCTGCCAATGGGCCTTGCTTCCCAATATATTTGGACTTGAGATTCAATAGATCAGCGACCTTTGAAACTGTGTTGAGCTCTGACTTAAAATTATCGAGAAGATTCTCGAGCACTTGCATGGAAATCCTTTGTGTATTTTTGTTCGCCCAGAAGGGTATCAAGTGGCTGACCAATTGAAAAGATTGAGAATAGCCGCAACGCGACTTACTTAACCAAAAGAAAGCTGCGACACCAGGTAATGAAATCAATTTTTTCCTGGTCCCGGTAGTCGGGATAACACCATGGTAGCGGCTGAAAGCGATTTTCAGTGAACTGATAGGTTAAATCGGCAAAGATCCTTTGGCCGATGAAGATCCGGTGAGAATAATTTTTTGTGGTGGCCAGGATAAAGCTCTCGGCCGTAATCAGTCCCACATCCACATTAACCTGTCGCTTACAATTCGCGCTCCAAAGTTTCTCCCAGTTTAAGGCCTGAAGTTTGGCAGTGAGTAAGAATTCTCTTGGATAAGGTGTACTGGTCACCAAAAAAAAGCGCTTAAGCTCACTCATCTCCCCCATTTCCCTGGCATAATATTCGGCCAATGGGTTAAAGGCAGGTAGCAAAACAAAGCCCTTTCCAAAAAGCGACTCGACTTGCGCCTGGAGTGAGGATTGTGAAAAAAAATCGGAGCGATAGAGGAAACTGAAGAAAAGAAGTCCGGAGCTTGGTTCAGAGAGCTCAAGCATCGAACTTCTTCCTTAGATTTTGAAAATAATCGGCCAATTCTTCTTTGGAGCAAAGAGCTGTTCCGCGTTTCTTGACAACAACACCTGCGGCACAGTTACCTACCCAAGCGGCTTCTTCCAGGCTAGCACCGGCGAGTAAAGAAGATGCTATGGCAGCAATGGCAGTATCACCTGCACCGGAAACATCAAACACTTCATTGGCTGCAGTTGGAATGATCTGAAGCTTACCATGACCTTTGGTATCCAGCATCGCCATACCATCTGGACCTAAAGTGATGATGACTTTTTCTAATGACAGCTTATCTACCAGGATAGAAGCAATTTTCTGAAGATCGCGTTCTTTAAAATACCCCAGAGCCTCAACCATGATGTGAGCTTCTAAACGGTTGGGTTTTAAAAGTGTCGCCCCCTTGTACCAAGCTGGTGGAGTTGAGCGAGAAGGGTCAACAGCGACCATTAATTTCTTTTCTTTGTAAGATTGAATGATGTCCTGGCAAAGCGTTTCGGAAAAAAGCCCCTTACCGTAGTCTTCAATAATCACACCCGAATGGGTCTGAGAGAAATCCTGAATACGGCTCAAGACTCTCTTATAAGTCTCTTCATCGATAGCATCTTTCGTTTCATAATCTACCCGGCAAATCTGCTGGGTAGAAGTGGTGACTCTTTCTTTATAAGTGGTCATGCGGGACTTATCTCGCACTAGTCCCCAGGTATTAAGCCCCCGCTCTTCTAAAAGGTGCTCTACTAAATTTGCACGGGTATCCTCACCTATTACTCCACACAAAGTGGAATTCACTTCCAAGCTTTTTAGGTTGTCGCTTACATTCGCGGCTAGCCCCAGTTTATTCCATTCCTTACTCACTTCCAAAACTGGCACCGGTGCTTCCGGAGAAATACGTTTTACTTCACCGAAGGTATACTTATCGACACCCAGATCTCCGATAACAAGGATGGGTTTCAATTTTGAGAATACGTCTGTAATAGTATTAAATCTATCTTGAGTTAAAATCATAGTGAGTCCTTTCTTTCGTTCCATTTCTGTATGATGAAATCCACCATCTGATCGATGGTCTTGCCGGTGGAATCAAGTTCGATTCCATCTACAGCTTTTTTAAGTGGAGCGATTTCCCGAGTCATGTCGACGTGATCCCGTTCTTTGATATCATTAAGGATGGTTTGAAAATCATGCTCACCTTGTCCCCGATCCTTGAGTTCTTCCAGGCGCCGATGAGCATGTTCTTCAGGAGAAGCAGTCAGAAAGACTTTAAGTATCGAGTTGGGAAAGATCACTGTACCGATATCACGCCCGTCCAGAATGGCCGGACGATCTTTCACGATACTTCTTTGCCATTGCGCCAGAAAATCTCTGATCACTTTATGCTTTGAGATTTGAGAAGCGAGTTTAGAAACATGATGCTCGCGGATGACATCGGTCAAATTCAGATTATCTAACTGAACAAGGACTCCAGGTTCCGGAGCAAACTGGAAGCGATGATCATGGAAAAAATCATGAATGATTTTTTCATCTTCAGCGTTCAGTTTGGATTGGGTAAAATCGATTCCGGTATGTTGAAGAGCGTATGCCACAGCACGAAACATGGCGCCTGTATCGATGTAGATAAGATTGAGTTTCTGAGCTACGAGTTTAGCTACGGTTGACTTACCGCTCCCAGAAGGTCCATCGAGTGCAATAACTTGGTCTTTTTTCATAAGCCCAAATCATAAAGATTCGGATGGGGTTAAGCAATCAGAACTGCTTTAAAAAAGCAAAATCACCACTGAAAGAAAGGCGATTGAAAAGTTCAGGATGCGTGATTTTTAAAAGGATCGGATTGATCATGTTAACCAGTTCACGGCCCGGTTCATTGAGATGAACTGAATTGGACCAGGTTGGGTAGGAGCCGGGGGCCATGGCCATCGCCTGATCTTCCATGACTAAAGAGAAAGCGAGTAATTCTTTGAGGGTGAGTTCTGAGAGCTCAGGAGACATCTGCTCAAAAAGGACTTTTTCACGATCTGGATCAAAGTGGGAGTAGCGACCTGATAGGTCTTTGAGTTCCTGGATGCGCAAGCTCGTGGCCCTTCTCTCAGAAAGAATCTGGAAGAATTGCGAATTCAACTGCAATAGAGCTTCGCGATACTGCGTGAGACTAGATTCGCGGGATGAACGTGACATTAGAATTCCGGCTCAGCGTTTTAGTGATATGGTAATAATTTTTCAAAACCTTTTTCAGGTAATGATTATTCTTACCAACCGGCAGACTGTTTTTCAGCTGGCTTTTCGTCCAGTAAGGTCCCATGTTGTAGGCGACAGTTGCGTAGTAATGATTGTTGTTGAAAGCTTCAAGTAGGTTCTTGAGATAGAAGATCCCCACCTCTAAGTTCCTTAACTTCGCCACCATCTTTGTATAACCCATATCACTGAAGGCTGGACCGTATTGATAACGGAAGTAGTCTTCACCTTTATCGGACTCTAACTTGAGATTGTTCTCTTTCATGTAAGCAAGAGTTTCCATGTAGGTCGATGGCATCAATTGCATCAACCCACGGGCACCCTTTTTAGAAGTGGCTTCGTGTTTGAAATGGCTTTCGGTCCACATGACAGAAAGTACCCAGAACGGATCAAGTTGATGTTTTTCACATAATACCAGAACCGGACGAATAACTTTCTTAACCTTCTTTTGAATATTTGGAGGAAACAACTGAACGATCTGGGCCTCAGCTTCATCGTAGGAGTTATTTGCAAAGAAGCTAATATCACCAATAAAGAAGCCTAACGAATCACTTTTAAAGCGGTAAGTCTTTTGACGCTTGAATCCAAAGCTAAAGGTTTGAGGATATAGCGCGTGCAAGGCGAATGAACCGAATAGCACGAGTGAGAATAGCGGAATTTTGTAATTGGAGAAGAAAGAGCTAAAGAATGACTTCTTTGACTTTTCCTCCGCCGAGACTTCAAGTGCTTTTAAGGCACTTGTCTCTCCGGTCGTTTGTTCCATACTACCTCGCTTATATCTTGCCCAATCTGATAAAGCAAATTCCCTTGACCAAGCTAAGATAAACCATTGAAGATAAATACCTACTTAACGTACCACGTTCTGTGCTCTCACCAAATTTCGAGGTTTTATGTCTGAAAACAAATTACACTTAGAAAAATCCCTTTACCTGAAGCAACATGCTGAAAATCCTATTCATTGGTGGGCATATGGTGAACAACCCCTTAAAAAAGCAAGAGAGCTAAATAAGCTCATATTCTTGTCGATTGGATACTCTTCCTGCCACTGGTGCCATGTTATGGCCCATGAATCTTTTGAAGATGAGACTACTGCGAATTTCCTAAATGAGCACTTCATCTCTATCAAAGTCGATCGTGAAGAATACCCTGATCTGGATAACTATTATCAGAGCGTTTGCTCACTCATGACCGGTCGGGGTGGCTGGCCTCTGACTATATTTCTTACTCCTGAAGGAAAACCATTTATTGCTGGAACC
>JBEIEO010000146.1:0-7470 GCA_040382895.1 Halobacteriovoraceae bacterium
CTGAATTGAAAGACTCTCAGGACCATACTTATCTAATAAATCAGATCCCATCATTTGCTGCTGCAAGCGAGAGCTTGCCACCTGCACGGTTAAGAGTCTGGTCTGAGATCGCTGCAGTGGAATTTTTTTTGATTCATTATCATTGAGCTCATTGAAGCCCATCTCGTTCAGAAGATGTGAAAATTTTGGATTGAGTTCTTCGTGTTTAAAACGCAAGAAGATAGGATAGTCGAAGTGCTTTCTGAATTGAAAATAATGCCATTTTGTAGGTTGCATAAGACTCTCCTTGAATTCCTTGTCGGAAGAAAAGAAGAATGAATTAAGCTTTGAATACCCGACTATTCGACCATGATGTTCGGGAGAATCTCTGCAGAAGGAGTTACACCCATGAGGTACTCCATCGTGGCGCGGACCTGCAAACTAGAGGCCTTATCCTTAGTTTGACCTTGAGGTTTTACCCCTCGACCATGGGCAAAGAGGAAAATGTTTTTTTCAGAGCTCTTAGTAAATCCATGGCCTTTCCAGAGAGGTCCAGCTCCTCGAGAATGGTCTGTCGTAACTAATAAGGTAGTATTCTTGCCGTATGGGCCCAGCTCTTTCAGGGTTGTGATGACACGATCAAGGTAATCGTCGTATTGGCGTAGTGATCGCACATATTCCGGATAGTCGCCTTCATGCCCAAACTCATCCGAATCAACTAGTGATATCCAAAGAACACGGGGACAATTTTTTTTCAGGTAAGCCAGACCCAGCTCAAAAGTGTAGTGATCTTTTCGGGAGCCATTCCAACCCGGCAGGTCTTGCTGTCCCTTGGACTGAAGCTCTAGCATCTCAGGAGACATTGTTTCATCTGTCACTTGAGCTGGATAAATCCCATTAGTAATGTTGTTTGGGTTTTGAGCAGCTGCGGCCAAGATGCGGTTCCAGGACGCAAAAACAGCGAGATCTTTTTTATCCAGCTTTAAGTTCGTTTGGATGTTTTCTAGAACTGAAGGTTGATTTATATCCGGGCAGTTCTTATTTTTCGTACAAGCAGTTGGTTGACCTAGCATGAGAGCTTGATATGAAGGCAGGCTTACCGCAGTAAGACTTCCTATCCTATAACGCCCCTGCCCCCCCAGGATCATTCCCGTGGATGCGTGTTCGGACCAAAACTTCAAAAAAATTTCTCCTCGCTCGGATTTTGGAAGCTGATTGGCATGCAAGGGCCCAGTGCCTTTAAAAAACTCCGAGGATCTGACACCATCCCAGGTGAAGAGAACCAAATTAGGACCACGGTTTTCGCATACAGAAGCAAGTGCACTGAAAGAAGTCAAGAGAGAGAGAAAAGTAAAGATTCTAATCATAGGTTTTAGCTCTTTATCTTTGCCTGTGAGTCGATAATTTTTTTAGCGAGATCCTCTAGTTGCCAGGGTTTTACAATGTAGTTGTTCACTCCGGCCTTCACTGCATCGATAACCAGACCAACCTCTGCTTTAGAGGTTATCATTAACACGGGCAATGACTTCAAAGTGGCATCAGCTCTGACGGCTTTTACCAGCTCAATTCCATTTCCATCTTCCATAATCATATCGGTGAGTAAGAATTCAATCTGCTCTGACTTGCCCTGGTTTTGTTTGATCATTTTCAAGGCCTGGTTGCCGGAACTGGCGAAAAGAATTTTTTCTACACCCAATTGCTTTAAGTGTTCAGCAATCATCACCCGCATACTTTCATAGTCATCAGTTACGAGAAATTGTTTCTTGCGAATAGCTTCCGGTAACGTCGTCACTGATTCTCCTCAAGCTCTTTGTGAATACTGAATTCGATATCGAGGTCGTCTTCTTTTTTTTCCTCAAACTTCTTAATCTTTTCTAACAATTGGGTCTCTTCTTCTATGCCGAAGACCTCCAGCGCAACACTTGCAAGCATGCGTTGATTATCAGGACTAAGAACAGGTTTTTTAAGCAAAAGCAAGACACTGAATAAGCGAAATCCATTCCATCTATTTTCCTTCAAGAATTTGTAGGCGAATTTAGAATCATCAAAGAAAAGAATCAGTTGCTGACATTGCTTGCCGGCCTGATCGATTTCATCCGTGTTCTGAGTCTGAAGAACCATGTAACCTAATTCTTTGAGTTTCGTTTTTAACGTCTGAGATTGTGGCTGACTTGGATTGATGAAAAAACACATTTTCATGGATAAACTTTTAGGCAACCTGTTTTAGATTTGCATTCTTTTTGAGGGGGACCTGAATCTTTAGTGCCATGCCCTGACCCGGATGATTGATCACTTGGATATCACCGTTCCATTTCTGCACCATGGAGAAGAGTGAAGAAACGCCCACGCCTCGACCGGAGACATCGCTGACCTCATCCTTTGATGAAATTCCACCCATCATGATTCGCTGAATTGCTTCTTGTTCATTAGTAATAGATGAGTCTTTTTTGGCGATTTTTTCCCATAGAATACCTCGTCCATCATCACTCAAAGAAATCTCAAGCTTGTCACCTGAAACTTTGAATCCAAATTTGATCTCACCTGTAGCATCTTTCCCTGCTGCAACTCTTTCTTGCTCTGTCTCAATTCCATGATCAACAGAGTTTCTGACAAAGTGAATAAATTGCCCGAACAATTCCTCCCACTGCCTTTCAGGAAGCTGATTCTGCCCACCCTCAAGGATGAATTTAACTTTCTTATTAAGTTTAAGACCCAGCTCTGAGATAATTGATGGGTACATCTGAAAATATGGTTGGATCTCACTACGATAGAATTGGGCATGAAACTTCTCATACCAAGCCGGATGTTTGGCCTTCAGTTCTTTTCCAAAGGCATCCAGATCTTTGATCGGGATACTCTTCTGAAGTGCTGCATTCTTAAACTGTATGATTTTGTCATAGCTATCAATATAGCATTCGATGCTAACCTGAAGAGCTACAAGTTTTTCCAGGATCTGCAGTTTTAAATCGTCTCCTAAGTGTTCCTGGTTATAAAATGGTTCGAGAAATGATTCAAAATCATGGGCAAACTTTGTAATTTCTTCAATATGAAAGTAAGAAAAACTTCCTTTTATGGTGTGAATATAACGTTGAACTGATCTGACCGGGTGAGGCTGTGGCTTGTCCAAAGTTTCAATCGAAAGTCTAATCATTGAAAGGGATTCTTTAATCACTTTTATCAGTGAGTATCTGTTGCTTACGATTCGCATAATCATCTGTGAGAAAGCCCATTCTTTTTTAAATTTGGCCATGTTTTCGATTTCTTTTGTCTTATCTGTACCAATAATCAAAACGTACTCCAGCTGATCTTTCTCATTCCGGATAGGAGCATAATTCAGTTGGATATGCTGATGTTTGGAATTGCTTCTGGAACTTGGATTCATGCTGACCATGTCATCAAAATCCAGCATCTGATTGAAGGTCATTTCATAAAGTTCTCGGAATGAATCGACATCTTCTGTTTTTAGTCCCAAGAGAGTACCCGGATCAACCTGATCGGGAACAGACTCAAACATTTCAATCGCGACCTTCGAGTACACAGGCAAAATGTTGTGATCCTTACTGACGATAACAAAGCCCTGCCCCAAAGAATTCAGCATGGCGTTTTGAATATTGGTTAAGTTTTGGAGTTCGCAGGTGCGATCTTCAACCATTTGTTCTAACTGTGTATTGTATTTTCTAAGTTCATCAAGAAGATCCCGTATCTTCGAACTCATGGAGTTGAATGAATCTCCCAGAAGACCAAATTCATCGTTGGATCTTACTTTCACAACATAATCAAAATTTTCATTCTCCATCTCCTGAGCCGCTTGAGTCAAATCATCCAGATGTAAGGTAATCCATCGGGAGGTTATTGTACCGATAAGAAGAGAAATACTTCCCATCAAGACTAGAAATACCAAAACTTGCTTGAGAAAGACTTCCTGTATCAGAAGAACTTTTTGTTTTTCGATGAGGTTGACTAAAACCATACCCTTATAAGGCAAGCGCGAATAAGAAACGAAGTACTCCTCGTTTTCCAACTGGGTTTCGAAAAGTCCAAATGAGGCGGGGTTCCTGGCAAAGTTAGTCTTGAGACTATTCAACGACTCAGATGAGAGCGATACGGCTTTCTTGGATAATAACTGTTCACCGTGAAGTAGGAAATTGATCCGTCCGGATCCCGAATTCAACATGTTAATAAGTTCCGGGTGATGAAAGGCTATCACAACGTACCCACCTTGAACGGTGAGTGGTTTCTTAAAGATAAAGCGCGCGGATTTCTGGTTTAACAGGGATAGGCCCGTATCTTTAAGATGCAAGTCCTGCCAGGAGACATCTTCTTCCCGGTTGGCAGAACGATGAAGGACCAACTCTGGGGCATCTTCCGGTAGGTGATAGTAAATGCCCAGTAAGTTCTGGTGTGAATGGAGAAATTTCTGCGTACCTGGATGCAACTGCTTGGTATTCAGGTCCAAACGGGAGATAATAGATCCAATATAAAAATCGTAGTGCTCGATCACGGATGATATCAGAGTAGACTTAGATTGAGTCTCGCTGGCCATGTGATCATAGACGAAAGCGAGTTTATCTTTTTTATAAGAATTGAATGTTAGAACACTAAAGACGGTAAGACTCGTAAGAGTCAACATCACAATGGTAAGCAGAATTTTAACTTTTAGGGAAAACTGCATATTAGGCTAATCGGTTTTACATGAAGGAAATTAACTTCTTTAAACGTTTCGACAGATCATCTAAAGTGCTTATCCTACTAAGCCTGTTGGGTATTTTTGCCAGTTTGATTGGCCTGCGATGGACGTTTTTTACCGAAAACCAGGAAGGAAAAACGGGTGAAGTTATCGCTTCCATCACACTTTCCCGAGCTGATACCAGAGTTAAAAGATCAGGGAACATGCACTGGTATCAGGTAGCGGAGAACATTAATTGCTATCAGGACGATATGGTATTTACCGGCGAAGACTCTACGGCCACTATCGAGTTTCCCTCCGGTGATAAAATTTATCTTCTTCCCCACAGTCTTGTTTCTGTTTCGTCGCAATTAATTACACTGGAAAGTGGAGCGATCGAGGTAGATGTTTCCGGTAAAGAACAGTTCAAACTTGAGACTCTGGGAAAAGTAGTAGAGCTGCGTGAACCGACCCGTTTCAAAGTCATTCAGACTGAGAAAGAAAGAAAAGTTGTACCGATTAAAGGCAATGCACCTGCTGCGGACAAATTAGGAGTCATTGAATTAAAGCAACCTCCAAAAATTCAAGAACTTTTCGAACTCATCCGTCCGAGAGCAGGAGAAATTTTTCCAAGCTTACCTGGTACCAAAATTTCTTTCGAATGGCGTTATACCGGAGTTGATCAAAAATTTCAGGTCGAAATCGATGGAAAAAAGACCGCAGTTACGGGTAATCGTATAGAACTAAATCGAGAAGATTTGGCTCCTGGTAAAATCAGCTGGAAAATTACCAATTCAGCTCAAGAGTCTCAGGAATCTTACTTTGAAATAAATGATCAGTTCGCAATTACATTAAATTATCCAGAGTATCAGCAAGAAATCTTATTAGAGAACACAACTGAAAGACAGGTCGAATTCAAGTGGTCTAACCCGTTGGATCTACCGCAAAAATTTGAACTCGCCAGGGATAACTCCTTTCAGCAGATGATACTGAGCCAGGTGACGGCCAGAAAATCAGTCCAGGTGAATCTGGGTGCCGGTGAATATTTTTGGCGTGTAGGTTTTCCAGAAAATGGTAAGGTTATTTACTGGTCCGCAGTGAATAGTTTTAAGTTATCTTTAATTGCAGCACCAACTCTCGCTTTGACTCAAGTTCCCGGGAGTTGGGATTTCTCACTCAATCCAACTCTCAATTTGGAGATCGACTCATCCCAAAATGTGGGTAAACTTCGTTTTGTTTTGACCGGACCGATGCAACTTTCCGGAAAAACAAAAAAAGATTTCGTGATTTTAAAAAACTTAAAAGATGGAACCTATAAAATTCAACTCTTTGGTTTTTTCCGTAATAAAGAAATCAAGTCTGAGAGCTATGAATTTATTGTGAAAAACTCTAAGCCACTCACTCCACCAAAAATCAAAAACTCGAAGTTAAAACTTTTCGTAGACGTTTTTCATCGCATCTTTAATGCCATCATCCCCTCAGCCCATGCAGATTCGGGGCCAAAATTTCCATTGAGCTGGGACGGAAAACCAGCATCAACATTTGAACTGGAAATATGGAACGAGAAGAAATCTAAAGTCATTCAGAAAAAGCAAACCGCAAAACCTAACTATGATTTTTCTATCCCGCAACCTGGAAAATATTTTTGGCGAGTCCGCGAAGGTCAGGAAGGCGACTGGGGCCCTTTTTCAGATTATGCGGAAATTGAAGCTCAGGATAAAGTAGAAGTCTTAAAAAAACCGTTGATGAAGAATGCTTACACCGATGGTAGGAATATCATTTTCACTTGGAATGAACCATATCCGGACTTCGAGTATTACCTCGAGATTTATAAGCAACAATCCCAGACTCCAGTTCTGTCGATAAAAGTGAACGGGGGTACGAAGAAATTTGACCCGCGTCTCTCCGATGAGAAACACTATTGGAGGATAAAAGCAGTCAGTGTTTGGGGGAATCAAAACCCCAATCGCGACAAACAACTATTGAATCCTCAGGATGAAAGTCTTCAAGGTAATGATAAAGATAAAAATTTATATATTTTTAGAGCTGCCTATTTCATGACCTCAAGTAGCTACTCGCAAGAACCTGAGGATGCGACACTCCAGGATGTTAATAAATCTTTTTCCCTATCAGGAAGTTCTCATCAGCTAAGAGGGGAGGTATGGCCAGCAAAATTCGATCGGAGATATGGGCTTCATTTTGGCCATCGAAACCATGCACTCTCCGATAATGATAATAGTCAAATATCTGAAAGTGAATTTATTGGCGAAGCAGGTTATGTGCTAAAGCGTCAGCCGGGACGCTCCCACCTTATCTTTGGCGGGTTCAATTATAGTACGGTGAATATAGATTTTGATGGGACCAAGGGAAGTTATACAAAATCTTATGGGACAATAAGATATCAGTTCAACCAGTCCATTCATCAAAAGTTCTCTTTTACTCTCGATACAACTTTACTTCAGAGTCTTCAGCTTGATTTATCGGCTCCCTCTATCCGACTTTCTCCGATGCTGAACTGGCATTTTTCACCCCGCTGGTCAGTCTCCCTGTTAGCGGCTTATGAGCGAAACCAGTCAAATCCTCAATACAATGAACAGGGCCTGGAAGGACAGCTGGAAATTGCAAATACCATAACCACCTATGGTCTGATGCTGAACTGGAGCAGCTTTTAGGGCCGTCTAAATTTTTGACATTATAGTCATTCCTTGTTGAATCCGAGCGACTATGTCCTATTAGTTTCCAAGCGATTATGTCCTACTGCCTGAGTCATACCGCTCGCTTTTTGTGACCATAAAAGGTCTTGCTACTAATAGGTCGAGGCTGTA
>JBEIEO010000147.1:0-7455 GCA_040382895.1 Halobacteriovoraceae bacterium
ACCCCATATTTCTTTATCATTCAGGATTCCATCAAGGCCCGCCTCCGAGCAATCGATACGGTGTTTTGCTGCAAACAGTGCTGACAAATCCTCTGAACCTTTCTCAAGACCCAGGATCACTTTTTCCGGAAGAGATTTTGCGTGCTCTTTTACCAGTGAAGCAAGCTTTTGGTCGTGACGAGAGACTAAGCATTCTTTAGCTGTTGGATTCTCAGCGAAGAAACGATCGATTTCCCGACAAAGATCAACGCTAAATTTTAGCTTTCTGTCTCCGATGTATTTTTCCGGAATACAGATATCTTTTTGTGGTTTGAAATACAGGGTATCTGAATGTAACTTAAAATCCTGAAAAAGCACTGGCTTCTTTCTGATTGAAATCAAATTACCGGCCTTATCGCGGCTAATGATCATCTTATAGTCTTTAACCTGCTTACCATTTTTCTTAAACTTCAAGATCGTCATCTCCATCTCTTCTCCCCATGGATGCTGAGATGTTTTAACGTCACCTTTGGACTCTACATCATCTGGAACAATAGAAATGGACTCAACCATGGAGCCGGCAATTTCCATTTTCTCTTTTTTGGCCGTAAAGCCTTCCATGATTTCCGGCTTCTTCCCCTGGGCATCCAGGGAACCGTTCAAAAATGGCAAACAATACTTATCTTTATCTACTGCAAAGGCGTTTAGCGAGATCGCCAGAAATGAAAAGGTTAAAAGTGATTTCATGAGTTCCCCCTACTTGTTTTTGAACTTATCGGAAAGAATGGAAAAAAGTTTAATTTTTCGGACAAGACCGCTCAGGAAAGCTAAGAACCTGAAGTAATGACAAATAAAGGAGTTATAGTTAATTATCTTCTTTGTCATCAGGCAGGTCCAAGCCAGCTAAGATCTATGTGGCCTGGTTACTTTAGAGAGCTTTGAAATTCCTTGGCATATATTTCATGAAGGTGTTTTAGTTTTGATACCTGATAGTGGTAATTACCATCGTAAGCAGGACTTTCTGATTTAAAACCCGAGGCTTCAAGCTTACGATGAAATTCCTCCAGGGTTTGATCATAAGCTCCATTCAGATGGTAAAAAGCTTCCTCTAGATTGGAAAATTCACGAGTCTTAAGCTCATCAAAAAGACGCTGATCAATGGAGAGGTCTACAATTTCCCGGCTAAAAACATTGCAGCTACTTACAACTCCATTTCCGGTTTTTATCCAGATGCGGGCTCCTAAATTCATATCGATTTTTTCAGCATGGTTCGAAAGTTGATCAACCATTTTATAGAGAGTTTCAGTAGCGCTCATAAATTCACCATGGTCGCCAAGGTTTATGTCATCGCTGCCGAAAAATTTAGATGCTTCAGGACTTAGCGGTGAAAAGTATAATGTAAAATTTTGACTCTCAGCCATGATGAGGCTGAAGTTTTTGCCATGACAATTAAGAACTGGCTCACTCCCTCCTAAACTCTGTGCAAGATTTGTGAGCTTTACGAAATAGTCCCATCGCGAGGCTTCAGGATTGGTTGAAAAATAGCTAATAACCTCTTTTGCGCTAGATCCTAGCTCCGGGTGAGATAAAAGGGCCAGCATTAAGTCTTTGCTACCTAAAAGATACATAAAATCTTCTTTTTGAGGCTGCTGCAATTCCTGAAAAGCTGTTTTTACATTCTCAAGGAGAATATCACCATCAGCGAGCTGTTTACGAATTCGTGATTCAACCAATTCATGTTGCACAGAAGTTTCTAGATTAAGCTCAAGGCTCAGCTGAGGGCTTCCATCTGGGATTAAAAGAAAGATGCGTGACTTCTCTGCCCCTTCTTTCGATTCAAAAGCTATCTTTAGAAACTTCTCATTCACCTGATCTTTTTTAAGTTTGAAACTGAACTGATCAGATCCTGAAATCTCCTGGCTCTCCACCACTTGAGGATTATCTATGGATGAAATGTCAATGACTGAGATTGTTCCTTCAGCGGCTACCGCAGAAGATAGAAAGACGTCGGATAAAAACTGAAAGCTCTTAGCGATAGAACCACTAATTTCAACTTCCTGGGTTTCTTGAGTCGGAACAGGTGCATTTCGGGTTTTAACTGGGCTTGCAACCTCACCGCCGCCGCTGTTGCAACTCACAGTTAGTTGGAGACAAAGAAGTAACGAAATGATTTGTTTAAAAGTTTTCATAAATGAATATTAAGACACTCTTAGCAGGTTCAAAAATTCAGACACTTACAAACAAAAACAGTCATGAATATGAGAAGGGAAATGCTTTTTCGCCTCAAAAACTGGTCACTTTGCTAGAGAGCATTGATCACAGTTAACCACTTTAACTTCTGCTCAAAGGACAAAAAAGATGCTTCAAAGGAATTGGCCGCGATGGTTTTTAGTTCTTCTTTGGAGAGATCAAGGGCTTCAGCGGTGGCAAAGAAATTTTGATTCATGTAACCACCAAAGTAAGCAGGATCATCGGAATTAATCGTAACCCTCACTCCACGATGGAGCATCTTTTTTAGGTTATGCTCTTTCAGATCTTTCACCACACAGAGCTTGAGATTCGAAAGCGGACAAACCGTTAAAGGCATCTTCTCCGTGATTAGTCGTTGCATGAGTTTTTCATCTTCCAGCGAGCGCACACCGTGATCGATGCGCTTTACTTTCAGAAGGTCCAGAGCTTCCCAGATGTAGGCCGGAGGTCCCTCTTCACCGGCATGGGCCACAGTCAGGTAGCCTTCATTCATGGCAGCTTCAAACACTCTTTGAAACTTCGACGGTGGGTGACCCACCTCTGAGGAATCTAAGCCTACCGCAAGAATATGTTGCTTGAACGGAAGAGAATCCTCCAGGGTTTTGAAAGCCGACTCCTCGGAAAGATGGCGGAGAAAACACATGATCATATGAGAGGTTATTCCCCAATCTTTCTCAGCGTCTTTAAGAGCTTTGTGAATTCCGTTGAAAACAACCGAAAACGCCACTCCCCGGTCGGTATGAGTCTGAGGATCAAAGAATATTTCCGTATGGACAACATAGTCTTCTTTGCAACGCTTTAAGTAAGCCATGGTGAGGTCGTAGAAATCCTGCTCTTTGAGCAAAACATTGGCCCCTTCGTAATAAATGTCTAAAAAAGATTGCAGATTATGGAAGTTATAGGCCTCTTTAACCTCCTGCACACTTTTGAAGCGGATTGGCACATTGTTTCTTTGAGCAATGGAAAACATCAGCTCTGGTTCAAAACTCCCTTCGATGTGCAAATGCAGCTCAGCTTTAGGCAACTTTTTAATCAATTCCACTCTGTCCATGGGGTCTTTTCCTTTTCAAAGATGTTAAACTTTGGGGATAATGATTGTCAAAGTTTCAAGAGGAAGGTCCCAGTGAAAAACAAGGTTGTTTTCTATCTTAACGGCAAAAAACATGAGGTCGGTGCCGAATTCGCAGGCATGATGCTGGCCGATTATCTTCGATACGAAAAAAATCTTACCGGTACTAAGATTGTTTGCGCCGAAGGCGACTGTGGAGCCTGCAGCGTCCTTCGTTATTTTCCGCACGTTGAGGCCGAAGATCACTATTATCTTCCAATCAATTCCTGCATCACTGTTGTGGCCAATCTCCACGGTTCAAGTCTTGTCACCGTCGACGCCCTCAAGGAAAAAGATGAACTCCATGTGGCCCAGGATGCGATGGTAAAGTGTCACGGCAGTCAGTGTGGCTTTTGTACGCCTGGTTTTGTCATGGCCCTCACAGGTCTCGTAGAAGAGAAAATCAGCAAAAAAGAAACCTCCATTGCACCTCAGGAAGCTAAAAATTGCATGACCGGCAACCTATGTCGCTGCACCGGCTACCAACCCATCATTGATGCGGCGATGGCGATGGATCTGAAAAACGCGAAATCGGTCAAAGAGCGCTTCTTTACTCAACATCAAAATTCTGTACTTAAAGAAGCCTTCGAAACTGGGGTGGCCTTGGAGTCCGATGAGTTCAGTTACTGTGCACCGAAGACTATCCAGGCAGCTCTGGACTACCTGAAGGCTAATCCCGATGCACGCATCGTGGGAGCTTCCACGGATCTGGGTGTGGTTCACAATAAACGTAAGATCACACTGACAAAACTCTTGAGTCTCCACCTCATCGAAGAGCTCTATCAGATCAAGGAACAGAATGGGATGATCACCCTGGGGGCCCGCGTGACGATGAATGAGTTTCGTCACTTCATGAAAGATCACTCACCGGAATTCGCAAAATATCTCGATGTCTTTGCTTCCCCTCAAATTAAAAATCTAGCGACAGTCGTTGGTAACGTGGCCAATGCCTCTCCTATTGGAGATACCCCGCCGGCGCTGTTGGCACTAAACGCCTGGGTGGTGATCAACGGGAACAAAGAAATGAAACTCGAGGATTTTTTCCTGGCCTATCGAAAAACGGCCCTTGCCCCCGGTGAACTCATCACTCACATCAAATTGCCGGTTCCCAAAAAGGGCTCCGACTACCGGGTCTTTAAAAACGCCAACCGCAAGGACTTGGACATTTCCGCCGTGAATTTTGCTATCCACGTTGAGTGGAAGGATCAGAACAAAAAAGAAATCTCTCAGATCACCATGGCAGCTGGAGGAGTTGCTGCTATTCCACTGCGCCTAAAACAGACCGAACAATTTTTGAAGCAGCAGTTAGACGTAGATGGGGCGGTAAAAATTCTGCACTCCGAGTTCAAGCCTCTCAGTGATGTAAGGGCCACAGCGGCGTATCGACATGTGCTGGTGGAGAACTTCTTGCGTCGCTTCTTTGCAGACTGTGGAGGTGTACAATGAGATCACTCCCTCATGACAGCGCTCACACCCACGTAACAGGAGAATCTGAATACGTGGATGATCGTCCAAAGATGCACAACGAACTCTTCGTAGACGTGTTCTATTCATCTCGTGCCCATGCCATGATCAAGAGTCTGGATTTCTCTGAAGTCCTGAAACAACCGAAAGTGGTGAGTGTTTTTACTGGGCATGATGTCCCTCATAATCTCTGGGGTACTATTTTCAAAGACCAACCGATTCTTGCCAGAGACAAAGTGCAGTTTGCCGGAGAGCCTATAGCTCTGATCGTGGCCGAAACGATGGAAGCCGCTCAGCGGGCCAAGCAAAAAGTCATCATCGAGTATGTGGATCTGGAATCCGTGCTCTCAATTGATAAGGCCAAAGCCGTAAAGTCATTCATCGGTGACAAACGTAAAATTGAAAGAGGTCATGTGGATGAGGCGATGAAAAACGCTCCTCATAAACTTGAAAGTAAGATTCTGATTCAGGGGCACGACCACTTTTATCTGGAAAGTCAGGCGACTATCGCCTACCCGTTGGAAGATGGACAAATTGAAATTCACACCTCTTCACAGCATCCCACTGAAACTCAGCACGTGGTTGCCCACACTTTGGGTTTACCGGATAAAGATGTAGTGGTTCAGGTGAAGCGCATGGGCGGAGGCTTTGGCGGGAAAGAATCTCAAGCCGCTCCCTTTGCTGCCATGGCAGCTTTGTGTGCTCAGAAACTCAAGCGTCCAGTGCGTTTATGTCTGACTAAAGATGATGACATGGTGATGACGGGTAAGCGTAATCCATTTGAGAATATCTATCGAATGGGTTTTGATAACGATGGCCGCATTCTCGCCTGGGATGTGGAACTTTACTCTGATGGCGGAGCCTACGCCGATTTGTCCACCTCCATTATGGAGCGGGCAATGCTTCACTCAGAAAATGCTTACTTTATTCCTAACATGCGAGTCACCGGACAAGTCTGTAAAACGAACTATCACTCGCATACTGCTTTCCGTGGTTTCGGTGGGCCCCAAGGAGTGGCCACTATAGAGAAGGCGATCGAAGAGATTGCTCATGTGCTCAAAAAAGATCCTCTTGAGATCCGCAAGCTTAATGCCTACTCCGATGCAGGTAACCGCAACGTCACCCACTACGGACAATTGGTGGAAAACAATTGCCTGACAAAGCTCTTCACTGACCTTGAGAAAAATTGCGACTATCAAAAGCGTCGTGAGGAGATTGCTGAGTACAATAAAACCAACCCGGATTACGTCCGGGGTATTTCTCTAACGGCAGTGAAGTTCGGAATCTCCTTCACCACTCGCTTCCTCAACCAGGCCAATGCTCTGGTGATTATTCATAACGATGGAACTCTTCAGATTTCAACTGGTGCCACTGAGATGGGTCAGGGCGTGAACGCCCGCATTTCTCAGATGGTGACCCATGAAATGGGTCTGTCACGAGAGGCTGCCCGGGTAATGCCTACTCGTACGGATAAAAATGCCAATACTTCTCCTACTGCAGCTTCTTCTGGTACAGACCTTAACGGTGCCGCTGCCCTTTTAGCCGCTCGTAAGATCAAAAAGCGCCTGAGTGAACTTGCTCTGCGCTTGTTGGATATCCCGAAAGAGAAATGGGCGTCGAAAACCGCAGGTCTTGGTACCCAGGAAGAGATCGTCCTCCAAACACCAAATCTGGATGTGAATGATCCTAACGAAGGTGCTGACTGGAAATCCGGTAAGGCGACCTACTTTGATATTCAGTTTGAAGACGGCTGGGTTTTTCATCCGAAACACCTGGATAAAAAAATTGAATTTAAATACCTGGTGCTGGAAGCTTACCTAAATCGTATTTCTTTGAGTGATTATGCTTTCTACCGTATTCCAGGTATTGAGTTTAATAAACTCACTGGTCAAGGGGATGCCTTCCTGTATTTCACTCAAGGCACTGCCTGCACCGAAGTTTCTTTGAGCAAAGACACCGGTGAAGTAAAAATCCTTCGCACTGATATCCTGATGGATCTCGGTCGACCGGTGAATCATGATCTGGATGTGGGTCAAGTCTCGGGTGCCTATATTCAGGGATTGGGTTGGCTCACAACGGAAAACCTATTCTATAACGATCAGGGCTTCCTGCTCTCACACGCGCCTTCAACTTACAAAATTCCGAACGTACAAGATACGCCGAGAGAATTTAACATTGAGCTTTTTGAGAATGATGAGAACACTGCCAATGTGCGTGGAACAAAGGCCGTGGGGGAACCCCCGCTTTTGCTGTCGATCAGTGCCTGGACAGCGATCAATAACGCTCTATCTTATTTGCCACTCTATAAGGCTTCCTATCCGCAGATTAAAATTCCTGCCACCAGTGAGCGAGTTCTGCGGGCCATGTGGCCAGCTCGCTTCCAGGAGTGGGAATGAATCTGTTTAAGCAATGCCTGGAACTCCAGGAGAAAAACGAAAGCTTCGTTGTAGTCACCATGACCGCAGCCCGAGGTTCTTCTCCGCAAGATCCTGGCTCCAAAATTATTGTCACAGGCTCAGGACTTTTTGCCGGCACAGTCGGTGGTGGAAAAATTGAAATGGCCTGTATCAAAAAGGCACTTGGCATTCTTGAATCTTTTGAGCAGCTGCCACCAGAATCAGTGCGCTGGAACCTACAAAAAGACATCGGCATGA
>JBEIEO010000148.1:0-7434 GCA_040382895.1 Halobacteriovoraceae bacterium
GAATCTTCTTCAATGTTAAAAGTTTCTGACGCCGCCATCGTCTTCACACCTGCCTTCTCGTAGGTGTGGCTGCAGTTTCCAAAGAGGTAGCTCAGGTCGTATTGCTCAGTCGTCTTGAGAGTTATTTTGTAATCACCTTTCGGGAGAGTTTGAGTAAACTCTATATTTTGAAAGTCAGAGTTTATCACATGATTCTTAACGATCTCATCTAATTTGCGGGCCTTGATTATGCCGTGAAGAGATGAGCGGGAGTTGTTGGTCAACGACAATGAGGCATCGGAACTTATAGTGCTTTTAGTTCTTAGTTTCACATCCAGAGTTTCCATTTTTATCTGAATCAAAGCTCCGCGAGGAGTGCCTCCGTCCATCGCAACACCCACCTGGTAGTGGCCTGATCTTTCAACAGCAACCCAAAGGTCAGCACCCAGACGAACTCGTTGGATGCGGATCTGATTAGTATCATAAACAGAGACAGCGATTCGACCGGCATCACCATCCAGAGCTTCTGCGCTGACTCGGAAACCTTTCACGCCTTCAGGGATGTGCAGGTGAAATCTTTTGCCTTCCTGCGCTCCCAGTTTAATTGTAGCTCCTGGCCGATTCGTAATACTTACGTCATTGATGGCCGTAACTGGGATGCTTGCCATTAAACTGTTATCAACTTGTGAGATGACTTTGATTTCTCCAAAGGCTTCTATCTGACCAGTCGCCAGCATTTCATTGATGGCCATGTCGATATAAAAATCACTTTCTCCACTTGATACCCAAAGCTCCTTGGGACCACTCAAACCCTTAGAATATTCTAGTTTAACTGGTACCAGCAGGTTCACTCTTTTCTCAACAGGAGCAGTTTTAGAGATGACTCCTTTCAAAATGATCTTAAGGCTATCCACTACTTTGCCCTGCGATGTCTTAAGTGTGATGCCTCTGGCCTCAACTCCATCCTGAGTTTCACGAGGAATTGCGACGATGACATTTTGGAATGTATCACCAGCGATGATGTCTTTATAAATGTTAAGAGCTGCTGCCACCTGAGGCAGACCGTTCCCTTGGAAAATAAAAGGCTCAGCTAGTAATCGTTTACCTGAAAGTCTAAGGGCGTGAACCACAGAAGCTGCATCAACCTTTAGACCGTGCTGTTTAATTGCCGAGATCAAAACGGCAGCGGCACCGGCAAGGGCAGGAGAAGCTGAGCTCGTACCGTTAAAGGCCATATGTCCTGAGTCAGCTGATGAATTTGTTAAGCTCGAAAGGGGAGAGATAAGTGTCGGGCCTACACCCTGGCCAGGACCACGGCTCGAGTAATAAACCACCCGGCCTTCTTCCGGAATTCCTGTTACGCCATGGACTTTTTCATCCAGTTCTTTGGAGATAAAGGCACCGGCCACCAAAGCATTATCCGGATAGATCGATCGTCGGTTCAAAGAACCAAGACCCGGACCGTTGTTACCAGCGGAGAAACTGATAACCATGTTATGTTTATTAATGATCTCTTCCAGAGCTTTGCGCATGAAGGTTTGAGTTTCAGTGTTGGTGAAGCCCAGAGAGTAACTGATGTTTGCGACTTCAGCACCGTTGGAACCCAGCCAATCCAGACCTTTGAGAAAAGTTGCGATGGTATATTCTTTTTCTTCTGCCTTATCGGTGATTTCGGAGAGATCGTAATCCACGAGTTTTGAACCAGGGGCGACTCCATTGAAGCCAGCACGATTTCCGATGCGATATCCCGCAATGACTGAGGCCACACCTTCACCATGGGAATCATCACCACTTTCTGGCTGAAGAATTTTTATTTTTTTATTTTCCGCATCGATTTCTACCATCAATGCTAACAACGGGTTCTTGGCAATAAAGTATTCACCAGTTTTACTGAAACTTCCCTTACACTGATCCAGCATGCAGGCCTGGTTGAATTCCTTATTCACTTTCACTTTAAACACTGAGGTATAAGAACCATCGGCATCCAGGTCCAGTGGCATTTCAAAAACTGGTCGTGATTCATCTACCAGTGCTTCAAATCCTTCTTCGGTTTCTTTTAAATCAAATGTCGTAAAACTTGATTGCGAACCTTTGGCCAGGAATTTTCTTTCTCCGGTCGTGGTGGTGATGAAGCCATGCTGATGCGGAGAGATTCCGTCATCCAGCACACCCACTGTCACACCCCGGCCATCGGCCGTAGGATGGGTTTTCCAGAATTCCAGAATGCCGAAATCTTTTTTGGCTAAATAAAGAGCATCGTTTTCAGGAGAGAAACTCTCCGGTGCCGTAAGCTCCATCTTCTCATCGAGCTGGTAGGCAAAGTTATCATTGGTTGCAATCTGCAGTTGATTGATGTCTTGAGCATCCCCGGATAAAATCAGGATGCTTTCGCCCTCAATTTTTATTCCATTTTGGATCGCAGCCTCTTTAAGTGCCTGCTGATCTTCAACTCCCGTTATGAGTACCGAAACCTGGCCTTTTTGGGTCAGTTGGGTGCTTCTGATCTTGTGGGAGGATGTGATTTTCTGTCCGCAAGCGGCCAGGACGAGGAGTGATAGCAAAATAGTTGTTTTCATAGGCAGGATACTGCCATTATTTAAGCGATTAGAGGAGTCATTATGTAGTTTTTCCCATATAGATAAATGTTTTGATGTTGATAGATTCTTCCCCCCTAAGCTAATATATCCAAGCTCTTAAACCACTTAGGAAACTCACCATGGTCAAAGAAATTGTCCTTTCAGGTATTACCACCAGCGGAAAAATGACCCTCGGAAATTACATCGGGGCCCTTACCAGCTGGAAAGATATGGTGAACAACTATGATTCCTACTTTATGGTGGCCAATCTTCACTCCATGACTTCCTTCCAGGATCCAAAAGATCTAATGGGACGGACTAAGACTTTCTACGCTCAACTGCTGGCGCTGGGATTAACCCCGGATAAATGCACCTTGTTTGTTCAGTCTCAAGTACCTGAGCATGCTGAACTAACCTGGATTCTTACTTGTGTGACACCGCTGGGAAATCTTAACCGAATGACCCAGTTCAAGGACAAATCGGCCAAGCAAAAAAGTGTGTTGTCAGGTCTATTGATGTATCCGGTTCTGATGGCCTCCGACATCCTGGTTTATCAGTCCAATCTGGTGCCAGTCGGCGAGGATCAGAAGCAGCACATTGAGTTGTGCCGGGATATTGTCCAGTACTTTGAAGATAAGTACGGTCCGGGTCTGTTTACTATGCCTAAGCCTTTTATTCCAAAGCAGGGTGCCCGGGTTATGTCTCTGACTGATCCGACTCGAAAAATGTCTAAATCCGATGAGAACGAAGGCTCTTATATTGCTCTTAGCGATGCTCCTGAACAGATTACTAAAAAGCTAAAACGAGCAGTGACCGATTCCGGAACTGTTGTGAAATATGATGAAACGAATCCAGGTGTCGCTAACCTTTTGACTATTAATTCTGTCCTTTCGGGTCGCTCCATCCAGGACCTGGAAAAGCACTTTGAAGGTAAAATGTATGGTCATCTCAAGCTTGAAACGGCAGAGGTGATTATTGAGACCTTAAGGCCTATCCAGCAAAAGTATGAGGAGATCATCAAAGATGAAGCTTACCTTCAAAAACTTATGCATGAAGGTGCCCTAAAGGCTCGGGAAAAGGCTTCTAAGACTTTGGCCGCAGTTTATGAGCGCATTGGGATGATCCGCTAATGTAATTTTTATTCACTCTTGGCTTACGTTTACCTCCCGGCCTAAAAATCCTCTAAAATGCTGATTATGAGGAAGTTCCTTCTGGTCCTGATTTTATTCGTGATGAGTTTACCTGCCATGGCATTGGTAAAAGGCTTCAATCAGGCCTGGATGAAAACTGATTATGCTTACCAGTGGCTGGATCGATACTATGATCCCGCTCACACCGAACATCTCTTTGCTCTTAATCAACAGTACCGCTCTCAGATTCTTCGAATATGGCTCTACGAAGGTAATTCTCTGCCTCAGTTCTATTTTGTTGAGGGAAAGCTCAAGCTAAAGCCTGAGGTTCTGAAAAATCTGCGACACTTTCTGGAAGTCGCCCGCTCAAAAAACGTTGAGGTCAGTCTGACTTTCCTTGATGGTAATGCGTATCGTGAACTCTGGCTTCATCCCGATCGCTTAAATTATTGGTGGAATGTCTTTAATAATAAATTCGGCAAGCAGGAGGAGTTCTATCGAGAGGCTATTCTCCCTGTCTATAAACTGGTGGCTGAGTTCAGATCCACTGTCACGCAAATCGATCTCGTGAATGAGGTCAATGCCATCGATTATTTCCAGCTCTTTGAATCTGGGAAGGCCAGCATGTCACAGTTTTTATGCCAGATGAAAAAAGGGGCACCTTCGCCTGTAACAGCTTCTCTGGGATGGGCAGATGCTGAGACTCGTTTCTTCTCAGGTTTTCTTTCTGATTCCTGTCTGGATTTTTATGATCTTCATTATTACAACGACGCTGGGTACATCGCTGGTTGTTCTGAATTTAGGAAATTGGCACGTGAAGGTGTGTGGCTTCAGTTGGGAGAATTCGGGCAACTTTCAGAAAGTTTTGATGATCAACTGCAGTCCTACGTAACCCAAAAATTCCTTACCAGTGCCAAAAATTGTGGTTTCCGGGGTGCACTTGCCTGGAGACTGGAAGATTACCGGCCAGGTGAAAATCCTGAGGCACGATACTCTTTCATGTCCTTTGGAAAACCTCGTCCGGCCCTAGAAGTATTTTCCAATTTTTAAATAACCGCATCCGGAATGTTTCCAAGCCGGCAGGAACTTTTCACACATTTTACATAAGCTCCATCCGGATCCATTCCCATAGTCAAAATGAGCTCCAACGCTTCCGAAGCAGTTGAACCCCGCAGTTCACGAATGACTTCATCGGAACTGATCATTAAGCAGGATTTACCTTTGGAGTCACAGCTAAAAACTAATTCGAATTCAGAAGAATGAGAGAATTGATTTTTTTCCAGGAACAGAAGCACAGGGTGCGTAGTGGCTGCATCTGTGAGAGAGGCAATCGTCAAGAAGGTGATGAAGAGAAAAATCCATTTCGTCATAAAGGCTCCCTGTTATCTTTTACAATAACAGGATGAAATGGATTTCGTTGTTAAGATCGTGTGAGTTTAGAGACTCTGTAATTGCTTAAGAATCTTTGGAGCATCTTCCAGGTTTCTTTTTGCCTGGAGAATGAGTTTTACCAAATTCATTTGAGTGATTCGGCCCGCGCTGAGTTTTTCACAGCCAGTTGATTCAAGTGGATCAGTAACAGTGAAAACTGAAACGTGCTGAGGCCATAAGTTGTTGTCGTGGTTACTTCCGCCAGCGCAAAGTGGAATGAGGTGATCAATCTTGTAGTCCTGGCGATTGCGGATATACAGAGTATATCCAAGTTGCTCACGATAGATCTGGAAAATCACTTGCTTTGTATGTGGGTCTACGTCGCGCTCGCAGTATGCGATGCGTTCAGGGTAACGATACTCAGTTGGGTGATCACACAAAGAACCCGGAGTAATTGTTGCGTCCGGTCCTTTTGGATAATCTAGAGCTGCGGCATTCAACGAAACAAATAGCGTTAAAACTAAAGTGAAAAATGAAATGCCGGAAACCGTCATGTGTACTCTTTGGTTAGAATTTTCATTAAGTAAAAGCGTAAAAATGAAGATCGTCAAGAATGACTAATGTCAGGGTTTAGTTAATCTAATTAGTTGCCTAGTGCGGCATAATTTTTTAATTCTTGCCAGCCTCTTCCCTCAAAAGAGACAATTTTTCTATCAGGAAGTGATGTTTGAAAAGATCAATGGAATTGTTCTTCATCTTGACCTTAGGGCTTTTTACGCAGAAAGCCTTTGCTTGGGGGAAAATTGCCCATGAGGCCACCTCAGTAATTGCCTATCAATTACTTAATCCAAGTACCAAATCAAAAGTTAACCAGTTAACAGGTGCACAAGATTTACTTGAGGCGAGCCGTTGGGCCGATGGAATTCGTTCTCTGGCCGGTTGGATTCACACCAAGCCCTTTCACTTCACGCAAGTTCATGACCGCACCACTTATTACCAGTCTTTGGGTAAGGCAACTCATGATGAAGTGGCCCAGGGTGATGCTATTCGTGCCTTGGTTAAAGCTGAGGATACTCTGAGAAGTCCAAAAGCTTCGCGAGAGCTAAAACTCTACGCACTTAAATTCATCATTCACTTCATCGGCGACATTCACCAACCACTTCACACTGGAAGACCGCAAGATCTGGGTGGCAATCAGGTAACACTTGAATGGTTTGGCCGAAGTGATAACCTTCATAGCGTCTGGGATAACGGAATTATCCGTGCCCGTCTGAATGGAACTCTGATTTATCGTCCAGGTATTTCTGAAGATCTACAACTTTATCTATCTCTGCTTCCGAAAGTTCCAAACTCTCAAGTTTTGAGCTGGATGAAGGGAAGCTACCTTGAGTGGCATAATGAATCTCTAGCGCTTCGGGCCCATCCTTATGCCTCTGTAAATATGGAAAATGAAGCGGTCGTGCAGAAGTATTACAGTGTGATCGATCAACGAGTTCAAATGGCCGGCGTGCGTATCGCTTTTGTTCTGAATAATATTTTCGATGCACGTGCCGTAACGGCCGAAGGAACTGATCTTCGCCGTCAACTTTCCACGATCCTGGGAACAGAGCAGTCAGATGAAATCTTGCTTGGGCCAACTGAAGGTCTCATGAGTGATAATGAATTTCCTGAGTTTGACTGCCATCATCACTAAAAAATGAGCCGGGTAACCCCGTCTTACTTTTTTTATTTCTCGATTTTTTCTTTCACTTTTTCACCGGTCACTGGATTGAAATAGATCTCCACCTTTTTTCCTGCTTTGTCCCATCCATAAATTTCGTAGCAATTACCACCAGTGGTTTTGAAGAGCTTAATCTTGTATGTCTGTTCCAACTCTTTTTTGAAGGCCCCTTCTTCTTTCCAATTTTCCTTCGGTTCGTTGGTACAATCAACTGCAGCTGACAGGTGAAGAGAAGTGATTAAAGTCATGATGGCCATGGTCATTCTTTTCATAAGTGCTCCTTTGAATTAAACACTTGATGAAAATATTCTCATTTGTTTTTACCAGAAATCCGTCAGATGACGGATATAAACATTGTAGGCATTTGCCGGATTGTTTTTATAATATGATTTGGGAAGATAGGCTTAATTGTAAGGAGCGACATATGAAATTCTTTGGTTACTTTTTAATGCTTGTTATTTGTTTTCAGACTCAACTGAAGGCCCAGGAGCTCGAGCTTAAGGATTTGGGATTCCAGGATTCTGAAGTGAAGTTGACTCCCCAACAAGTAGAGATGCAAAAAACTCTGGAAACACGTCATAGCATGCTTAAAACTCACGAAGTGTTAGGGTTGACTACCTTAGGGGTCATGACAGCAACTATGTTAACTGGTGGAAGC
>JBEIEO010000149.1:0-7432 GCA_040382895.1 Halobacteriovoraceae bacterium
CCGTCAAAACTTTTGACGGCCCTATGATTTTCTAGTTAGCGGATAACTCTGGCTTGCGGGAAGTCCTTGTGCATTTCTTTAAGGAGCTCTTTCATGTGCTCTTCCCCCTTGGTCTCAAGAGTGAAGAAAACGTTGGTGCCGCTGATGCCTGCTTCGGAGGCTTCCCTGTCATGAACGACTTGTAAAATATTTGCCCCGACATCTTTGATGATGCCCGTGAGATGATGAAGTACACCCGGTCGGTCCGAGATAGGTATTGAGATACGTACCTTACGATGAGATTCGATCAAGCCACGATCGATGATTCGCTCAAGGAGGTTAACGTCGATATTACCTCCGCAAACGACCAGCACGATTTTTTTGCCTTTAAATTTTTTGGGATCTTTGTGATAGAGCTGATCAAAAAGAGCTAGTGGTAATGCCCCTGCTCCCTCCGCGATCACTCTCGCCTTCTCCATCAATTGCAAAATGGCCCAGGCCATTTTTTCATCGTCTACGGTGTAAGAGGCATCGACCACTCTTCCCAGTGATTCAAACATATCCTTATTAACATTCTTAACCCGGATTCCGTCCGCAAAGGTTTCGGCCTTATCAATTGTTTTAATTTTCTTGGCGTTCAAAGAATCAACCATTGCCGAACAGCCACTTGCCTGGCCTGCGATGACTTTCATTTTAGATTTATGACCTTTCAAAACCTGTCCCATACCGGAGACTAAGCCGCCACCGCCGATGGAAGAAAAAAGATAATCAGCATCGGGCAATTGATTGAGAATTTCAAAAGCAACAGTGCCTTGACCTGCGATCACATGGGGATCATGGAACGGGTGCACGAAGACCATTTTTTTCTTTGCCATCATTTGTTGGGCCACCTCGAAGCATTCTTCAATGTTCTGACCTTTGAGAACAACTTTAGCCCCAAGGGCCTCGGTATTCCGGATCTTTGTTAAGGGAGACCCCTCTGGCATGATGATGGTCGCACTGATTTTAAATTTACCGGCTGCCCAGGCGACACCTTGCGCATGGTTACCAGCACTCACTGCGAGAACACCCTGCTTCTTTTCCGCAGCTGTGAGTTGAGAAATTTTATAAGTGGCTCCTCGCATCTTGAATGACCCGATAGGAAGCATATTTTCGAGCTTCAAATAAACCTGACAGCCATATTGTTTTGAGAGCCATTCATTATAGACCATAGGAGTAGGCTCAATGATCGTCTTAAGCGTTTGATAAGCCTTTTTGAATTGAGAAAGCTCTAACTGCATAGGAGACTCCTAATAAAAATAATCGAAGAGAATTCTTCCACCCAGAAAAAAGAAAATCATGGCTGCGGTTCGTAGCAGCCAAGGTGTGGGTAGCTTTTTAAAAAAATAAGTTGAAGCATAGGCCGCAACACAGACTAAAACAGTGATGAAACCAATTTCTAAGGCATAAAAATGAGCTTGAGGAAGGGCCCCAAGACTGATACCGGCAGCCAGCGCATCGATGCTGGTAGCAAGGGCAAGGATGATAAGCGGGATAAGCCCCCACTCGATGTGTTCATCATCATCATCCATACTTTCCTGGAAAACCCGGACTGCAATCACCATAAATATAGCTGCGACGACTAACTGAAAAAGGTATCCGTAAGAAGAGAAAGACAGAAAATAGCCGCCTAAACTTCCCAACCAAACCATGAGGAATTGGAAAAATCCGAAAAGTGAGCAAACGATTAAGCCGCGGGAGATTTTGACCGTGTGAGTGGCCTCTAGATTGAGGATCCCAATGGCAAAACTCACAACTGCTGCATCCAGTGCCAGCGCTACACCCAGGAGGCTGGTCTCCATAGAAAACATATCAATTCCTTTTGATGAAGATTATTTCAGCATCTAATAGATGAAAAAGCAAAATGAACGTGCTAACTTTTAGCTATGAAAGGCTTTCAGCGACTTATTCTTATTTCCATCATCGGAACCTATCTTGTCATTCTGGCAGGAGCCGTTGTCCGAGGAACGGGCTCAGGTCTGGGTTGCCCTGACTGGCCTCGATGTTTTGGCCAATGGGTCCCACCCATGGACATTAACGAGCTTCCTGATAATTACAAAGAAATTTACAAAATTGATGGTAAAACCATCGCCGATTTTGATCCTTTTAAAACCTGGACCGAATACATCAACCGTCTGCTAGGTGTTTTATTGGGATTTGCCATCATAGGTCTATTTGTCAAATCCTTCTCTGTTAGAAACCGGGAACGGAATCTTCCTTGGTTTTGTGGCGGATTATTGATTTTAATCATTGTTCAGGGTTTAGTGGGAGCTTTTGTCGTCTCCACTCACCTAAAGCCTTTTATCATTACCATTCACATGTTCCTGGCCATCCTGCTTTTATTTGGTCTGCTCTATCTGAAAAAATATTGCGATGACCTAGAAAACACATCATTGGTGCCACCTACCGATCTAAAAGCCCTGAGAATCTCAAAAATAATGGTGTTCCTAACCTTTATGCAGGTGCTCATGGGCACGCAGGTCAGACAACAGGTGGACCATCTGATTCGGGATACGCAAACAGCGACTCATGAAACCGTCATAAATCACATGGGATGGATGTTTTATACTCACCGCTCATTCTCGCTGGTGATCGTTGGTCTATTTTTGTATTTATTAGTTTATTTTCATCGCAATCGCTTCAATCGACATGCTTTCTTTATGACTTTTATTGCCTTTATAAGTGTGATGGCCAACGTGGGAACCGGAATTGCTCTTAATTATTTTGGGTTTCCGGCCAACGCACAACCGCCGCATCTGTTTTTCGGGGTGATGACCTTAGGTATCCTGTACAGTTTATACTTAAATCTTAAAGGGACGCTGCTGGAGGATTAAATCCACGACTACGGGTAAATTCATACATAACGATAGAAGCTGCCACGGCGACATTTAAACTCTCCACCATACCAAACTGAGGAATACGGACCCATTTGATATCCGGATAGTCTTCCTTTTTAAAAGAAAAACCAAATCCTTCATGACCTAGGATGAAGGCGGACTTATCAGGCAAGTTTTCTTGATGAATACCAACGGGTGCTTCTGAGTCAAAAGCATAGAAAGTGAAGCCTTTTTGCTTGTATTCAAGATAGGTTTCGGTGAAGGTGCTGCGCATGTTCCAAGGCACTCTTTTCATGCAGCCTTTGGCAGGAAGAGGGTCAAAAAAGCTCGTCCCTACAACTTCTACTGTTTGAGCTCCAAATGCTTCTGCAGAACGGATGATTTTCCCGATATTAAAGTCAATTTTGAGATTATCCAAAATCAAGACGTAGGGAAATGCCCCCGGTTTGGCCATGAGCTTATTTAAGAGCCTTTGGCGCTCAAAACTCTTTTGCATATATTGGCGTTTATTCATAGAATGATCTTATCTAAACAGTTTTAAAAAGGCGACGGCATGTTCGGATTTCTGGCCCTGGGGCTGACTTCTTTCATGATTTACACCCTGGTCAAAAATGCTCTCATGGGTAAACAACTCTCAAAAGAAGATCAGTATAACGGATCGATGGAACTTATCATTCCTGTTTCCGCCAAATCAGAATTTTTCATTGAGGCCTGGCTTGAATCTGTTGGTAAGTTCAACTTCGTTCCAGGACAACTCAAAGTTCACCTTCTGATCGATGGACACCATCCCTTGCTGAATGCCTGGCAGGAACTCAAAGAAAAAATTCCTTATTTGCAGATCCACAGCTTCCCAATGCGCCCGACTCACATGGAAGCGGTTCCCTGGATGCTGGAGCAGATCTCATCAAAAATTGAATCTCAGGTCGTGATCATCGGTGATGCGGAACTTGTTCCTACTGAACACGCTTTTCTTTCTTCAGCTAAGCTTTGCCACGATAAACAGCGTAACTACCTTGTTCTTCCGCAAACAGGAAAGTTCAATCTCCTTGGCCAGGCCGTTTCGGTTCTTAATCCCACTCTGGCATTTGCTTCTTTCTATGGCCCACATCGATGGCGCAGCCGATTGATGCATCCATTAATAGGAATCGCTCAAGGATGGCTTGTGATGCCACTGCCGTCTTTTAAGCAATTAGATTTCAAACTTATTCGCATTTCACGCTGGAAAGAAGCCATCTCCCGTCAGTGGGAAGACAAGAACATCAAGTTCTATCTGGCCTTCGGTGAAAAACATCTGCTGAGATTTTATCCTGAAACCTTCAAGGATCTCACCTATCAATTGCGTGATAAATGGGATGATCTTTGGAATCGAAAAGATAAAACTGGTTTTGGAATCTTTCTTGCATCGATGCTGGTTTGGTCTTTTCCAATTATTTTCTTCTTCAGCCATCCTTTCCAGGCACTGGCCAGTATCATGCTTCTGACTCTCTACCGCTTTTTTACTAAGATTGTTTTTCAGGAATCCTGGCGCGCGATCCTTCTTCACCCATTTGCCTGTGTGGTGTGGATGGGAACATTCTTTTGGTGGTTGAATGGATACCTGAGATCCCGTTACGGATCCCAGGCGCCGATGAATACTTAATAGATTACGGTTGAACTAGAAGCTGGCCACCAACGTGGGCCGGGTGAAGATGACATTTCATATCGAAAAGTCCTTCTTTATCGGCTTTGAATTTCACAACTTCCTTCACACCTTTCTTAACTTCCTTACGAACATTGAAATCCGGAATGAAAAATCCGTGAACACCTGATGGAACATTATTGATGAGGGTAATTTCAACATCATCACCTTTCTTAACGATGATAGTGCCTGGAAGCCACTGCTTTACACCGTCAGTTTCATAATTTACAAGGGTGATAGATCTTTTAGCTGCGAAAGCTGAAACAGAAAGGGCCATAGCCACTAAAATTAAACATATTTTCATGGGAACTCCTTTTGAAAATTGAGTCTATCCATTGTTAATCAGCACTCAGCTCTTTACAATGAAAAATCCTTTAACAATAATGTGTTTACTCAACTTTTTTGAAGGATGGAATTATGGGATACGGTCGTAAGAGCAAAGCCGTTAAGATGCTTCGCCGCAAAGGTCAGGCTAAGAAGAAAGCTAAAATCAAGGAAAAGATCGCAGCTGGCAAAGCTAAGAATAAGAAGTAATTGCTTCTTAGAACCTTAGAGTTGGCATGAATGGCCCGAGGGAGACTTCTTTCGGGCCAACGGCCCTCAAAAGAATTTGAATCTTCTTTTTCATCGTTTCTGCTTCCATCACACTCCTCTTCATATCCACGTCATCCAATAAGAACACCGCGCAATAATTAATCAAAATTTCTGGGTCATCCAGGGTATTGGAAAAGTTCTGACGCTGACTTTCATCGGGAAGAAAATGTGTCGCCCATCTTTCCAGAAAACTTCTTAGGCTCTCCAGCTCCATGTCCAGCGACTCATCCACGATGAGATTCTCATCCAGAGATTTGTAGTGATAAACCTTGTAGGGATTTTCCTGATCATAGTCTGTGAGCTTACATTTTACAGCACCTGTAATGTAGATATCCATGCGGCCATCAGCATAGGTTGTGAGGATATGAGGAATGCCCGCGACACAAATGACCCCTTCATAATCATTGCTGGGATTTAAAGAAACGACTGCAATTGGGATCTGCTGCTCGATTGCATCCTTCACCATCCTTCGATAGCGGGATTCGAAAATATGATATGGAAGAGTAACCTTCTTAAAGAGTAAGGAATTATTGAGTGGAAAGAGGAAGACTTTGTTGTCCATAAGTTTTATTTACTCGCGATTTTAAAAACCTCTCAACTTAAGATACTCTGCTTTTCCACCTCGGCAAGAGATGTCTCATAAATATCTCCTTGAGATTAGCGATACAACTTTTATGCAAGGAAGAAACCAAATTATTTGGTTAGCGAAGAATTAAAATTTGCGTTTTATTAGTACCAGAATTTTGATTTTCCCTTGATTCTGACTCTGAAAAAAAGCCTCGCCAACGCCTGATGCCACAACCTATCATTTAACATAGCTATTTTTTTGGGAGACCACGAATGAAGAATCATTACAAACTTCTGCTGGGACTTATTATCGGAATTGTCCTGGGCGCGCTCGTACATCCGTATCAGGATGTGGCTTGGATTGCGAAGATCAATGAATTTGTGATGGTGCCGATCGGGCAGATTTTCCTGCGTCTTCTTTTCATGATTGTGGTTCCGATGGTTTTCTCCGCACTGGTATTGGGCGTGTATGATCTGGCCAAGCATCAGGGTGTAGGAAAAGTTGCTTCAAAGACTCTCTTCTATACTGTTATTGCTTCGACGTTTTCGGTCATGATCGGAATCGGACTCGTGAATTTCTTCCAGCCTGGAAAAGGCTTCAAAATTGATACGTCGGTTTTTGAAGTCGCAAAATCCAACGTTGAAACCATCGCCAACAATGCCAAGAACTCAAAAAGCTTTGCTCAGGCCATGGTGGAAATCATTCCCAAGAATCCATTGGAAGCTGCCGTGAAGGCACTTGAAGGTGAAATGCTGGCGCTGATGTTCTGTGCGCTTTTCTTTGGTTTTGCTTTTTACCTTTATCAAAAACACACTGAAGGAATCAAAGAACTTAAAATCATGGCAATCCTCGAGGAGATCTTTAATGCCTCGTTGAAGATCGTGGAGCTGGCGATGAAGATCGCACCGATTGCGGTCTTTGCGATTGTCTTCAATACTGCCTTCAAGTTTGGTCTTTCTATTTTTGAATCCCTCTTCTACTTTGCCGCTGTTGTTGTGGCGGGCCTATTGATCCAGCAATTCGTGGTTTACTCGGCCCTATTGAAGTTTGTGGCCAAGCGCTCACCGCTAAAGTTTTTCTCTGACTCTAAAGACGTGATGATGTATGCCTTCTCAACTTCTTCTTCGAATGCTTGTCTTCCGAAGTCCATTGAGACTGCTGAACATAATCTGGGTTTAACTCCTGCCATCTCTCGTTTCGTCCTGACAGTTGGTGCAACCGCCAACCAAAACGGAACGGCGCTGTTTGAAGGTGTGACAGTTCTATTTCTGGCGCAGGTGTTTGGCGTTGATCTTTCTACGACTCAACAGCTGCAAGTGGTTCTAATGTGTATCATCGCAGGTATCGGTACTGCGGGAGTTCCGGGTGGATCACTTCCGCTGATTATGATTATTATGAACGGCGTTGGTATTCCGGCCGAAGGGATTGCGCTTATTCTCGGTGTGGATCGCTTCTTGGATATGTGCCGAACCACTTTGAATGTGAGCGGTGATCTGGTGATCGCGGCGTTGGTGGATGATAAGAAGACCCACATGGAATTCGAACACAAAGTTTAAATCAGAAGGCCCCGGAAGGGGCCTTATTTAGAATTTCAATTCATCTTTTGAAAACAAAACCGGACAAACCGGAGACTCAGAAGCCCCTTGAATTCTCAAAGGGAAAGCTACAAGAAAATAAATCCCCTCAGGAACTTTTTGCAAATCCAGGCATTCAAGGATTGCAGCTTTTTGAAATAAA
>JBEIEO010000150.1:0-7366 GCA_040382895.1 Halobacteriovoraceae bacterium
GTACAGAGCGCACCCAAGGATTAGGGATAAAAAATATCCCTCAGGCATCCCCCATGGGAGAAGAGACCCGGCTATCGTACTGAGACTTAACGATTTCATCATTTTTGTGAGAGAGACTGTCTTTCTCCAGCTCTTTTAAATAGCCTTCCAAGGCCTGAATCCGATTTTCTATTTCTCGGTACTTATTCTGCCCAATAAAGACAATCCCATGGCGGGTAGATTTAGGGTCCGGGATAATATTTGGCATCACGGTCATCTCTATAAACTTTTTGGATTCATCATCTGAAGAGGCATTAATACAAAGGAAGGTGAAATACACTGTTTGTTGGCCATCGAATTCAGCGAACATACAGAATTCAAGACATCGGGAAAGAGTCATGGACTTCCGTTGGCCGATAAGATCGCTGAATAAAGAGACCGGCCATTTCAATTTTTGGGAAAAGAAACGCTGGCTGAACTTCGGATTCAAAGTCCTGTTTTCGGCCAGAAAATCCTGGAAGAAATGACGATAGTCTTTGTATTGATAGATATTTGGTATTCTCATGAGGCCATGGTAGGGCCCCATATGAAGTTTTAGGAAAAAAAAATGTCCCTTAACTTAAGGCTTCGAAACTGCCTGACTACAATGGTGTTAAGTCTTTTCTAAGCAAGTCTTGATTATAAAAATACATAAAGATATCCAAGTGATCTTTTAGGCACTTTGGATTCTTGGTAGTGCACCAGGTTTTTCTCACCAATCTGTTAATATTCGCCCGAAGCATGGCACAGGTGTGGTTAACGATGAAGAGCGGATCGAAGCCAACTTTCTTTAGCTCCCCTTGTCCGACGATACAACCGCGCTCACCGGGAAAAGTCAGATGCTTTGCTTTTGGCAGATATGCTGAAACGAAGCCAGGGTAGCGTTGATGCTCATCGGACTTGACCAACACCTCGCTGGCAACAATTGGTGAAATTTTTTGGAAAAGTCGAGTTAGGCCCTCGAAGTGTTTATCCTCGCGCGAACCATATTTTTTTACTGCCATTTTCGAAAGATGACCGAAGGCGGGTATCTGAGAGACTTCCAGAGCGAGGATCAAACGTCGATTTTCATCCACCGCAATTGAAACTGACAAGGGCTTGAGTTTAGAATTTTCTTTCGTGATCAAGTCATCGATCTGGATATTGTGAATTCTCCCTTTCAACCGAAGCAAATGGCGATGATTCAATTTTCGACACCGCTCCGCCAGGAAAGGCAGTTTGCGTTCCACTGTTCTGCGATTAACTCCCAAAAGTAGGGCCGCCCGACGCATGGAAACTCCAGAAGCCAGAAGCTTGAGCAACGGTGAATTGACTCGTCTTTTTTTCTGTCGATAGGTTGATGTCAGTGTCGCCGATGAGAAGCGAGTGCCGCAAGCCTTGCACCGAAATCGTTGGATCCGTTTTGAATCTTCGCGCCTCCAGAAAGTTCCATCGCGGACGGTATTTTCAGGGCATGCGCAGGGCTTGTTTGAACATGATGTTTTCATACCGATGGGTATGCAAAGTTGATACACTTATAAAGATTTATAACTCTATGGAAAGACTAAGAGTTAGCACGCAGTATAGAAATTAGTTCTGAGCTCAATAGAAATAAATTCTAAGCATTAGCACCATTCTAATCAGGCAGTTTATAAGGCTTCATCCAGAAAGGTATTGAAGGGTTTAATTAGCTGTAATTGCTTATCAATGGCCTTTCCGAATCCGGGTTTCAAAGCATCAGATTCATTCATCTCGGCGGAAACAGTAAAGCTTTTAAACTTAAGAAGATCACCATGTTCATGTGACGTTGGGAAACCTTTAGGTGGGCGTTTCAGCACTTGATCCGTGTCCAGACCGGCGAATACTTTTTTAAATTTCTTATCACTCAGAATGGCTTTTAACTCATCTCCATGATCAAGGATGTGACGGCGGATGTTAGTTAGTTTGTCCGGCTCAGGCATCCATAGACCTCCGGCCAGAAAGATTTCTTTCGGTGCCACATGGAAGTAGTAACCAGGACGTCCTGCTTTTTTTCCGCCATAGGCAAAGAAGGCCGCGAAATTTTCTTTATAAGGATTTTTATTATCACTGAAGCGGGTCTCTCGATTGAAGCGGACCAAACAATCTTTAACTTCAAGATCATGAAGTTTCCAATCCCATTCTTTCAGGCGAAAAATCAGCTCCTGGACCAGAAATTCAAATTCTTTCTTGGCGGCCAGGTACTCATCCTTATGCGCGTGCATCCAGGGAGTGTTGTTATTCTTTTTGATTTTCTTCAGGAAGTTCAGGGTTAATTTCATGTCATGAGTCTAACAAATTTTACTGAGCTCCGGAAGCCGATGAACCACCACCACCCTTATTTTGAGCAGGAAAGACTTTGCCCCCGTATTTCTTGCCATACCAATTGCGATAACTATCGTTTTCTATCATGCGAATCTCGCAAGCCGCTTCCATATCTTTTTGCACCAGCAGCAGCGCATCCTGCATGGGAAGTTCTTTACCATTATAGGTAAGAAAGTAGTCAAACTTATCATAGGGAAAATGGTAATTAAGTCTCACTTTACCCTCTAGTTTCTTCAGCACCTCCGGTGAAAGGAAATCTAGAGATTCTTTTTCAAAGTTTCTCATCTCCAAAGACAATGATCCTTGAGAAGCGAAAACTTTTGAGAAAGCCTGAGGCGCTGGGAAGTGTTCCATCATATAGGGACGACCAGTATTCATAATAGCTTGATCAAATTTCACTTGAGTTTCAGCGATGAGTTCTTCCCGCTGCAAACGCTGAGGTGAAAATTTAATTCTTCGGTCGAGTTCTTTAAGTTTGTTACGAATTTCATAATTACTCGGATGACTCATCCATTCTTTTAACTCAGTTTCACCATGAGAAACAAAAAAGGTTTCGCGGATACGGGTCTCCATCATGCCTTGAGGAGGTGCCTGACAAGATGAGGCGGCGCTGACGACAGGATTTAAAGAAAGCAATAAAAGTAAAATAGTCTTCATGCCCCCAAGAATAAGGGAAAGCTGCTACAGCACCTATCAAGGATTCTAACCAGCAGATTTTAAAAGAATCAGGTCCAAAATATTGCCGATAATTCGTGGCAAACTTAGATCTCTTTTCTTAAAACATCAATATCCACACCACCGATATCGGCCCTCTCGTCGTTGTAGTACTGGGCTTCATCGAATTCCTTATCTGGTGGTTCAACCTTGGCTGGCTTCTTTCGAGCTGGCGCCTTTATCCGAGGCTTTTTTCGTTTTTTTTTATCAGTCATTTTTCCCCTCCTATTAAGAGGGGTTGCAAAACCCGTTCCAGAATTAACTGGAGTTAAGGTCTAAACTTTTGACAGTACTTGAAAACTTTACTCCCGATTCTCAATACCAAAATCTTAGGAGGTAGAATTCAGACTATGAAGAACCTTATTTTCTGCCTGTCACTTTTTTTTAGCACTCTGTCTTTCGCTGCCTTCGATGGCGGTGTTATAAAAGCAACACTTCGGGCCAATAAAAAGTTTGATCTCAGTAAGCTGGATCAGGTAGGCAGCACCATCCGAAATTCAAAAACCGGAGATACTCTTCGCAATCACTGCCGTAAAAGAAAGATCAATGGGGATTGCACCGAAATCATTCATATCCTGGAAACTGATGGCAAAGCCTTAGTTCTACATAAAGCAAATGGTATGTCTGTTGATCAGGACACAGATGGATTGAATAAACGCCTTGACGGTCGCTTCCTGCAATCACTTCAAAACTTTACTAATTTTGATTCTGGCTATCAGCGTGCCCCTGGTGATTTCACCGGGTATGTGGGTATGCTCTGTATCTATGAGCCAGCAACCTGTGGGCTCTTACTCTTTCTTCCGGTAACAATCGCCGCTGATTTGGTTATGCTTCCCATTGATCTTACGATCCAGTACTCTGGACGAGTCGCGAGAAGGAAGAAAGCGGTGTTCTTAATGGAATCACTAAAGTCCGATGAGGATATTGAGCTTAGTAACAGAAGCTTTCGTTCGCTGCTAAAAGGTTTATCGCAATTGTAAATGAAGACTCTTCCCTATACCACGATCTCACTCATTTGCTCGCGCCTCCTATTTTGTTTAATGCTTTTTGGGATGACTCTGGTATTTTTTGAGCTCATCCAATGTCTCAAATTCGAGAAGTTTATGATGAGAAGCTTCAAGATCGAGGGAAGGCGCTACTCCCGCGCTTTTGGCCTCAAGCCATCGAAGGGCGCATAAACACCACTTGTCTCCCGGTTTTAATCCAGGGAAGTTCCAATCCAATCTGGCAGTAGAAAGATCATTGCCGCGGGATTTTGTGAATTCTAAGAATTCGGTAGTAACAACAGCACAGGCCACATGAGTGCCCAAGTCCTGCGGGCTGGTGCGGCACATACCATCTCTGTAGTAGCCGGTTTTAGGTTGATCACAACATTTTTTGAGATCACCACCAAGAACATTTTTGATAGAAGTCATATTGGCCCCCAGAGCCGGTAGAGTGAAAAGCATCCAAAGAATAAAAGTTTTCATCCCTTTTTTTACCACCTCTGCTCCGCAAAGGAGCTAGACAAATACTTATTTGAGCTTGCTCGTTCTCATCATAAAAAATTCGGCGAAATTCTCTCATGATTTCTAGAGGTTAAGCCACTTACCCTAATGCGAGTAGAAAGCCTATCTTGAATCGATTTAGAATAGTTACTGAAAGGAGTCCGTATGAGTTTGTTCCAGTCCTTCATGTTTTTTATTTTAGGCGCCTTCCTCTGGACCTTCACTGAGTATGTGCTCCATCGTTTTCTGGGACACGTGAAAAAGCCAGTGCTGGTGCGAACACGATTCCATAAAGAACACACCAAACATCATTTGATCCGGGATTACTTTGCTAGCTCTTGGGATAAACTCCTGATGCTCGTCATCATCTCACCCCTCTTGTTTTCTCTCAGCTATCCTCTGACGAGCTTCTGGAATGCCTTATTCTTCACTCTGGGTTTTGCCTTGATGTATCTCACTTACGAAGTGGTTCATCTGCGCCTCCATATCGCGGCCCCCATCCACTTTTATGCTTCCCGCATGCGGGCCCATCATTTTTATCACCATTTTGTGGATGAAAAGATGAACCACGGAGTGACCACCCCCTTTTGGGATAAAGTCTTTGGAACTTATCACGCCCCGGGTATCATCACCTATCCATCGAAGTTCCGATTAAGCTGGATTGAGCAATCTCCCACTGGCCGCTTCCAAGACCCCTGGGGACAGCGCTATCAGCAACGGGAGAGCAATTCTGACAACAATAGTTTGCACTCTTAAGTTGGCCTGAGATCATAAGTATGACACTCCAGGTCCAGGGCCATTGAACTTGACTCAAATGAAGGGTGCCAATTATACTATGCTAATGAAAAAGTATAACTTTGCTTTACCTGAGACTGTGAAATTCGAAGAGCTGGCCCAGTCTCTTGTTCCGAATTACGAAGAACTTTCTAAAGAGACTCAAGAGCAAGTGTTAAACGTTTTCGCCATCACATATACTTGTTTCGGTGGCCCTTACTTCACACCTCCTTGGTGCCCTGAAACCACCTAAATGAGACTGCTAAGTAAAATTATTATCAAGGATTTTTCCGACAACCAGTGTTTCGTGCTGGATCTGGAAGATGACACGGATTCGTATTTTAAATGTGTCGATGTCTTTGCCGAACTCATGCAACACATCCATCGCCAGGAAAAATTCACGGCTTTGAGTCTGGTGGAATTTCTCAAAACCCAATATGCAGATGTGGAAGAATCTCAGCTGGCCAAAGACGTGGACGCCTTCATTGCGTTTTTGAAAGAAAAAAACTTTGTTGCTGAATGATCTCCTCTAACTTCTGATTGCGCTCAGAATCCCCTCTCCTGGTACTTTTCATCGCTGCCCGGGAAATTAACTCAAGCTCCGCCGCTGGCTTGGCCATGATCTCATCCAAGGCCTTCATCCAGTCCGGGCGACTCATGTCGATGAGATAACCATTCACTCCATGCTGAACCTGCTCTTCATGACCTGAGTGGTTTTTGTGACAAATGCAGATGGCGCCATAACTAAGAGCTTCCTGGAGGGCCAGACCAAAGGGCTCGTAAATTGAAGGAAATAAAACAAAGCGAGATTTGAGGATGTCCTGTTTAAGAGCGTCCAACTGACTGGTCCATCCCAGCAGAGTGATGGAATTTTTCTTCAGGATCTCAAGCCCTGAAGCTTTAAGGTGATTAGTCTGAATTCCCCGGATGTACAAAGGCCGGTCTCTCCAGTCCTGATAGAAAAGAAAATGATAGCCCTTCTGAGGATGCAGCCGAGAAAAAGTGAAGCAATGGTACTCAAACTTTCTTTGGGAGTAAGGAGGAAGATTGAAATCCTCATCCACTCCGCTAAGAGGAAGGTGAACCACCGGTTTGTCTTTAACTTCATCCCGGTAGTACCTTGCCAGATGAGTTTGCGTCGACTTAGAGTTCACCAGAAACCCTTGGGCTTTTTTGATCCATTTATTTTCAAATTTCATGAAATCTAAACTGATGACATCGATCAGCGTATTCAAAGGCATTGCTAGCAGATCATTATCCATCGCCACCATTCGGCGCTCCTGATGAATGCGCTCGTGCATGGTCTTGGCCAAAATATGAACATCATAGAAATAAGGAATCTGAAATTTTTCAAAGTAGGCCAGAGTCAGGTAGTCCCCGATCATACAGCCAATCTGTGAGAGATCGACTTTCTTCTCTATTTGCTGGGAAAAAAAATCGATTTTAGGTTTTGAAAAGATAGTGCTGTCTTCTTCCCAGGGAATGCATTTAAAGTTTTCATTCTCTTCAAATTTTTTATTGCTAAAGATCACAAAAAGAAATCGATCACTCTGAGTACTGAAGCGCTGACACCACTGGGCCACTCTCAGCATGCCCCCATTGTTGCAGACACTGCTGTAGAGGATTTTCTTCATAGGTATTTGCTGACAGATTTTTTTAAGATCTGAAAGTTCTCAAAGGATTTTTCCAGGCTCAATTTCTCAAACTCCGTATAGAGGAGAACTTCCAGTTTGTTCAGGGCCTGAACGGTATCCAGTCGCAGATCGGCTACGCGGTCTTTACAAAACACCAGGACCGTCCCTTCCAGATAAGTTTGAGTGTAATAATCAATCAGGTTGTAATTCAAGAACGGTTCCAATTCCTGGGCTTTGAGGAGCTGCAGATCATGCTGGCGGTAAGGTAAAAGTTCCGTCTCCCGGTAAGATGGATACTGCACCAGATTGCCGTATTCCGGTTTCTGAATCAGCGAATTAATCATTTCCAGGAAAAGCTCCTGGTCAAAGTGAGTGGATTGGAAAATTTCATCGAAGATGAAAGCGTTCATCTCATAC
>JBEIEO010000151.1:0-7351 GCA_040382895.1 Halobacteriovoraceae bacterium
TTTGTTCCATACCGCCATGAAAACAGCCATGATCGATATTTTTGGAATGGAGAAAATCGGAAACCCGTTCAATGCTTTCTTTAAAATTGCAGAAAATAATACCGGGCTGATTCCCAAGATGGTTAAGTGCAAATAAAAGTGTTTCGAGCTTGTCTTTTTGAGGCGATTCAATCAGCCCCAGATTCAATCTCTTAACTCCTTCTTGCAGATAATCGATAACGATAGGCTTTTGAATGCCAATAAAATCGGGAATATGTGCCGACTCTGTCGCTGAGGTAAGGATAATTTTCTCGGGCCTTGGCAGCATTGAAATAATTTCTTTCATCTGCTCCTCAAAACCAACCTCCAATGATTTGTCGAACTCATCAAGGATAAGGTATTTTATATCGCTGGAGTGGCCAACAAAAAATCAGTGGCGTACTTTTCGGCTAAAACACTCATGGACAATGGCGCTCGCTGCCTATTTTCCGTTCAAAAACTAGAGCAGCTTGATGCTCTAAGAAAACTTTTCCCTGATTCTCCGATATTTGTATGTGATGTGGAAAATAAAGAAGACCTCTTAAAACTTCCTGATCAGATCAAACAATACACCGATAAAATCGACGGTATCCTTCATTCCCTCGCCTTCGCAAACTTCTCAGAAGGCGTTAAGCCCTTCCTTGAAACCAAACGTGAAGACTACTTGCAAGCGGCTCAGATATCTTGTTTTTCTTTAGTTGAAATGGCATCTGCACTCAAAGATACTTTGACACCAGATGCCTCCATAGTAACGATTTCCATCTCAAACACCAAAGCAACGTCTTACGGCTACCTTGGCCCCATCAAGGCAATGCTGGATGCCACAGTTCCCTTTTTGGCAAAATCCTTTTCCGAATTTTCCAAAATTCGAGTGAATGCAGTTGGCGCCGGCCCGCTAAAAACGTCAGCGTCTGCAGGTATTCCGGATTACATCGACAACTACCTTTATGCTGAAGAGCTCACCCTTAGAAAAGCTGCCCTGGAAACTCAGGAAGTGGCCAACTCTGTGGCATTCCTTCTCTCTCCGAAGAGTTCCGGCATCAACGCTTCAACTCTTTTGGTGGATGCCGGCATGAGTTCAAATTACTTCGACCAGAACGTGGTTAAAACATTTACTAAGAACAAATAATGAACCGGGTGTATGGACTAGAAGGCATGCGGGGAGTGGCCGCCTTTTGGGTATTCACTCATCATTTCCTGTTGGTTTTTTATCCCGATTTTTATTATGGTGAACATACCTGGGTCAATAACATCTTCAACGCTGAACTGGCGGCGGCGTGGTTTTTTGTGCACTCAGGTTTTGTGCTTTCCTGGAAGTCCCGCAATCTCGAGGGAATTGAATACAAGATGATCATCATCGACCAAAGCTTGCGTCGCTACCTGCGCTTACTACTGCCGGTCATGTTTTCCATTTTGCTTACCTATCTTTTGATGAAAGTAGGGCTTACCTATAACACTGAATACGCAAGCATCGTAAATTCCCAATGGCTGGGGCGCTATCTCAATTTCCAACCGGATATTTTTGAAGCTCTTTATCAGTCATTTTTTGGAGTCTACTTCAACTTTAAATCTGTCAGTGCCTACAATCCAATTCTTTGGACCATTGGATACGAACTCATCAGTTCGTACTTTCTTTTTGCATTCCTGGCGATTTTTGGTTGGTGGCGATCTTCAGTATGGGTATTTTTTTTAATTGGTCTTTTCATTTCCCCTTGGAAAGGCCTCATGCCTTTAATCCTGGGAGCTGCCCTCTCTCGCGTGCCGACTCATAAGACTCCTTACTGGGCCTTGGCCATCTTTACTATTTTTGGCTTTATGATTTCTGATTTCAAAGGCATCAAAGGTGATTATCTTCGCTCTCTAGGAGCAGCTCTACTTATGTATGTGCTACTACAGATGCCGGAGATTCGACGGGTTCTCAGTTTAAAACCGCTCAAAATTCTGGGAGACATTTCCTATTCCCTCTACGCTCTTCATTTTCTTTTCCTGTCGTCGATGACTTCGTATCTGGGTATGATCTGGCAAGCGCATGAATCCACCTCAATGGCAGTCGGGTTGTACCTTATCACAACGGCCGCTTTGCTAGTAAGTTCCTATGTCATGTGGTTATTGGTGGATCGGCCGGGAATAGTTATGGCGAAAAAATTCTCATCACTTTTTGTGCACAAACCAGCAGTCCGGACGGTTGCCTAGAATGTGAAAGTTGTTAAAGTGGCAAGTTCCAATGGTTTCATCTTCATCATCTAGGGCGACGTATGGTGAGACATTGCAAAGAGCGCCGGCCAGTTTGGTATCTACACGGCACTGGGTTCCCGGATGTTTCAGATTCATACTCTCTGCTCTTTTAGTATCCGGAGTCTTCAAAGAAACACTAAAGGGATTATTCTTGGAAAGATCGGCAAGCACCCGCCCATGATCTTCGGCGGCCTGAGCTCCCCGAAGACAAATCTGGTAACCATCGACATCAGGAAACTGCGCCCGGCATAACTTCACAACATCTGAAGGAAGGCTAAGTTTTTCCATCATCAGCCTATTGTTGGGATCATCTTTCAGAACCAGTTTCATACACTTTAGGGTGGAGAAATAATCAGCTTGCCCCTCAGAAGAAGACCAAGAACCAGTTGTTTTTTTTGGATAACCACCGAGGTGATGACCGATTTCATGACAGATAACAGAAAGAAAGGCGTCTTCAGTCATCAAGGGATGACGGGCATACCCACCATAGATTAATACATAACGATCCTGACCACGGACACCGGCAAAGGCGTTTACTTGTTTGTCATCCCAGTTGGCCTCAAGGCGAAAATTTAAATCTTCACGTTTAAAAATCGGACCATAAACGCGCTTAATCTGATCGATCATTCTTCTGAATTCAGCGCGGCTTATATTGGAGTTTTCTTCAAGGCGATGAAGGGTGAGCAGATTGCTATCAGAATTGGCCTTATCCACTTTCATTAAGGCCAAACGAACCAGCAGATCCTTTTGAGGAATATTACATGCCAAAGCACCGACCGAGGATAGCAACGTCAGAAAGAACAACATGAACTTCATAGAGTTCAAGCTTAAGGGAAAAATAGGCCAGGGAGGTTAAAGGTTGTAAATTTTACGAGTTCAATTTGAGCTGATTTCTTACAGCAAAGGTTCTTTTTAGACCTTCTTCGATGCTAACTCTTGGAAAATAGCCAAAGTGTGCCCGGGCTTTTTCGTGCGAAAAATAATGGGATTTTCCCAGATTCAGGGCCACAAATCGGGTCATAGGAGGTTCAGGTTTCTGGATGCCGGCCATTTTGAAGACCTTCTCCATTACCCAGCCCAGTCGATAGGCGGTATTAACATCGATGGTTTTCATCACTGGTTCTACTTTCACAAAACCCAGGATCTGATTGATAAAATCCCAGAGTTTCACCGGTCGCTCCTGACCAATAAAATAGGCTTCTCCACACACCCGTGAAGCGGGTTTGAGATGCTCAAATGCCAGAACGTGGGCAAGGGCCGCATTCTCAACATAGACGATGTCGACGAGGTTTTCTCCGTCACCTACGATGCGAAGTTTTCCTTCCTTACCTTTTTGAATCACTCTTGGGAATAAATGCGGATCCCCTGGACCCCAGATGAGGTGAGGTCGGATAGCACAGGTTAAAAACGAATGGGAGTTATTGGCCTGAAGAACCAGCTTCTCGGCCATGGTTTTTGTTTCAGCGTAAGGGGTCAAATGCTCAGTGGGATAAGGTTGTTCTTCGTTAACTCCCATGAGGTCATCTTTTCCGAATACAACCGATGGCGTGGAGGTGTAAACGAAGCGCTGAACTCCGTGAGCTTGGGCAGCTTCTAAAAGGTTCTTCGTTCCAAGATAATTGATGTCCAGAAAATCCTGGTAACGCCCCCAGATTCCAGCTAATGCGGCCACATGAAAAATGGCATCAAAACCACTGGCCAGGGCACGTTCGATATCAGCTGTATTCTTTAGATCACCTTTGATGGTGGGAACACCCATATCTTCTAAATGAGCATAACTATGACGAGAAAAATTCGTCACCATATAGGCAGGATTTTTTAGTAGTTCTTTGATGATGTAAGTTCCTAAAAACCCACCACCGCCAGTTACGAGGATACGCATCAATTGATGATAACCACATTGACGGTATAACTCAAGCCTTGATAGCGTCAGAGTTATACAAGAGGTGAGCGATGACCATGATTCTTTTGGCCCTATTTGCTCTCAGTGCTTTTGCAATTCCTGAGAAAGACTTTGCACAAATCTGGCACCGAGACGTAATGCCTTACTTTACAACAGGACATCAGAGAACTTTCATCAATTCCCAGGGAATGAAGCTTAACTTCTACTCTTTTGTAAAAGCTGAAAACACCAAAACCATCGTGATTCTGCCAGGCCGAACTGAGCCCGCCATTAAATATGCTGAAATCATTTATGATCTGAAAGATCTCAAGACTAACTTCTATATCCTGGATCACCAGGGCCAGGGCGCATCCGATAGATTACTACAAGATACCCATAAGGGTTACGTAAAACATTTCATCAACTACGCCAAAGATCTTAATGGCTGGATGGATGAAGTCGTTGTTCCGGAAACGCAAGGTCAAGATCGCTTCCTGATTGCCCACTCCATGGGAGGCGCCATCGGAACTTTGTATCTGGCATACGGAAAAAAGACATTCAAGAAAGCCGTTCTGAATGCTCCGATGTTTGAGATCAATACCAAGCCTTACAAAGAAAATATCGGAAGATTTCTGACTTCCGGATTGGTCCTGATAGGCCAGGGGAGCAAGTACGCTCCTGATCGCGGCCCCTACATCCCAGAAGAAGATACTTTTGAAAAAAATGAAGTGACACAATCACGAGCTCGCTTTGAAATGGCTAAAGCCCTTTTCGTCACCTGGCCAGAACTCACTCTGGGTGGACCAACCAACCGCTGGGTAAGTCAATCTCTCAAGGCCACTAAAAAAATTGATACCATCACCGCCAAAGTTGATGTACCAGTTTTAATGTTGCAGTCAGGACTGGATCTGATTGTGATGAAAGGTCGTCAGACCAGCTTCTGCCAAAAACATTTAAATTGTCGTCTGATATATTTTGCGAATTCTCACCATGAGATTCTTCAAGAGAAAGACGACATTCGTGATGAAGCCCTTAAAGAGATCCGTTTATTTCTTAAATAGAATATCTATGACGCAACCTGGCTACGAGATCGCAGGTAGGTCAAGTCAATGTCTTGCCTCTGGTCGCTGTTGCTCACTTTTGGGCAAGTGAAGATTTGTCGCCAAAGTTCTGCGCGCTTCTCCCCGTCCAATCTCATCCCAGAAAATCGGTAAAGTATCGTAGGCAATGCCTCCCACCAATAGACCAATAAAGAGTCCCGGAAATCCCAACATCAAAGCACCACCGATAACAAAAACAAAACTGACAATAGGTGGAGCATGGGACTGCCCAAATGATGCAAGCCATGGCCTTAAGAAATTATCAATAAGGCCGGTGAAGGTCCCTAAGGCAATTAAGATAATGGCGCCGGTAGTATTGTCTTGAAAGAAGGCCACCACCGCAAATAAGAAGGCCATAGGTGCCGCCCCAATAACCGGGATGAATGAAAAGATCAGAGTCACGAAGAAGACTAAAAACCAATCTGACTTAGTGATGAGATAAACACCAGTGGCAACCAAAAAAGACTGAATCACCCCTGTCACAACATTGGAAACATAAACCTGTCGGGCGTCTCTTAAAAAAATGCCAACTAGCTGATCCATTCGTCTCTGATTGAAACCAAAAAGTGACTGGAAGAAATTTCTAACTGAAGCAGCGTTTTTAAGAAATGAGAAGGTGCAAAAAATCATCACCAGTAAAAACAAAACCACCGCTGGAATACTGGAGGCGAAATTCTGGAAAAAATCTAACAGGTATATATTTGCTGTTTTAAAATGCTGATTCACTTTAGCTTCAGTGAGATAGTTTCCCAGAAGCGTTTTGTCGGTATATCTTAAAATAAACTTTACCACATCTTCTCTAAGTGTTTTCACTACAGACTGAAGTCCCTGACTTTGGAGTTTTTCTCCTACCGCAAATCGTTGTAGCTGATCTGTAACCAGCATGGTTCCCTTAGCGATAAAAAAAGCAAAAGGAGTTGCAATGAGAAGAGTAAATCCCAACGTTAAAAGGGCAGCGGCATAGCGCTTCTGCCAACCTTTTTTAATCAATCTCAACTGCAGAGGATAAAGGGCGAGGGCCACTGTCGAAGAGAGAGCAATAGGAATGACAAAAGGTGAAATCAGCATGAGACTCAATACTACCAGGATAGCGATATAGACCACTCGGGGGAACTGATGCGTCTTCTGTGCCATGGATCAGCCCTTTTGCTGGGCCCACATCGCAAGTTTTAATCGATCGATTTTTATGTTGTGTCTTACATCCACCGGAAACGAGGGATGTAGATAAAAATCACTGATCATCCTGGTGTGGGCAGAACTAAGTGCAAGCGCTTTGAGATCCTTCTCAAATGCCTGACTCATAGAAGTCTGTCCATCATGCCTCTCAATGACAAGGGCCGGAGTGATGAATGAATTTTTCTTGATGCCTATCAAGGCGCTACGTCTGATATCTTTATGCTGATTAAAGATGGCTTCCACTTGAATCGAATAATGCGTAGTCGTATCATCAACTTTTACCCGGTGTGACTTTCGACCTAAGAACCAGAGATTTCCCTCCTGATCGAAGTATCCCACATCACCCACGCGATGCCAGAGTTTACCGTTCTCGATGATTTTGGCTTTCGCTGTTTCTTCCGGCATTTCAAAATAGGCCGGCGTAACCTGGACTCCGGAAACAATGATTTCTCCCACAGTGCCAGCAGTCTCTTCGTGAACATGAGCCTCAGGAATATCCGAAGTTTTATGAATCTTGATTTCTATCCCCGGAGCGGGTTTTCCGATACAGGTTCCGGCCCCCTGGCTTGAAAGAGAAGACTTACCATTGAGAATCTCTGAGCCTGAGATAAGTGAGATGGGTAAACTTTCTGTTGCCCCGTAAGGGGTATAAGTATCACCTCGGTTGAGAATTTTTTTATACATCTCATGAATTTCAGAGCGCACAGGTGCCCCGAACATCACCACATGTTTTACCGATGGAAGTTTGATATTTTTATCCAGACAATACTTCCCTACTCGCTCCCAAATAGAAGGTGATCCGGCGACGAAAGTAATGTCGTTATCCAGGATATTTCGCACCAGTCGCTCAGGGATACACTTGGCCGGCTTAGTAGGATCCATGTCTGGCACAACAGAGGTCATGCCCATGGCAAGTGTGAATAAAGCAAAAAGCGGAAAA
>JBEIEO010000152.1:0-7330 GCA_040382895.1 Halobacteriovoraceae bacterium
GCAAGATATTGAGTTTAAAAAATAACGATCGTCCTGTTCAGAAAATATGGGGTCGGAGCGTCTAGTCCAAAGGGCTCAGTCCAGGTTTAAAGCCATTCGTTGTTAATGTTTCTTTCGTTATTATATCCAGGCCACTGGTCAATCATTGATAAAAAATATCACTACAATTGTTTCTGACCTTGGCTACCTCTCAAAATAGTGGGTGTTAAACTTCTGGTTAGTTCAACTTCTAAAGTAATGTTAAAGGGCTGCTTAAACTCTGTGTAACTTGTTGAAATGTTATTGGCTGTGTACTTTTTTGTTTCATAGTGCTACAATTTGCTTACCTGTGATACAAATGATACCGAAGAGTCATAGAGGTGAGTTATGAGTGTCCCAACAAGAATTAATGACGAGTTAGCAGAAGATGTAAAAAGGCAAGCTGATAGAAAAGGAAGATCATTTGCTTCTCAGGTTGAGTACTGGACTGCTCTTGGAAAAATGGTGGAAAGGTCACTAACCGGAGCAGAGATAGATAAGCTCTTGGATGGCTGCAAAGTGCATCTTGCACGAGAAGAGGAAGGCCCTCTTAGTATGGCCACCATTAGGAATAAGGTCATGGCCGATAATGGTCCAGTTTCCAGTCTTACTAACGCCGATGAATGGTATATAGCGGCTCCTGGAAGGCCAGGCTTCATAATTAGGGTTAACAAGAAGGGTGAGAAGGTTACTGGTAAATTTAAACACGGAAAATTCGTGCCGGAGAAAGGCTAGTGAAATATCTCTGGGTTCTTGCTGGTGCCAATGGTTCTGGTAAATCTACCTTTTACAGAAAATTTCTTGCTGATACGGGTATTCCTTTTATAAATGCCGATGAAATAGCAAAGGTCAAGTTTCCAGAGAAAACTGTTGAAGCAAATCAGAAAGCTCAGGCTGAAGCGCACAGGCTTTATCATGAGCATTTAGATAAGGGTGATTCCTTTTGCTATGAAACAGTCTTTTCTCATCACTCCAAAATTGAGTTTATTGAAAGGGCCCGTCATCTTGGATACACCATTAATTTAGGTTATATCCATCTAGAAGATCCTGATTTGAATGTATTGCGTGTTACTCAAAGAGTGTCAGAAGGCGGTCATGATGTTCCTGAAGATAAAATCAGAGGTCGAATTACTCGGACAATGGACCATATTAAGAAAGCTCTTGTTATAGTTGATGAAGCTGACATTTATGAAAACTCTAATGATGAGAATCCTTTTGCACTTAAAGCTTCAATTAAGAATGGGAAGTTCACTTTCCTTGAGAAGCCTACCCCTGTTTGGTTGAGTGAACTGACTGAGCTTGTTGGATAAAATCAATGTAGGTGTTTAAAGTGAATATTGAAAAGACTTGGCAGGAACTGAATAAGAAAGATCCATCTCCAGAATTATTAAAAGACTTGCTCAAAATATCTGGAGATTCTCAAAAAATATTTTTTGCCAAGTTTTGCCAAGAACTTACAGCTGAAGACTGTGATGGTGAGAATGAGTGGTCCATCATCCATTGGGTAAGATATGCTGAAATTTTCCAACCGGAAGATTACGTTAGACCGATCTTAGACGCAGTCAAGAAGATGGTTCAAACAGAAATTAGTGAAGATTATCAAGATACTTACATTTATAATTCCCTAACTTGTTTTCTTGAAGAGTTCATCGGTCCACAGCATGAGACACTGTTGTTGGAAGAATGGGGTAAGGCCGAAGAGGATGACTGGAAAGAGGAGCTCTTAACTTATCTGGCCAAAGCGCAGACAAAAAATCCTGTTATTATTGATAAATTAGTTAATGAATGGGATGAAGATTTATTTAAAGCGAGTTCATTTCTGTATGACTATCCCCACCCGAAATTAATAGCAGTTGCTGATTCACATATAGAAATTATGGCGCCTTGGTATAAGTATATCTGGTTCAAAGGGGACTATAGCAATCTTGATATGATGGATTGGATTGAAGTTACCAGTGCATGGGTTAAAGCTAAATTTCCAGAAGAAGAAAAGCAATTTGATTGCAAAATGGCCCCATTAGAATCCATTCAGAATTGGATTAATATAAAATCCAATAATAAACTCAGTGATGATAATTTTACTCGTCTGAATGATGAATACGTGAAATGGAGAGAAGCGAAGATAGAAAGATATTTTCTTTCATCACTCCCGGAAGATTGGAGAGACTGGCTATTATCTCCCCATGTTTCTCCCGAAATGAGAATCGATTTTCAGCAAGAGCTAACAGAGGCCGGTCTGTTTAAATTTGGATCAGTTTCAAAAAATGGCCCATGTCCTTGCGGAAGTGGAAAAAAAGCTAAGCGGTGTTGCTATAAAGAGTGATGTGTTCATATATCTGGTTCAAGAAAAAGGTGCCAGGTAGAGAAAATCCATTTACGATTCCTGAGTGACAGAAGATAATTTGTCCGGGGATTGTTATGTCAGTGAAAGATCAAAAAGAAATCATCAGCGAGCTTTTAAAGAGCCTTTTTGGTAAAGAGGATAAGATTTCCTTTTATTTTATGAAAAAGGGCAAGACTACGTCACAGGATGAGGTCATTATCCCCTATAAAACACGCAGAAAAATAGATTCTGAAAAGATAAGGGAGATAGAATTTCTTCTTCAGAAGAAAACTGGAGAAGCTGACTTAAGACTTATTAGATGGAGCGAGGTGACTGGTAAAATCGTTCCAGTTTCAAAAGTATTTAAAATCCCATTCTTTGATTCTACAGACGTTACAATTAAATCCCATCCCTGGCGCTTGTGTCCGATTGGTGAGCACTGGGTCAGACGCCATCCCAAGAACTTGACTTCAGGGAAAGTGACTGATCATGATGGACATTGCCGTAAAAACAAAAAATCGAAGTCTGAATTTTACCATGGTGATGAATTGAAATTAATTGCTGAAACTCACTTTGGCACTTTGGTTTCTGATCGTGAAGCCATGCCAGTTCCAGATTCATTAGGTTTTCCGAATGGAAATAAATATGATCTTCTAATCGCGGGCTGGACCAAATTTTGGAATGAGGTTTTACGACCTGGAGATCCGCTTTCTCCGGATTTCGTTAAGGCCTTGATTGCCACAGAGTCCAGTTTCAATTTAGTTAAAGATCAGACGAGCAGTGATGGTCCGGCCAGAGGACTCATTCAGATAACCGATTCTTCCCGTAAGATCTTGCAGGATCTGAAAGGTGAACTCAAGGATCATCACATTAAATTGAGTATAGAGGAAAGCCGCGATCCAGTGACTAATATTGGGGCGGGAATACGTTGGCTTCATTACAAGAAGTTGTACGCAAAACGCATTCTGAAGAGAGAAGCTACTTGGGAGGATGCCGTGATTTTTTATAAAGGGCTTCATGGTCAGCTCGGTAAAGTGAGAAGGGCGGATCAAATAATTACTGATATTCGTAAGCATTATAATCGTCTTCAAAAGATAAGGAAGAAGAAATGAGATCGATTGGGCTTTTAATTCTAGTATTTCTAATGGGTAATGCTCAGGCTGTTATACATAAACGGACCGAAAATTTTCTAGATATTGAATTGAGCAAGAAGCAGTTTTTATTAGATTGCTCAGGTGGGCTAGAAAATAATAATTCAATTATGGGGTTTCATCTCTTGGATGGAGATACGTATTACTTTTCATATTATCGACGTGTCTGGCCAATGAAAGAATGTCATCAGCTTCAAAAAGAATATATGGGGTTGTTGAAGAATAATGCCACTGTTCGTCTTGTTATAGACCATCCTAATGAGAGTAATATGGCCGACAAAAGTAAGAAAGAATGGCCTGCTCCCTTTAATAAGGCAAAAAAAATGATTTCAGGTCCTTTTATCCGGCTACAGGCAGGTGTTAAGTGTAAGGCGTATTTTTCGGAAGACTGCGACTTACCTAGAAACTATTGGGGAGGAGTAATCCCTGGGGAATAAGGTATGACTAAGAAATTAAAAACTGAGCATTCGGGGGCCAAGAATGGCGGGGCCAGTGGGGGACTCGCCATGAGGCAAAGAGCCTGTCCAAAAACTTACGACGTATAAGGAATAAAACCCTAATCAAAAAAGAAGTAGATCAGCTTCAAAAATAAAAGACTAGGTTGCAAATTGGTTGCACTTTTGCCAAAAATGGGCAGAAATTGCCAACTAATGCCAAAATGGAAAAATCAGAATAAGACCTTGTTTTCAGAGGGGAAACTGTGGTGTTGTTTGGGTTTTTGAAGACTGCCAGAACAATAAGAAGGGAGCCATGCAGGGGCTCCCTTTTTTTTGTCCTCGCATCTTAGCTAGCGACATCCGACTTGTCTTTTGGCTAAAATCACAACTATGAATAAGGTAGAAGAGTTTCTCGCCGTAGCTTCACAGTTCAAGCTGGGTCACCTCGTGACTGAGTCTGCACACGCAGATACCACCAGACTTTCTCAGCTCGCTCAGAGCTCTCCCAGCGAGGCTCTTAACATGCTCCATCAGGTGGATGTCCGCGCTCTGTCGATTTTAAAATCAAAAGTGCCAGACATCTTTCGACTCTCGGTCGAGATTCAAAGCGTTCTCGCCCGCGGTGATAAAGTCTTTCTGGTTGGGTGTGGGGCGACAGGTCGCTTAAGCCTGGTGCTAGAAACTTTAAGCCTTCAAATGAATCACTACAAAGGACAGATCATCTCGCTCATGGCCGGAGGAGATTTTGCTCTCATCCGCTCGGTGGAGAGTTTCGAAGACCACGCCTCCTACGGAGCCCGTCAGCTTATGGGCCTGGGGTTTAAGGACGGGGACCTGCTATTGGCGATCACGGAAGGGGGAGAAACTCCTTTCGTCATTGGGGCCTGCAATCAAGCGGCTCAAATGTCCCGCCAGTCGCCGTGGTTTCTTTACTGTAACCCAGACTCGGCGTTGCTGGGACTGCAGCGCTGTCGCGAGGTTCTTGAGAACGACCATATCCAAAAACTTAATCTGACTTGCGGACCTATGGCCCTGACCGGCTCCACTCGTATGCAGGCATCGAGCGTGCAGATGTTTGCCGCGGGCCTTGCGCTTTTGTATCAATGGAAGAGTGCTAGTGAGTTGAGTGCTAAACTCGACTCCTATCTAGATTTTCACCAGCACACAGATGTCACCTTGATCGAGTCTTTTGTTTTGGCCGAAGCCTTGGATCACGAAAAAAATGTGCTCACCACTTATTTGAGTCACCGTGATCTTGCGATCTCTGTGTTGACTGACACCACTGAGCGCGCTCCAACCTTCTCACAGCCTGGCTTTGAGAATAATTTCTTCCCGTCAAAAATCTCTCCGATCTATTTAAGTGTGCAGGGGACCCACAGCGCCGCTCAGGCCTGGCAGGCGCTCTTATCCCGTCCAGCCCGCTGCCTAGATTGGAGTGATCTCCCCACCAAGGTGAACGAAGATATTTTCATGGGGTTTGATATCTCTGAAAAAGCGATCCAGAGACGCCGAGGTTCCGTGGTCGAAATGGCCCTTAATCCTGCGGGCATTGGTTTGAAGCGGGAAGGCTTGAGCGTGACGATTCCTGTCTTTTCCGTAGAGCCTCTCTTTGTTCACATGACTCTGAAGATGACGCTCAACATGCTCTCTACCACCATGATGGGTCGGCGAGGCTTCTATCTTGATAACATTATGACCTGGGTGAGGCCCTCGAACTACAAGCTTATCGACCGGGCGACTCGTTATGTTCAGACGCTGGCTGCGCGCCGAGGAGTGAGCATAGGTTATGAAGAAGGGGTGAAATTGGTGATCGAGATGATGGAGCGGGAACCCTCAAGTGCAGTTGTCATGCGGGTGCTAGAAGATCAGGGGATCAAAATCTAGTCTTCTTTCTTATCAATTTTTTTTTGCTCGTCTGACTCATTCAAGCCTTTTTTGAAATTGTTGATGGCCTGACCCAGTGAGCTTCCAAGCTTCGGGAGACGAGAGCCACCAAAGAAAACCAGGACTACTAAGAGCACGATAATGAGTTCGCCAAAACCTAATCCAAACATGTGTCATTCCTTGGTTAGGATCATTTTATCAGTACACGCGACTCAGGGGAAGGGTGTATTTTCCAGGTGAGTAGTCGGCCAGGCGCTTGAGGTAGAGGTCTTTATATTCTTTTTTTCCATTATGGGTAGAGGCGTAGGGGTAAATCGCGATCCCTCCTCTAGGAGTGAATTCTCCGATCACTTCGATGTAGCGCGGCTTCATCAGCAGATTGAGGTCGTGGCACATTTTGGCCACACAGTCCTCGTGAAAGTCCCCGTGGTTTCTAAAGCTAAAGAGGTAGAGTTTGAGTGATTTACTTTCGACCATGAGTTTGTCGGCGATGTAGTTGATGTAGATGCGTGCGAAATCGGGCTGGCCCGTTTTAGGGCAAAGGCTTGTGAACTCGGTGCACACAAAAGTCGTCCAGTTGTCGGTGGCCGGGTGTTTGTTGGGGAAGCTCTCGAGCACCTCAGGAGCATAGGTTTGAGGGTAGTCGGTATGGGTTTGACCCAAGAGCGTGACGCCTTTGAGTTCCTTAGAGTTTCGGGCATGGGCTTTTTTTGTCATGTCTAGGTCCTGTTATCGTGTACGTTTTGGGCTATTTATGGCAGAAATAATCAATATTTACAACTCTACACTACAGGAACATTTCCATGACAAAAGTCAAAGTCGTCATCGGTCAGCTGGGCTCACCTAAGACAGCTAAACCACAGGATGTCCGGGTGTTTTTGAAGGAGTTCTTAGGGGATCCTCGAGTGGTGGATCTGCCACGCTGGTTGTGGAATATCATTCTGTACTGTTTTGTTCTCACCTTTCGACCCAAAAAATCCGCCCAGGCCTATGCCCGTATATGGGATGGGACCGGCTTCCCTTTGGTTAAGACAACAATCAAAGTCGCCCATGCCTTGAAGCCGCATCTAGATGCCAACATCGAGCTTAATCACGCTTTCCTTGTCTGTGACCCCCGACCAGGTGAAATTTTTGATGAGTGGGAAAAAGAACCAGTCTCTACTCGCGCGCAACAGGTGTTAGTGCTGCCACAGTTCCCTCAGTATGCAGAATCCACTGTGGCCAGTGTGGTCGATGCGCTTGGAAAAGAATTTTCTCACCGAGTAAATATTCCGACTTTCACCGTGCTCGACAGCTATCATCGCGCCAAGTGTTTCATCGATCACTCGGCTCGTTTGATACGGGAGCGCTTAAAAAATGAAACGCCGGATGTGCTGGTGATTTCCTTCCACGGGATCCCGCTGAGAAGAGTCCTCGACAAAGGAGATCTGTACTACCGTCACTGTCTAGAAACCTATAGGCTCCTCGAGAGAGAGCTTAAACTTTCTATTCCCATGCAGATGACCTTTCAGAGTCGC
>JBEIEO010000153.1:0-7313 GCA_040382895.1 Halobacteriovoraceae bacterium
AACTCACTTTCGCTTAAATCCCAGCAATCAACTGCTGTCGCTAAGGAGTTTATTCCTATCAAGGGAGCTGAATTCGTATCTGGTTCACAATCAATCTTTGATGTATTTGTGAAACTTTCTGATAAAAAATATGTCAAAATTGTCAACTCCGGTGATGTCTTCAACCCTCAGAGGGTTAACGAGTACATCAACAAGGGTGTAGAATACTTCTACATTCCCCGATAGTCCCATGAAGTCTACCTTCGTTTTAGCGATAAAGTTGCCGCAGCAGTTCTTAAAAAAAGCGACATACCCACTGAGGTCAAAGCTTCTATGACTTTTAAGCATGGGGAAGAGATCCTCTCCCATCTGGGAGCCTTCGGATGTTCACCCGAGACGATAACCTATGGGAAGAGATTTGTTGAAAATCTTTCGGTCCTATTGAGAAGCACATTGGCAACCTCTAAAAGCGATGTGATTCGTAGCTTCCTCCAAAATGTTGAAGCACTTGAACATGGCACAGGTGTTTCGGTAATTTCTGGTGTGCTTGCAAAAGAACTTGGAATCTGCTCTGAAAATCCCTTCAAGACCGTAGGTCTGGCGGCATTGTTTCATGATATTTCTCTCTATGAAATGGGGATATGTGAGTCTGATTTTGAAAATAGGAAAAATGATCCAGAATGGCTTTCACAATACCTTGGCCATCCGGAGCGATCCTCTCAGATCCTGGAAAAAATGGGCGGAATTAGTCCCGTTGTTCTTCAGGCCTTTCAACAGCATCACATGCGTTCAAAGGGCCGTGGTTTTCCCACGAGACTACCAGGAACGGTAACTCATAAGTTGTCTGAAATCATCGGAATCGCAGATGAGTTCGCCTCTGCGATTAAGAAAGGTTCTTTAAACACTCCTGAAACACTCCTGACAGAACTCGATTATAGGGTTTTTCCCGGGTTTTCTGGCAACACCGTTTCAGCCTTTAAAAATGTTTTTTTCCCTCAAAAAAGTCCGGAGAAAAGGAAGTTTGTATGAAGGTCTACTGGATCACCGGTGCCTCCTCGGGGATCGGTTATGCTCTCGCAAAAGAATTTGGTCTATCGGGTAATCGGGTTGTGATTAGTGGTCGGAATCACCATCAGTTAAGTATTTTGCGCGAGAGCCTCCCTAACCCTACGAACGTTAAAATTGTTCTTTTCGATCAGAGCACAACTGAGAATTGTGAAAAAGCTGCGCTAGAGGCCTGGCAGGCCTTCGGAAAGATTGACGTCGTGGTACTGAATGCCGGGATTTCTCAGAGATCCTTGGTGCGGGATACGGTGTTTTCTGTGTTCAAGGACTTGATGAATGTAAACTATTTTGGAAACGTGGCGATCTGCTTGAAGCTATTTCCACTCTTAGTGAAACAAAACGGTGGACATATCGTCGTCATTAGTTCGCTTCTCGGAAAGTTCGGCACTCCGTTTCGTTCGGGCTATTCGGCATCGAAGCACGCTTTACATGGTTTCTTTGACTCCCTTCGAGCAGAATGCATGGCCGAAAAGTTACCCATCGATGTTACCCTTATTTGCCCCGGCTTCGTAGATACAAATATTTCAATGAATGCTCTGACGAGGGACGGAAATCTCACTGGTGAAAAGGAATTACTCACTTCATCGGGAATGAAGCCTACTGAGTTTTCGAAAAAGGCAATTAAAGTTATTGAAAGAAAAGAACATGAAGCTGTCATTGGGGGAAGAGAAGTTCTAGGCGTTTGGCTGAAAAGATTTTTCCCGGGCTCGTTTAATAAGCTAATTGCCAGAGTCAAAGTCCGATAGTCCCATGAGCCTGAATTCATTCTCGCAGATAGACAATATTTTCTTGCGGATGATCTCCTTCTGGAATTCAAGAAAAACTGCGGTCGATTGGTTGTTCTGCATTAAGATCAGAAGTTTTTCATATTCGTTGGGAAGGCTAATAGTTCTAAGCTTTTGGCATAGATTTCGATGAAGTCTTAGTCTTGTATGGTACCTAGCACCCTGATGTATCCGAAAATCGATATTTTCCTTGATAGACTCGATTTTAAAGTCGGAATCACATGCTCTGGCTTCAGGTAAATTTCCATTATAAGCTAGTTTTCTGCTGGAAGAAAATCTCATTGATTAAGAAATCTTAGAGATTTTCAACCACAGCTGGTCGTCTTCAGGAGTGATCCGTTCCTTTATGAAATCGATCACCATCGAATATTGTTGGTCATTGAGTTTAAATTTTTCTTTGATCGATTGTTTATCTGAATTCACCATGAATTCACAGGCAATACAAGCGATTTGAGGAGTGAAACCTTTGAGCCTGAATTGGTTCAGATAATATATATTTGTCGGTATGAGCTCATGGAACTCAATCATTGTTGAAGAGTTTGACTCTCGCGTAGAGACTTCATTTGCGAGAGTTATGAAGGTCGTTGTCAGACCCTGAAACTTTTGCATGGGTTGGATGAGAAAGGAATCAACCTTATTTATGACAAAATCTGTGCCCCGGAGAAACCAGTTCTCGCGAAAGTATTCGACTATGATTCGCTCAACCGGTTTGTCCCATTTGATGACCTTCGTTACGTTATCGATCTGGAGTTTTCCGATAGGGTTAAAGTCCTCTCCGGTCAAGGCCATGATATTTTTATTCGAGTAGACGTTCATGATTCGCTGGAGCTCATGGATCAGTTTGCGGGCATCAGTGTTTGAGGGTTCGTACAACGCTACAATGCTGACTTGTTTATCACCGTCGCTGGTTAAGTTGAGTGTTGATAGCGTCAGGTTTTTCTCATGTAAGAGTCCATCGTGGACAAGAATAGTTCTTGCTTCGTCTTTCGTTGATTTTTGAATCATAGAAATTCTAGACCGAGGAACCATCTTCGAGAGAAGTTTACTTAGGAATTTCCCTTTTACGAAGGTACTCGTATTCAATTGAGAAATGTAAATTGAAAGAGTCATGAAGGCTTTTCTTTGCTTTTCCATGTTGTCTTTGTTGGACAGTTCATGCAACTAACTAATCAATTTGATAATGTATATGTATTATGGAATTTTTTTAACTCCTGGAAGATTATCTTTATGCCAGGCTCAAGATGTGACTAGTACAGATTTTTATTTTTAAGAATGGCTGGATTCATTTTTTTTTTTTAGGTATCTGTTTATAACTCTAATTTTTGCCCTTATCAGTCTGAACTTTCTTTCCTCTGCTAAACAGAAGAAAAAGATTCTGATCAGTGGAAGAATTTCCAGTGTGGACAGTTCTGGAAGTTTCTAGCAGACGGGAGATACCACGGGTTATCTTGACGGACAGGTCTTGGCAGGAACCGCCGATGCGAAATACAATTCAATCGGTGTAAACCAGTGGACCAGGTCCCGTGCGATGCCGCATCTACAACCGACGGTCGAGGAACTGAGATCGAATCAGTAAACAAGGTTTACGTCACAGGTTTCATGATCGGCGATCTTGACGATTAAATTGAGAGCGGCATCAATAACCTCTTCGTTATGAAGTACACTTCTCCTCGGGCGAAAAAATGGACCCGTTTGCTTGCGCCGGCTGCCTCGTCATTGGCCTATGCGTAGTCCGTCAACGTGGATGCCGAAAATAGTATCTATGTTACTATGAACGTGAATGCGAACCTTGATTGAAACTCAAAACAGGAATCATCGATCTCTTCATCAGAAAATACAATTTAGCAGCTACCAAACAATGACCAGGCTCATGGGTTCTTGAGGAGAAACCTTTTGATGACTATATTATGGGGTCATTTTAAAAATTGATCATAGAACATGTAAAACGGAAGTTTGATTTTTATCTTTACGAAATCCTGATACTAAAGAACCTTACTATGAGTCATCTAGTCTTCTTTGTTTTAGACGTTTTTCCTGTCTTTTTGAGTCTGGTTAGTGCAACAGGGGTGATACCCAAGTAGCTTGCAATTTGGTGTTGTGGAACATCTTCAAGAAGTTGTGGCCAGTTTTCTTGGAGCGCCTGATATCTTCCAAGCGCATTAAGTGCCAGGATCTGTAATTCTCGTTTTTCTTTTTTTTTATAATACATGCTTATGACTTTAAGGGAAAGTGTTGCAAGGACATGTTTTTCTTCAATCAGAATGTCCAACTTTTCAATGTCAAAACAAAGTATTTCCCCATCGGTGATACATTCAAGGCCTACGCTGGAAATTTTATTGTTTGTAATGTCTAAGAGAGGAATGATGACATCTAGTCTTTGGTAGAAGTTTAAAACGTATTCTCGCCAGTTCTCATTGAGATGATACATTTTAAAGAGCCCTGTTTTTACGATATACATGCTTGAGCTACTGGCACCCTTTGAGAGAATGATTTCTCCCTCTCTGGCTTTTCTGCTAATCAGAATTTCTTCGAACCTTAACCAATCATCAATTGTGAGTTTGGGCTCGATCCTATGCGCTTCTTCAAACAAATCGTAATTTTTCATAGCTTACTAATTTTTCTGCGGGGTTTTATCGTATTACTGTTAGTACATATATCAATGATTTTAATAGATTAGCATAGCGTTATGTCGTAGTACATGTATAGCAATGATTGATTTCGATTTATTTCTCAAGTTCTTCAATATCATGTTTTGGATAGAAAAATAAGCTCTCCCGATTTAATTTTGCTTTTGTGCTTCTTCTTTGAATGCACCTGAAAAAATATGAATTTTGAAAATATCTTTAGGTCCTCAAAGATCAAGGATCCCGGCGCATCATCACCCCGAAAAACAAAATTCTGGGTAAGGAGTACGTTGAAATCCTGTATGATGTTTCAGGCAATTATTTTCGATTGCAAAAGGGTAAACACACTGAAGGAGAATTTCTGGAATTTCTAGGTAAGTATAAACGCTATACCGATTGGTCTGGCAACATTATCAACACCGGTAGCCTCAAAAATAATCCACAGAAATTTCATGATCTCATGGACGGTTCACTCTGGAATGTATTGATCCAATAGCTCAGGAATTTTACCTTCTTTTGAATCACCCAATCTTTGCTTAACAAGCTCTCTTCCTCATCTTCATCCTGACTCTGCTGCCGGCGCTCACTCGGCACTGATTGGTATTTACCCAGATCCAAAAGCCTGAGCCCCGCAAACTTCTTGTGCCTTACCTGAAAAGTCTGAAAGCCCGCTAAAGTCATTTTAATGGGTTAGCGAACTTATAAAGGGGTAGGCATCAAGAAAATCTTAATAAAGTGATTTTACTGGCCATGTCTCTTATAATCTTCATCCATGGGAATGCTTGACCGTATAAAGAAACGCCAGTTTGATGGCTTCAAAGAATTTGTGCTCAATATGGAGACCACTGGATCCACCAGTCGGCAGCAAATTTTTATGACGGGTATCCTGGAGGATCCGGTTTTCATGACCTACGTGATGAAAAACGTCCGGACGTTCGAAGATTTTTTGAATCTTCCCAGCGATGAGATTGATGCCGTCATTGGCCACCAGGATCAGGTGTTGGGAGTATTAGCAAAGTGTATTCAGGGGATGCCGGATGATAAAATCATGTCGCTTGAATCCACCATCCCAAAGCACATGCCCAAACTCAAAGATGAATTAACTTATTTGAAGGAAGTTACTCCTTCCGAGAAAGAAGGGGCACGCTACTTTATCATGAAGATAGCTCGGAAACTTCAGATGCAGGAATCCATCAATGGATTTAGATGGCAATTGCCGCCTCAGGACCTTTTTCATCCCAAGACTTTGAAAGACGAATGCCAGAAAATCTTTTTTGAATCCGGAGTGCTGGCCGCGGAGGGAGAAATCGTCAAAGGCAAGCGCAGTGGCCTTTGGAAGCATTACTATGATTCTGGAAAATTACTTGCCGAAGGTGAGTATGTGAATGGATTTAAAAGTGGCGTGTGGGTTTTCTATTACGGTAACGGCAACATCAAATCCCAGGGAAAATATAAATCTGATCTCAAGCAAGGATTCTGGAAAGAATGGGATCGAGCAGGCCAGATATCTGAAGCTGAATTTCATGAAGGTGTTAAGAAATAAATTTTAGTCTTCTTCGAACTGAATATCACCAGAGATTCTTACACCATCCACATATCTTTCTGAACTTTCTTCAATAAAATCAAATTGAATCGCTTCAGTCTGATCAAAATCCTCATTGAAAGCAATAGTGATAGTTCGAGGTGCGATATCCATTAATGAATTGAGATAATAGTGTTTTCCAAAAAGTCCCACCGCCTGGGCATCATCATTAACGTGGCGGAAATCTGTTTCATCAATCAGAGGATTGTGAGACGTATTTTTTACAATAATGGCGCCCTGAATTTTTTCTTTGGGAAGGTCTTTGGTAGTACCCCGAGTGGCCAATGGGAAATAATCCAAATGAAAAGTGGAGTTACCATAGGTTAAGCGACGAGGAACAATCAGCCGGGACATGAACCGACGTGTTGTATCATCTTTGGCCTTTCGTGCCAGCTTCTCGGCCAAAAGGGAGTCTTCAATCCGGATAATATAGTGGCCAGGGTGTTTGGTAGACCGAAACAGTATGTACTGGAAGGCGACGCTGAAGAGGGTAAACAGCTTCTGCTGGTCAAGGTGGATGTGCTTTGCTGGGCTCTCCACGAGCGTCTTTACCGCCTCGTAGAGTGTTGATTTATCTAAATCCTTCTTACCGCTCATAGGGGTATTTATTTCGTCGAAAAATCACCTTTTGGCAATAAGCAAAAATGACTCAATTTTGGCCGGAAAGAAATTGACGAAACTTTAAGGATTCCATTATGATGCAGGCTAAAAAAATTTAACACCCATCCAACATTCAACTTTTATTGGAGTGCAGATGATTGACAAGAACTTAAACAAGACCAGAAACATTGGGATTTCCGCCCACATCGATTCTGGTAAGACCACCCTTTCTGAACGTATCCTTTTCTACTGTTCTAAGATCCACAAGATCGAAGAAGTTAAAGGTGGCGGTTCAGGCGCGACTATGGACCACATGGAACTAGAGCGTGAAAAAGGGATTACCATCACTTCAGCTGCAACAACAGTTGAATGGACTGGTATCGATAAAGCTGGAATCACATTTGCTGAAGGCGATGGGAAGAACATCAAGATCAACTTGATCGATACTCCGGGCCACGTGGATTTCACAGTAGAAGTTGAGCGTTCTCTGCGCGTTCTTGACGGGGCCATCCTCGTTCTTTGTTCGGTTGCCGGAGTTCAGTCTCAGTCAATCACAGTTGACCGTCAGATGAAGCGTTATCGCGTTCCTCGTCTTGCATTCCTTAACAAAATGGACCGTATGGGTGCTAATGCCTTCAATGGTGTTAAATCTCTTCGTGAAAAACTAAATCACAATGC
>JBEIEO010000154.1:0-7306 GCA_040382895.1 Halobacteriovoraceae bacterium
ACAGCCTTTATTGGGTACAATCAGGTCAGTTAGTGGTGACGAAGAAACGCAATGGTGAGGACATTATTCTAGGACATATTTATTCCGGAGAATTGGTGGGAGAAATCTCTTTTCTTGATAACGAGGCTCGTTCAGCGACAGTTAAGGCCTTAACCGATTGTGAACTGATTGAGATCCCAAGAGAGACTTTTGAGAAAATCTTCTCCGGCCAGCCGAAGTGGTTGGAAATTCTGGTGAAGACCCTGGCTGAACGCCTGAGGAAGGCAAACGCTCGAATAAAGATTTAACCCACCGCACTAGTCTGTATATATTCCATATTCTTTACTGAAGGGTTTGCCTTATGACTTCAAACCCTCTATCTATAGCCCATCTCTCTCTGACCACTTATTAAACTAATTGCTTCATCTCCAAAGAGGATGAAGAAAGACGACCTTAAGGTGATGTATGGCGCACATGAGCCTGCACAATTCTTTGATCAACTTGTTTGAAGGTTCTGCATCCAGCGAGCTCTCCAAACTTCTTTATCATTCGGATTACCAAAATTTTATTCAAGCGCATGAGCTGGACATCCCAGTAGATGCTCTGGTCATAGCGTTTACTCACGCCTCCTTTTCTCATGAGTATCAACTCATCAATCAGGAGACTCTGGAGTTTTTAGGTGATTCGGTTCTGCAGCTGATTATCAGTGAAGAACTTATCAAGCGCTATCCTCAGGAAAAAGAGGGGAAGCTCTCTAAGCTAAGAAGCAGTTTGGTGAATGAGAAGTCTCTTGCAACTGTGGCACAGGGACTGAAACTAAACCAGCTTATTCTGGTAGGTAAGGGAGAGTTCAAAAAGCAACTCTTCAATCAGGAAGTGGTTCTTGCCGACACCATGGAAGCGCTCATCGGGCAGATCTATCACTTTAAGGGATATGCTTTTACCCAGAAGTTGGTACTGGGATGGTTCCAGCAATACTTGAGTGCAGCCTTTGAGCTGAGCGTGCTGGATGAATTTGATGCAAAATCAAAACTACAAGAGGCCACTCTTGCAAAATACAAAACCCTGCCTCGCTACACGGCTTCGGCCCGGGGAATGAATTTTCTGGTTCAGCTCTTTGTGAATGAAAAACTCTTGGCACAAGGCGAGTATAGTTCAAAAAAAATCGGCGAGCGAGAGCTTGCTCAGAAAGTACTAAAAGAAAAACTGTTTTAAGGAGACCATATGCTTTTAACTGATCAACATCCGCATAACAAAGCCATCATGATTGCTGTTTTGGGCAAGCCCAATGTCGGAAAGAGCTCTTTCATCAATCATCTTTTGGGATTCGATCTTTCGATTGTGAGTTCTAAACCACAGACCACCAGAAACAACTTCCATTGCGCCTTCACCATTGATCGCACAGAAGTAGTGTTGGTCGACACCCCGGGGGTTCACTCCAATAATCAAGAGCTCAATAAGCGCATGAATGGTCAGGCCCAGATGGGTGCTGAAGGAGTGGATCTGAACTTTGTGCTATTGGATCTCACCACAAACATCGTGGGTGAATTCAAAGACTTTTTAAAAAACTTTGAACATCCACTGACGCGTACCTGGATCATTTTCACCAAAGCCGATCTGGTCAATAAAGAAGCTATAACCCTTACTGAAACTATGAAAGCACTGACTGAATTGTGCCCGGCCATTGAGAAGCATTTCATCATCAGCTCAAAAGACGGTCACAATATCCACGAACTAACCGGTGCGATTCAGGATGCCTCTCAAAGTGGCCCTCATCTATATCCAAATGGTGATGTCTCCAACATGAATGAGCGCTTCTTTGCGACAGAATACATCCGTGAGCAGGCTTTCCGCCTCTTGAAAGAAGAGCTTCCCTACGAAGTAGCCGTCGTGATTGATGAGTACAAAGACGTACGTAAAAAAGATGAAGATGAAGCACCTGAAGCTCACATCTCAGCTTCAATTCTTGTGAACCGTCCTTCTCAGCGTGCCATCGTGGTAGGCCGTGGTGGATCGGTTATTAAAGAAATCGGTGTCAATGCAAGGAAAAAAATCGAAGCCATGACCGGTGGGAAAGTTCACCTGAACTTGCACGTCAAGGTTTCCCCCAAAATGGTTTAATAACAACTTTGTACTGGATGAAATTGGACTCCCACGTACGCAAAAATCTGCCCGAGTGTGGAGGAAGAAATAATGAATAAACGATCAATGGTGGTCTCCATCATCGGAAGACCCAATGTCGGAAAGAGTACCATCTTCAACCGACTGATGAAAAAACAATACCTCGCCATGACTCACGATCAGCCCGGGGTAACCCGCGATCGCCACTACGGCATCATGAAGTTGGATGAGCTTTACGAAGGTAAACTCGCCGAAGAAGAGATCATTTTAGTGGATACCGGCGGATTCTATCCGGACAAGATTGAGATTGATCCCAAGAAAAAAAATAATGTGGATCCTTTCTTTAACATTATGGCCGATCACGCCAAGATCGCTATCAATGAATCAGATCTGGTATTGTTTGTTGTGGATGTACGTGAGGGGCTTTTGCCGTTTGACAAAGGTATTTGTGATTACATCCGATCGGTAAAGAAACCCTTCTGGTTACTCTTAAACAAGTTTGATTCTGAGAAACAGGAAGGGGAGCAGTACGACTTCTATAATCTCGGTCTGGGTGATGAAGACATGCACCGGCTATCAGCTGAACATAACCGAGGCTTTAACGATCTTCGTGAAAAGCTGATGTTTGAACTTAAAAAATTCGAGAAGAACTCTGAGATCAAAGAAGCTCTGGAAGATGAGCATTTACAAAATGGTGTTAAACCGAGAAATGATGTAGTGGCTTCAGTCGCCATTATCGGTGCCCCGAATGCGGGGAAATCAACTTTGCTTAACTGCCTGGTCGGGGCTCAGCGGGCCTTGGTCTCAGAGATTGCCGGAACGACGGTGGATCCAATTGAAGGTTACGTCGATCTTTATTTTGGTCCGGATATCGACATCCTTTCATCTCAAGATAATGCTTTCAGAAAAGACAACACCAAGATCTATGAAGAGATGAAAAAATTCGCTCAGTCCGGCGACATTGATCTGGATAACCCTGATGATGAAGAGCTTACTGAAAACGAAAAGAAAATCTACGTCGAATTTGGGGCCACTGAGGAATTCAAAGGCTTTGCCGAAGAAGAGGAAGAGACTCGGGGAGCGGCAGACTTTAACTATGATGAAACGAACACCGGAGAAGATTACTTCTCTGAGAAGCAGATCTTAAGTGAGATCGAAAACAACTGGAACGCACCCGAAGAAAAGCCGGAGCATCTGGAACACGCCCAACACGTGAATCGTTGGCGCTCCATTAAGCTGGTGGATACTGCCGGTATCCGTAAAGCGAAACTAGTTGATGGTTTCATCGAAACCCAGTCCGTCTACCGCTCATTGCGTGCGATCTCTGAAACTGACGTGGTGCTGTTTATGATAGATGCCACTCTCGGAATCACTCACCAGGATCGTCGTCTGATCGATATCGCTCTGGAGAAAGGAAAATCTCTCATCGTGTGTCTGAATAAGATCGATCTTCTGAGAGAAATCTTTGCGGATGCGAAAAAGAAAAAAGAATGGACCCAGAATCTACGGGATCAAGTACCTTGGCTTGGCTTCTGTCAGCTGGTGACGATTTCGGCCCAGAAAAACCGCAACATCAACTATCTGCGTGAAGCTATCAAACGCACGATTGTTATTCGTAATCGCAAGATTCCAACAGGTGCTTTGAACCGTTGTCTGTCTACCTTGACCGAGAAAAATCCCGTGATCGTGAAGCGCACCAGTGGTGCCCGCTTTAAGATTAAATATGCTTCGATGCTAAAGTCCTCGCCGCCGACGTTTTTGATTTTCTCAAATAAGTCCCAGGGGATTCCTGATAATTACCGGCGTTACCTCGTAAATGGTTTGAGACATGAGTTTGATCTTACCAATACACCGGTGCATTTGATTTTCAGAACATCAACCGATATTGAAAGACGAATGAAGCGAGTTGAGAAAAATAATCAGAAGTCGAATCGCTAGATTGAATGTGGTCGCATCCTGGAGCAGTTTTGTTCCGGGATGTGATTACCAGGTGAAGTTATAGGTTACGATGACCGAGATCACATTACCGGTCAAGTCCTCGTAACCATACGAGCTACCTGCGAGATTTGGGTTCTGACGATAATCCTGGGTGAACTTATCAAAGAAGTTCACCACGTGGTAAAGAAATTCCACGTCCACGTATGACATCTTCAGTTCCACTGGAAATTCAAAGCCAAAGCCCAGACCTGTTCCAATACCCCCGCCTTTCTGACGTGCAATTTCCGGACGATCCAGGAATTTATTGGTTTGATACCAATACTCAAGACGGCCGATGAAGTAGGGATTGGAGTAGGTAATCGCTGTCCCAAGATCAGTGGCATCGATAAAATATTTGTAGCCTACAAAAACCCTGGTCATGTCTGTAACCACGGCACCAATGCGGCCAGAGGTCGGATAACCATTGACCACAGTATCCAGCACCATGGTGTGTTTTGAATACTCAAGCCCCAGGACGATGGCCTTCTGAAAATCTAAAAAATAATTGGTGGAAAGGTGAAAGGTTGGATGGTTATCTTCATAGGCCTGACCGCGGTTTCCGGTAAAAGTGGTAATACCTCCACCAAGATTGACCGAAAAAAAGCGGCCATAACGATAGAAGCGCTCATCTTCCAGCACCTGGCTGGATTCAAGATCTTCATTGAAATCAGAAAAGATATCTCCACCATTGAGCGTGGTATCGTCTTCGAGCTCCTGCATGATTTGATCTGAGGATTGACCAAAACATTGGAAGCTAAAGAGGAAGCCTGATATGAGGAGTAGTCTTATCAGCATAATTATAAGTAAAAGTGGATTGCAGCCTTCAGGAAGTTATCTCCCAAGGTCTGGAAGCTCGATCCAGATTGAGCATCGGCTTTACGAACAGATAATCCGAACTCGAAACTGAACCCCAGACTCTCTAGCCCTTGGAAATGAAATTCAGTGCCCATGGTTCCATCGATTTGATAGCCCGAAGCTACTTTTTCATCTTCATCTAGATAGTTTTCTGCCGCTAAAAGTCCTGCCATGTAGAAATTGAGCTGTGGCTCGTCAAAAATGATGCGGTAAAGCTTAATTCCCGCTCCATAAAGAGTATTTTCCTGATCAGATTTGAAACCAAGGATGCCTCCCAGAGCAAAAGTCTTAGATTGCTGGACCTTCATAGAAAGGGCAGGAATGTCATTGGCCAGTTGATTGGTAAATCCCAGACCCATTCTTCCCCGCAGATCAGCGCACAGGCCCAAAGAGGGGAGGAGGAGAAGTGCGAGCAGTAGAATTTTTTGTTTCATAAGTTAAGTCTAGGGAATCTTTTGATCTTTGACAACGTTAGTCCTGAGGTTTTAAACTTCTAAGGTAATTTTCAAAGACAAAAGGATCTCCATGAGCGACGCGACTCAGACCCAGACACTTGAGCAAACTCTTAACCGCACAGACTTCGGTCACACTCTTTATGAAAACCGTAAAGCTGTGTTCGCTGCCATCATCGCAGTTTTAGTCGCAGTTACAGGTTATGTTCTTTGGAATCAGACAAAGAAATCCAAAGCTCAGGATGTTGCCGGTAAAGTTTTTGATTTTCAATCAAAGACCTGGGAAGGGGCAAAAGATGGAAAAGTTTTAATCCCTGAATTGCTAAAACAATTTGAAGCCCTCGATAAAGACGTTCAGACTTCTCCGACAATGGTTCCGATAGCTTTGGAAATAGGAAAATTTTTGATGGATAAACAGGCACTCAATGAAGCCGAAGCTGTTCTCTCAAAAATTAATACAACCCACCCCATCTCGGGTTTTTTCGTTGCTTCCCAGCGCGCAGTTATCCTAGAAAAACTTGGCAAGTTAGATGAAGCCATTGCGGTCCTGGAAACTCTGGCAAAAGACAAAGAAGTTCTCATGGCCGCCCGAGTGAATAATGAGCTTGGTCGCTTAAATCTCGCTAAAGGCGAGAAAGGCAAAGCCCAGACGCATTTTGAATACGTTCTTAACACTTTCCCAAATGATGAGCAGGCCAAATTGTCTAAGCTCTATCTCGGTAAACTAGCTCAATGAAATTTCTTTTTTTAGTTTTAGCTTTCTCTCTTTTTGGCTGCGGTAGTTTTAAACCTCAGGCACCAGAAAGAGAGAATAATTTTTTTAAGGTAGCCTGGTCAAAAAATCTTGATGCTCCTTATGAGTCTGGAAATCTTCCTATTGGATTCGGAGCTCCCCGGGTTTTTAATGACATCGTTTTCATGGGTAGTGTGAATGGTGAAATGTCTGCTTATGACATCGAAACCGGCCGCACTCTTTGGAAAACAGATGAAAAAACACCTCTGGGTGGACCGGTTGAATTGTTCAACGAACACGTTGCCTATGGTGGATTGAATGGTCGCTTCTTTGTGCGTCACTATCTTTCTGGAAAGTTGAAATACGCTATCGACCTGGCAGCACCAATTGAGAGTGCTCCGGTTTTTCATAATGGTCACCTGTTTGTATACCTGAGAGGTCATCAGATCGTTCATCTGGACGCTGAGACCGGAAAAATTATCTGGGTTTATAAACGTGCAGTTCCTGTAACCACCACACTTCAGCGAACCACTCGACCACTAATCATTGGAAACAAGGTAATCGTTGGTTTCGCTGATGGATTCCTAGGAGCACTTTCCATGGATGAAGGTCTCTTGTTGTGGGAAACCAAGCTGGTAGAAAACTCGAAATTTGTGGATGTCGATCTAAATCCGTTGCTTGCTGGTGGTCTCATTATCTCTGGCTCTCCCTCTGGAGAACTGAAGGCGATTAATCCAGACTCCGGTGCCATTTCCCGAACCTTCGGTGTGAGTGTTATGGCACATCCCTTACTCAAAGGGGAGCAGTTGATTCTGGGAACTAATGATGGTGAAGTCATTATTATGGGACTGGATGGCCAGGTGCTTAAGAAAGTGAAAGTTTCCAGTCAGTCCATAAGCGCTGTCGCGTGGTGGAAAGATATGCTCGTGGTGGCAAGCTTTGATGGAAAGATTCAAGCGGTTGATCCACTTACGTTAAAAGTGACCGACCAATTTAGTCTAGGTTATGATTTCTCTGCTATCTTCTCAGATCTGGTGATCTATGAAGATTTTTTGGCAGTCTATTCTTCGCGTAACCGCCTTTATTTATTTCAATAAAATGCAATCTTAAAAAACCTGTCTTTTATGATCATCCTTTGCCGATGCTACTTCCTGAGGAGTAGCATCGAGTAAGTAAAAACAAAGGATTG